>NZ_CP102283.1:0-327570 GCF_025150565.1 Granulicatella adiacens ATCC 49175 | reverse complement strand
ATGCATTTTCGTCGAACTTAATGTATGAACCGTCTTTACGACGTGCACCTGATTTAGTACGAACGATTACAGCTTTAACGACATCCCCTTTTTTAACAACTCCACCTGGTGTTGCTTGTTTAACGGATGCAACGATTACGTCACCGATATTAGCTGTTTTGCGGCCAGATCCGCCTAGAACTCTAATTGTTAACACTTCACGAGCGCCTGAGTTGTCAGCCACTTTTAGTCGAGTTTCTGTTTGAATCACTATTGGTTCCTCCTTTCAAATGTATACACAATTGAAATTAAATAATTACTGCTTCTTCAACAATTTCAACTAAGCGGAAACGTTTTGTTTTTGACAATGGACGAGTTTCCATAATCTTAACAATGTCCCCAACTTTTGCTGAGTTATTTTCATCATGAGCTACAAATTTTTTCGTATATTTAACACGTTTACCGTAAGTTGAGTGACGTTTGTAAGTTTCGATTGCAACTACTAACGTTTTGTCCATCTTATCTGAAACAACGCGTCCTTGATATACTTTACGTTGGTTACGTTCTACAGTCATGTTCATTGCCTCCTTTGCTGATGATTATTTTTGCAATTCTTCTTGACGCAATGCAGTCTTGATACGCGCAATTTGTTTACGTACTTCACGAATGCGTGCTGTACCTTCTAATTGCCCAGTAGCAAGTTGGAATCGTAAGTTGAATAGTTCTTGTTTTAATTCATTTTCTTTTTCAACAAGTTCAGCAGTGGATAACCCTTTAAGTTCTTTCTTAAGTTCATTAACCTTCATTCGATTCACCACCATTTTCTTCGCGTTTCACAAATTTTGTTTTAACTGGCAATTTGTGTGATGCCAAACGTAAAGCTTCGCGTGCTACTTCTTCTGATACGCCAGCGATTTCGAACATCACTTTACCGCGTTTAACTGGTGCTACCCAACCTTCAGGTGCCCCTTTACCAGAACCCATACGAACCCCGATAGCTTTAGCTGTGTATGATTTGTGAGGGAAAATTTTGATCCATACTTTCCCACCACGTTTCATGTAACGTGTCATAGCGATACGTGCTGCTTCGATTTGACGGTTTGTAATCCAGTGAGATTCTGTTGCTTGTAAACCGTATGTACCGAATACTACTTCTTTACCACCTTTAGCTTCCCCGCGCATTTTTCCACGGAACTCACGACGGTGTTTTACACGTTTTGGTACTAACATGTTTATTTCCCTCCTTTCTCAGAGTTTTTGTTCTTTCTTGTTGGTAATACTTCATCACGGTAAATCCAAGTTTTAACACCTAATTTTCCGTATGTTGTATCTGCTTCTTCCCATGCGTAGTCAATGTCCGCACGTAATGTATGCAATGGAACAGTTCCTTCTGAATAGCTTTCAGAACGAGCGATATCAGCACCGTTTAAACGACCTGAAACCATAGTTTTGATTCCTTTAGCACCAGCGCGCATTGTACGTTGGATTGCTTGTTTTTGTGCACGACGGAAAGCGATACGACGTTCTAAGTCGCGAGCGATT
This sequence comes from Granulicatella adiacens ATCC 49175, assembly GCF_025150565.1. Classification (NCBI taxonomy): domain Bacteria; kingdom Bacillati; phylum Bacillota; class Bacilli; order Lactobacillales; family Carnobacteriaceae; genus Granulicatella; species Granulicatella adiacens. The sequence continues at coordinate 326,049 of NZ_CP102283.1, read as the reverse complement.
CCTTCAGCAACTAATTTAGCGTCTAAATCAGGTTTTTTGATTTCAACAATGTTGATGTGAACTCGTTTACCTGTTAGTTTGTTTAAGTTTGTACGTAATTTATCTACTTCAGATCCACCTTTACCAATTACCATACCTGGTTTAGCTGTGTGGATTGAAACATTAACACGATTAGCAGCACGTTCAATTTCAATAGTTGAAACGCTAGCTTCGTTTAATTGTTTACGGATATAATCACGGATTTTTAAATCTTCATGCAAGAATTCTGCGAAATCTTTTTCTGCGTACCATTTTGAATCCCAGTCACGGATGATTCCGACACGCATTCCTAATGGATGAATTTTTTGACCCACTGATTATCCCTCCTTCTTCTCTGATACCACTACAGTGATGTGGCTTGTGCGTTTTAAGATTTGTGAAGCTGAACCTTTAGCACGTGGACGGAAACGTTTCATTGTTGGTCCTTCGTTCACGTAAGCTTCACTTACATATAAGTTTTCAACATCTAAGTCGAAATTGTGTTCAGCGTTAGCAATTGCAGACATTAAAACTTTTTCTACGATTGGTGATGCAGAACGTGGTGTGAATTTCAAGATTGAAATTGCGTCACCGATTTTTTTACCTCTAATTAGATCGACAACAAGGCGAGCTTTACGAGGTGCAATACGAACTGTTTTAGCAACTGCTTTAGCAGATGTGATTTGTTCTGACATTTTTCAAGTCCTCCCCTCGTTATTTGCGTTTAGATTTCTTATCGTCATTCACGTGACCACGGTATGTTCTTGTAGGTGCAAATTCACCTAATTTATGTCCTACCATGTCTTCTTGAATATAAACTGGAACATGTTTTCTGCCGTCATATACAGCAATTGTTTGTCCAACAAAGTTTGGGAAAATTGTTGAACGGCGTGACCAAGTTTTGATCACAACTTTTTTGTCGCTACCTTGAGCAGCTTCAACCTTTTTCATCAAATGTTCATCGACGAAAGGTCCTTTTTTCAAACTACGACCCATTACGGAAATCCTCCTTCCAAGAATTTAATAGAATCAGATTTGTTATCTAGTTATTAATTATTTTTTACGACCACGAACAATAAGCTTGTTAGAACGAGCTTTCTTGCTACGAGTTTTGTATCCAAGAGCTGGTTTGCCCCATGGAGATACAGGTGTTGGACGTCCGATAGGAGCGCGACCTTCACCACCACCGTGTGGGTGATCGTTAGGGTTCATTACAGAACCACGAACTGTTGGGCGTTTACGTTTCCAACGAGAACGTCCTGCTTTACCGAAGTTAATTAATTCGTGTTGTTCGTTACCAACTGTACCAACTGTAGCACGGCAAGTTGAAAGAATCATACGAACTTCACCTGAGTTCAAACGAACTAAAGTGTATTTACCTTCTTGACCAAGTACTTGAGCACTTGTACCAGCTGAACGAACTAATTGTCCGCCTTTACCTGGTTTTGTTTCAATGTTGTGGATCACAGTACCAACTGGAATGTTTGCTAATGGTAAAGCATTACCTACTTTAATATCAGCATGTTCTCCTGATTCGATACGTTGTCCTACTTGTAAACCTTTTGGAGCAATGATATATGCTTTAACACCATCTACATAGTGAATTAATGCAATGTTTGCTGTACGGTTTGGATCGTACTCGATTGAGTGAACGACACCTTCAACGTTATCTTTGTTACGTTTGAAGTCGATCACACGGTAAGCACGTTTGTGTCCGCCACCTTGGTGACGTACAGTGATTTTACCTTGGCTGTTACGACCAGCGTTGTTTTTTGATGATTCCAACAAAGTTTTTTCTGGTGTTGACTTTGTGATTTCGCTGAAGTCATAACCTGTCATATTACGACGGCCGTTTGAGGTTGGATTATATTTTTTAATCGCCACGTCTATTTCCTCCTATTATAATAGTAGTTTTTCATTCTGAAGATTAAGCTTCTTCAGCGAATAATTGAATATCTTTTGAATCTTTTGTAAGCTTCACAATTGCTTTACGACGTTTGTTAGTGTAACCACCGTAGCGGCCAACACGTTTGAATTTAGCGCGTACGTTTAAGATGTTAACTTTTTCAACTTTAACACCAAAAATTTCTTCTACGGCTTGACGTACTTGAATTTTGTTAGCACGTACATCAACTTCAAAAGTGTATTTCTTTTCGTCAGTAGCAAGCATTGAAGCTTCAGTAATGATAGGGCGTTTGATTACGTCACGTGCATCCATTATTGAAGTCCCTCCTCTACTTTAGAAAGAGCTGCTTTTGTGAATAATAGTTTGTCGTTGTTTACAACGTCTAATACAGTAACATCTGTTTCGTCAACGATTGTTACGTTTGGAATGTTACGAGCTGATAATAATGCGAAATCGTTTGAAGATTCTACAACTACTAACACTTTTGTATCTACGTTTAAGTTAGACAATACTTGTGCAAACTCTTTAGTTTTTGGTGCGTCAAATTGTAATGCTTCCACTACAACAAGCTTGTTATCCAATACTTTTTGTGATAATACTGATTTAATCGCTAAGCGACGTACTTTTTTAGGTAATTTGTAACTATATGAACGAGGTGTTGGTCCGAATACAATACCTCCGCCACGCCATTGTGGTGAACGGATTGATCCTTGACGAGCACGACCAGTTCCTTTTTGGCGCCATGGTTTACGGCCGCCTCCGCTTACTGCACTACGGTTTTTAACAGCGTGTGTTCCTTGACGTAATGAAGCGCGTTGCATGATTACTGCGTCGAATACTACATTTTCATTTGGTTCAATTCCGAAGATATCTGAGTTTAATTCGATTTCTCCGTTTGTTGTTCCATCTTGTTTAAATAATGTAACTTTTGTCATTCTCTCGTTCCTCCTTCCCTATTTATTATTTAGATTTAATTGCTGTTTTAATTTCTACTAATGATTTCTTAGATCCAGGTACGTTACCTTTGATTAAGATTACATTGCGTTCTGCATCGACTTTCACTACTTCTAAGTTTTGAATAGTGATACGGTCGCCACCCATTTGTCCAGGTAATGCTTTACCTTTGAAAACGCGTGATGGGAATGATGCTCCACCCATTGAACCAGGACGACGGTGGTAACGAGAACCGTGAGCCATTGGTCCGCGAGATTGTCCATGACGTTTGATAGCACCTTGGAAACCTTTCCCTTTAGATGTACCTGTTACGTCAACGATGTCTCCTGCTTTGAATACATCAACTGTAATTTCTTGTCCTACTTCGTACTCGCTAAGCTCGACATTGTTGAATTCACGAATGAAGCGCTTAGGAGTAGCATTTGCTTTTGCTACATGACCTTTAGCAGGGCGATTTGATAAAACTTCACGTAAGTCGTCGAAACCTAATTGAACAGCTTCGTAACCGTCGTTTTCGATTGTTTTTAATTGAAGAACAACGTTTGGAGTTACTTCAACTACTGTTACAGGAATAAGTTCACCTGCTTCTGTAAAGTATTGAGTCATCCCTACTTTTTTGCCTAAGATTCCTTTGGTCATGGTTACACCTCCATTTTTCTATTTATTATAATTTGATTTCGATGTCAACACCGCTTGGTAAGTCAAGCTTCATTAAGGCATCAACAGTTTTTGGCGTTGGATTAACGATGTCGATCAAACGCTTGTGTGTACGCATTTCAAATTGTTCGCGAGAATCTTTATATTTGTGAGTCGCACGAATAACTGTGTAAAGCGATCTTTCTGTTGGCAATGGAATTGGACCAGCTACGCTAGCACCAGTTCTTTTTGCTGTTTCTACGATTTTTTCCGCTGATTGATCAAGCGCACGATGTTCGTAAGCTTTCAAACGGATACGGATTTTTTGTTTTGCCATTGTCTTTCCTCCTTCGTCTAATGTTGTCATAAGACTAGCTCCACGCGAATTTCCGACTTAACCCTTTCGTGGCAAAGCGTCCGGGCGTGTCGCAACCTCTCGTTTCATAGCTCCCCTTCCTAATTTAAGAGGGGGGTATGCTGCTTCAAAATTTACATTCCTCTGCGGCACTTTTAATAGTATACAAGATTCTCTTTTTGATTGCAAGTGAAAACCGTTGATTTAACAACATTTATTTATGCACACGCGCCCGTGTGTTTCATTTTGGTTTAAAACCTTTACAAATGTTGTTAAATCAACGTTTTTAACTGTTTAGCCTTATTTTTGATTTCCGCTTCCAATTGTCTGACATTTTATTTTAAAAAAATTTAATAAAAAAAGACTATCCAAAAAGGATAGTCTTGAAAATTTAATTTAAAAAATTATTTTTCGATAGCAGCTACTGAACCAGCACCTACAGTACGTCCACCTTCACGGATAGAGAACTTAGTACCAGCTTCAATCGCTACTGGGTGAATTAATTCAACTTCCATAGTTACGTTATCACCAGGCATTACCATTTCAACGCCTTCTGGTAACACACAAACACCAGTGATGTCTGTTGTACGGAAGTAGAATTGAGGACGGTAGTTAGAGAAGAATGGAGTATGACGTCCACCTTCTTCTTTAGTTAATACGTAAACTTCAGCTTTGAATTTAGTATGTGGAGTGATTGTTCCTGGTTTAGCAAGAACTTGTCCACGTTCGATGTTGTCACGTGTAACACCACGTAATAATGTACCAATGTTATCCCCTGCTTCAGCGTAGTCTAACAATTTACGGAACATTTCAACACCAGTTACAGTTGTTTTTGAAGTTTCTTCTGAAATACCAACGATTTCAACTTCGTCACCAACACGAACTTGTCCACGTTCAACACGACCTGTAGCAACAGTACCACGACCTGTGATTGAGAACACGTCTTCAACTGGCATCATGAATGGTTTGTCAACGTCACGTTCTGGAGTTGGAATGTATTCGTCAACAGCAGCCATTAATTCTAAGATTTTTTCTTCGTATGAAGCGTCGCCTTCTAAAGCGCGTAAAGCAGAACCTGCAACAACTGGAGTGTCATCGCCTGGGAAATCGTATTCTGATAATAAGTCACGAACTTCCATTTCTACTAATTCTAATAATTCTTCATCGTCAACCATGTCAACTTTGTTTAAGAATACAACGATGTAAGGAACACCTACTTGACGTGATAATAAGATGTGTTCACGTGTTTGAGGCATTGGACCATCAGCTGCAGATACTACTAAGATAGCACCATCCATTTGAGCAGCACCAGTGATCATGTTTTTAACGTAGTCCGCGTGTCCTGGGCAGTCAACGTGAGCATAGTGACGAGTGTCTGTTTCGTACTCAACGTGAGAAGTGTTGATTGTGATACCACGTTCGCGTTCTTCTGGAGCTTTATCGATTGAACCGTAATCTTGAGCTTGCGCGAAACCTTTCTTAGCTAAAACAGTTGTGATAGCAGCAGTTAATGTTGTTTTACCGTGGTCAACGTGGCCGATTGTACCAATGTTAACGTGTGGTTTTGAACGGTCAAATTTTTCTTTTGCCATTTAAATGATTCCTCCTATTAATTGAGTTTTGTTAGATTCTATAACAGTATCTACCGATTGTAATTATACCAAAGAACTCTCTTAAAAATCAACTGGTTATGACTGACATAACCAGTCGATAGCGTTCATTTGGTAGTTATCAAATGGGGAGGAGATTATTCTCCGTTACCGCCATTTTTCTTGATGATTTCTTCTGCAATGCTCTTAGGAACATCTTCATAGTGGTCAAATGTCATACTGAAAGTACCACGACCTTGTGTTGCAGAACGTAATGTAGTTGCGTAACCGAACATTTCTGATAAAGGAATCATACCTTTAACGATTTGTGCGTTACCACGAACTTCAGAACCTTCAACACGTCCACGACGAGCGTTAACGTGCCCCATTACATCTCCGAAGTATTCTTCAGGAACTGTAATTTCAACAGCCATCATAGGTTCTAAGATAGCAGGTTGAGCTTTCTTAGCAGCAGCTTTCAATGCCATAGAAGCGGCAACTTTGAAGGCTGTTTCAGATGAATCGACATCATGGTAGCTTCCATCATAAAGTTTAGCTTTGATGTCCACTAATGGATAACCAGCTAATACACCGTTTTCCATAGCGTCTTTCAATCCAGCTTCAACTGCAGGGATGTATTCACGAGGAACTACCCCACCGACAATAGCATTTTCGAATTCGAATCCAGCACCTTCTTCGTTAGGAGTAAATTCAATCCATACGTGACCGTATTGACCTTTACCACCTGATTGACGAACGAATTTACCTTCAGCTTGTGTAGAAGCACGGAATGTTTCACGGTAAGATACTTGAGGAGCACCTACGTTAGCCTCTACTTTGAACTCACGACGCATACGGTCAACGATGATATCCAAGTGTAACTCACCCATACCAGCGATAACTGTTTCACCAGTTTCTTGGTTAGTGTAAGCGCGGAATGTTGGATCTTCTTCTGCAAGTTTTTGTAAAGCAATACCCATTTTATCTTGGTCAGCTTTTGATTTAGGTTCAATAGCAACCTCGATAACTGGATCAGGGAATTCCATTGATTCTAAGATAACTTCAGCTTTTTCATCACATAATGTGTCCCCTGTAGTTGTATCTTTAAGACCAACTGCAGCAGCGATGTCTCCTGAGAATACTTCTGGAATTTCTTGACGAGAGTTCGCGTGCATTTGTAGGATACGTCCTACACGTTCACGTTTACCTTTCGTTGAGTTTTTAACGTATGAACCTGATTGTAAAGTACCAGAGTACACACGGAAGAATGTTAAACGACCTACAAATGGGTCAGTCATAACTTTGAAGGCCAATGCTGAGAATGGTTCTTCATCAGATGAATGACGTTCTACTTCTTGGTCTGTGTTAGGGTCTACCCCTTTAATTGAAGGAACATCTAATGGAGATGGTAAGTAGTCAACTACTGCATCTAACATTAATTGTACCCCTTTGTTTTTGAAGGCAGAACCACATAATACTGGGTAGAATTCTACCGCACATGTAGCTTTACGGATAGCTGCTTTTAATTCAGCTTCTGTAATTTCATCACCTTCTAAATAGCGTTCCATTAATTCTTCATCAGTTTCAGCAACTGCTTCCACTAATTTTTCACGCCATTCTTCAGCTAAGTCTTGTAAATCTTCAGGGATATCTGTTTCTTGGATATCTGTACCTAAGTCATTAGTATAGATTTCAGCTTTCATTTTAATTAAGTCAATGATACCAGTGAAGTTGTCTTCAGCTCCGATTGGTAATTGAATTGGGTGTGCATTTGCTTGTAAACGTTCGTGGATTGTACGTACTGAGTATAAGAAGTCAGCACCGATTTTATCCATTTTGTTTGCAAATACGATACGTGGAACTCCGTATGTTGTAGCTTGACGCCATACAGTTTCTGTTTGAGGTTCTACCCCAGATTGAGCATCAAGTACAGCTACCGCACCATCTAATACACGTAGAGAACGTTCTACTTCAACTGTGAAGTCCACGTGCCCTGGAGTGTCGATGATGTTGATACGGTGGCCTTTCCATTGTGCTGTTGTAGCAGCAGATGTAATAGTGATACCACGTTCTTGTTCTTGTTCCATCCAGTCCATTTGTGAAGCTCCTTCGTGAGTTTCACCAATTTTGTGGATTTTACCAGTGTAATAAAGTACACGCTCAGTCGTTGTAGTTTTACCTGCATCGATGTGGGCCATGATACCGATATTACGAGTATTTTCAAGAGAGAATTCTCTTTTTGCCATCTTCGTTCTACACCTCTTTCTATATTTCTAACAATAAGTGAGACCAAAAAGGTTTAAAAACCTTTTTTATCTTACCAACGATAGTGAGCAAACGCTTTGTTCGCTTCAGCCATTTTATGTGTATCTTCACGTTTCTTAACAGAAGCACCAGTGTTGTTCGCAGCATCCATAATTTCTTTAGCTAAACGAACTTCCATTGTGTCTTCACCACGTAGACGTGAGTAGTTTACTAACCAACGTAAACCTAATGTAGTACGACGGTCTGGACGAACTTCCACAGGAACTTGGTAGTTAGAACCCCCTACACGACGAGCTTTAACTTCAAGAACAGGCATAATGTTTTTCATAGCTTGTTCGAAAACTTCCATTGGATCGTTTCCAGTTTTTTCTTTAACGATATCAAATGCGTTATATAAGATTGTTGCAGCTTTACCACGTTTTCCATCTACCATTAAACGGTTGATTAAACGAGTAACTAGTTTTGAATTATAAATTGGATCAGGTAATACATCACGTTTTGCGACAGGACCTTTACGAGGCATTTATAATCCTCCTTTCATTTAATGAGTGTTTTATTTTAAAAATTATTTTTTAGGACGTTTTGTACCGTATTTAGAACGACCTTGCATACGGTTGTTAACTCCTGCAGTGTCTAAAGCACCACGAATGATATGGTAACGTACCCCTGGTAAGTCTTTTACACGTCCACCGCGGATTAATACAACGCTGTGTTCTTGTAAGTTGTGACCAATACCTGGAATGTACGCAGTTACTTCGATTAAGTTAGATAAACGTACACGGGCATATTTACGTAACGCTGAGTTAGGTTTTTTAGGTGTCATAGTACCTACACGAGTACATACACCACGTTTTTGTGGAGAGTTTGTATTCGTTTGTGATTTTTTGAAACTGTTATAGCCTTTACCTAACGCTGGAGAAGCTGATTTCTCAACTGCTGATTTACGAGGTTTACGGACTAATTGGTTAATAGTTGGCATTAAGCTCTTCCTCCTTCCCTAACGGGTTCTTCTTGGTCCACACTTCCGGGCGGACCATTTTTTGTTAAAAATTAAAAGACATCGCTGTCTCATAAAATGGCCTTCTTACCAGTCAGCACGACTGATTTGATTACTTATCAGGAATCAGGTATAAAAGCACCTCTAATAGAATAGCATTTCTCCTTCAACACGTCAAGAATTTTCTTAATAGAAATACTGCCTTTTTATTTGGCGCAATGTATATAGAAGAAACGCACTCCACAAATAAATATCCACCGGCTTAGCCGGTGGATATTTATTCGATTATTTATTGTTGTTAAAGAAAGACATCCACTCTCCGCGTCTTATAATAAGCATCTCTTCGGCCTTCATACAATTGTACTCCGTCTTTTTCAAAAAGTTTAGCTCCTATAATACTCTCCATTGCTATATTAGCTGAATCCTTCTTCAATTTATCCTTAGGACGTGAAATAATCAGGTTCTTTGTTTTTCTGTCACTCCCTTTGAATCGTAAATGCAGTTTCTTCTCAACAAATGTATGATGTGTCATAATTTTTCCTCCTCATTTCTATTCATAATCTAATAAGTCTTACACTTATAAAAACAAATTTAGGAGTTAAATTGCTATGCTCTAAGAGATTTTCTCTGTGAACAATTGTAATTTTGTAATGCTACTTAGGCAGTTTTTTCTTTTTTACTTTCACTTCTACATCATATCCACATCGATAAGCTAAATCCAACAGAGTAAGAATAGTTGGATTATGGTCTCCGCTCTGCAATCTCGAAAGATTTGATGCTTTAAGGTCGACTTCTTTTGCAAAATCTTCTAAGGAAAGTCCTGTCACTGTTTGTAGCTTAGTCATTTGTAATGCAACTCGCTGCTTCATTATTTCCTTTTCTAAATCATACTCAAACGTCGGATATTCTGATGAAAGCTTGCAAAGTTTTGAAGTTAGGTACGTCCCCATCGTCCATCTCCTCCTTAACATTTTTCGAAAGATTTATTAACAATCCCTGTTTTCCTTTATACCATCGTCCCCATTTTTGAATCATTTCTTCTGTTAATCCGTCTTCTTGCAGTATTTTTAATATGGCTGCATACTTTACTTTTTCTTCGTATGAATACTCATCTAGCTGATCTACCATATCTTTTTCGATTTTAAACTTGCGCTTCATCTCTCCCACCTCCACACCTTAAAATTATCATATATGATAATTATCACATATGATAATTTTGCTTTTTTATAGTATTATTTTGCTCAAATAAATATCCACCGGCTTAGCCAGTGGATATTTATTGGTCTAATTAAAAAGAGACAGGCGAAATCGCCTGCCTCCAAATAGTGTTGATTAAGCTTTTCCTGTTGAACCGAAGATGTCCATTGTTTCTTTTGTAATCTTAACGATTGCATCGAAACCAGGTTTGATGATTTTACGTGGGTCATAAACACCAGCATCTGCATTTAATTTAGCACGAACTGCTGCTGTCCATTGTTGTTGTAATTCAGTGTTAACGTTGATTTTAGCATGTCCACGTTCGATTGCTTTTTTAATTTGGTATTCTGGAATACCTGATCCACCGTGTAATACTAATGGAGCACCTGTAGCTTCTGAGATAGCTAACATTTCATCGAAACCTAATACTGGTTCACCTGAGTAAGTTCCGTGAACTGAACCTAAAGCTGCTGCTAAAGCATCGATGTGAGCTTCTTTAACCATACGTACACATTCGTTTAAGTCAGCGTAGTTGATTCCTCCAGTTACGCCATCTTCAGTACCACCTACAGTACCTACTTCAGCTTCAACTGAAGCTCCTTTTGGATGTGCATACGCTACAACTTCTTGAGTTAATGCGATGTTTTCATCGATTGGGAAGTGAGAGTGGTCAAACATTACTGAGCTGAATCCAGCGTCGATGTATTGTTTACATACTTCTACTGAAGAACCGTGGTCTAAGTGTAATGCTACTGGAACAGTGATGTCCATTGAATCTAATAACGCATTTACCATAGCTGAAACAACTTTTGGTCCACCCATGTATTTACCAGCACCTTCAGATACACCTAAGATAATTGGTGAGTTAGCTTCTTGCGCTGCAGTTAAAACGGCTTGTGTCCATTCTAAGTTGTTGATGTTGAATTGACCAACAGCGTATTTGCCTTCTTTTGCTTTTTGTAACATTTCAGTCATGCTTACTAAACGACTCATGTTTTAGTTCCTCCTTGATGCTTACAGCATTTATTTTTAACGGTTTTATTATAGCGTATTTCCTTTTATTTTTCCACCTTTTGTTGTTTTGTTACAGTTTCTTAAGGTTTAGGAACTTTTGGTTGCGCTATCTTTTTTCGAAACATTTTATATAAGACGAATCCAGCAACCACTATACTTACCACAGCAATGGAATACTCTTCCCACGGAACAACAACGCCATTCGGTCTTGCATCGCCATTCGTCGAAACTAACTGGTGTTCCCTAGTAAACTCGCGCACTATTTCTTTAGCCTCGTTGAACGGATAGAACTGATCAAGAGATAGCTCACCTTTTACATTTGAGATACCTCCTTCTATTAAAGGAAACTCATGAAACATCACTTGGTATTCCCCATCAACTTTTATAAGCACTACCGGAATTTGTAGTTCTTTGGGCACAACAAACAAAATCTTTTCAACATTCAAGTTTTCCCTAGCAATCACTTCTTGTGCCACTTTCACAATTGAATGCTTATTTTTCTCATAAGTACTCACATACGCAACCGTCCATTTTCCTTGTGAGTGAATCAGTTTTTCTCCTTCTTCTTTTGTCAAATATCCCTGCTTCACTTTGTTTTCTATTTCCGACAAATTGGTTGGACCACCTATATAAAGATGTGCCTCTTTCTCCAATGTAGGGTTCTTAATTGGAACTACCCATTTATAGTTACTATCAGTTATGGTACGTTCAATTTCTTCACTATCTAGCTTCTTTTCATCTTTAAACAGCGGTACGTCATAGTATGTCTCGACAGCATGTTCAAAATCAACACCTTCTATATGTTCGTCCCCATCACGAGACATGTTAAGAATTTCTTCTTCTAGATGAATGATCTCATCTTTGGAATGAATCGAGGTTACCGCATCTCCATACACACTAGCGAATCTAAACTGCACTAGTACTAAAATTATTAAAGCAGTAAAACAACAAAAAATTCTTAGCAGACATCTATTTAACTTATGCATTATCCTACTCCCTCCCTGTAATGTTTTCCTACAACAAAAACTATCAAGTACTGCTTTCAACCAAATTATATAGCTATCAGCTGAGTAATTCTAGAGGGTATTGTGATTAAATTATTTATTTTCATATATTCTAAAATTAGCATTTAATTAAGAATTAATTCGGAGTATAATACAGTTACAACAGGTATTGGAGGGGAATCCATGAGAGGTAATTCACAGAACGACAAAATCAAGCGAATGGAATTTTACGGAATTTGTATCTTATCTGTATTTACGATTGCAGCAGGATTTCTTACACGCCCTTCCGCACAAGAAAGGTTAGAAACTGTTCAAACCGCGAAAACATCCGCTGAGCAAAATCAAGAGGCTAACGCTACACCAAATAACCCTCACTCTCCAACAACGAATAAGCAAGTTGCACGTATTACCGCAAGTGGGGATATGCTCTATCACGATATTGTTTATGGCAGCGCGTTTGACGGGAATTCGTATGATTTCAAAAATGACTATGAACAAATTACGCCACTCGTATCCAGCGCAGATCTTGCGATTGGGGATTTCGAAGGAACCATTAATCCAAATGAACCTCTTGCTGGATATCCACTTTTTAATGCGCCGGAAGAAGTAATCCAAAGTATTAAAGACGCCGGATACGACGTACTCGACTTAGCGCATAATCATATTCTCGATACAGGCATCGAAGGTTTGAAATACACCGCCAACGCCTTTCGTAAAAACGGTCTTGATATCTTCGGGGTAAAAGTCGATCCATCAGAAGGCATTCTTGTAAAAGAAGTCAATGGTATTAAAGTGGCTATTCTTGGATTTGCGTATGGTTTCAACGGAATCGAAGTTACACTCACCGACGAAGAATATAATAACCACTTATACGATTTGAATATGCAAAAGGTGAAACAGCTCATTCAACGCGCTGAAGAAATTGCTGACTTTACGATTGTGTTGCCACAAATGGGAGAAGAATATCACCTTCAACCAACACAAGGACAAATCGATACGTATCATCAAATGATTGAATGGGGTGCGGACGTGATTTTTGGTGGACATCCACACGTTATTGAACCAACTGAAACCATCACTAAAGACGGTGAAAAGAAATTTATCATCTACTCGATGGGGAATCTCCTTTCGAACCAACGCGTTGAAACCTTGGAAAATATCTGGACCGAGCGTGGTGTGATTATGGATATCACGATTGAAAAAGAAAACGGTAAGACGACCCTCACAAGCGTTAAGGCTCATCCAACATGGGTTTCACGAACTGAAATCGACCGCAGCTTTATGGAAGGACCTGCTTACGACTATCAAGTCTTTCTCGCTGAAAACTATATGCCAGGAGGACCTTTGGAGCATACCGTAGACAAAGAAACGCTTGAGAGAATTCAATCCGCTTATACCGAAGTAAACGAACTTTTAAACATTAAATTTTAAACACTCAAAAAGGCGCCTCCTACCTTCTAGGAAGCGCCTTTTACGATTTCAAATTAAGCTACACGTTCTGAAACGTATTTAATAATTTTATTTGGAGTATCGATTTCTTCATAAGTAACTTCTGTTGGAGCCACTTCGATACCGAACTCTTCTAAGCGAACAAGCAGTTCAACGAAAGCTAATGAGTCCATTAACCCTTCTTCTTTTAAGTTAATGTCTTTATCTTCGTATACTACTTCATCTTCACAAATTTCTTCTAGAATTTCTAAAATTCTTTCTTCCATATTTTTCTCCTACTTTCTTATATCAATTTACGGGCCCACTCAGACATTTTCCCTGAAAAAATCAAGAACCCAAACATCACTAAGTGCATCGTTATTATCCAGCTAATCACTTTATACCAGGTCTTATTCTTATTTTTCTTATAAAACTTCGATTTTTTCTGATACCACTCGAATGCTGCCATTAAGATTCCATGATAGAATCCATAAGCAATATAGTTCAATGTAATTCCATGCCAGAATCCCATAAAAGTCATGTTAATCATATAGGCAACCATTGCTGTCGTCAAGCGTTTTTTAAAGATTTTTTTTCGCATAAATCTCATAACAATACGAGAGAATACAAAATCCCTCAACCATGTAGATAGCGTAATGTGCCAACGATTCCAGAAATCTTTAATATCCACACTAATAAACGGAATGTTAAAATTCATTGGTGTTTCAATTCCAAGAATATTACTTGCTCCTACTGCCATCAGACTATACCCTGCAAAATCAAAGAATAAATATGCGGTGTATAAATACATATAAATAACGAAGAAAGAAAAGTCTTTATATCGAATGGATGTCATTTGTTGAAACACCATTCCAGAAATTACAAGCTTATAAAATAGTCCAAGAACCAGTCTAAAAATGCCTGTTCCCGCTAATTCTAAATACTCATCCTTTGTTCGTTGCTTTTTCCAATCTTCTAAGAATCTGCGACTGCGATCAATCGGTCCTGAACTTAGCGCAGGGAAGAACAATAGGAAGTGCACGTAATCTAGCGGCCCCATTGGTTTTTCGATTAACCCATCATAAATTTCAATAATGATTTGGATTAATTTAAAAGTCATGTAGGAAATACCTAAAAATCCAAGTCCCGAAATCTTAAATACAGCGAGAACTTTAACTAAAACAAGCGGTAGTCCTGCAAGAAAAATCATAAGAATCATTGTTTTCTTATGCTCTTTGAACTTCACACTCAGATGCATCAGTATATAACCTACTAAAACATAACCTATGATAGAGCCAAGATGCATAGGATTTTCTGCGAAAACGAAATAAACCATCAACGTAGAAAATACTAACGATAGATAGTAAGTAGATTTTTGAAAGACATTCATTATGAACGCTATTATAAGAATGAATCCCAGTGTCATAAAGAAGGATAGGCCTTCAAAATAATGCATCGACTACACAAGCTCCTTTAATTGTTTTTTATCAATCTTCCCGTTATTGTTTAACGGCATTTCATCTAAGAAAACGACTTTCTTAGGAATCATATATTCCGGCACATGTTGTGCTAATTCTTTTTTGACTAATTTAACCGTTTCAAAACGTTTTTCAATCGGTTCGTTATAGACTACAAACGACGTAATAGACTTCACTTTACCATCTGCAAAAGAAGGCACGGTAGCCGCTTGACGAATTTTTGGATTTTTCAATAAATTATTATCAATATCTTCTAATTCAATCCTGTGTCCATGCAATTTGATTTGGAAATCAATCCGTCCTTCGCAGAATAATAACTCTCCTTCGAAATGCCCCACATCTCCTGTTCGATAAGCACGCTCACCATCCACCTCAAAGAAATGCTTCTGATTCATTTCAGGATTTTCATAATATCCTTTCGCAACTGTATTGCCATAGATAATAATCTCTCCGCTATTTTCCCCATCAATCAAAACCGTCGTTCCTGGTTTAACAACTCCTACTGGCAAGTTATCAGGATAACGTTCCACTAATTCTTTTGTAAGTGGCATCCATGTGACCATTACAGTAGATTCTGTCGGTCCATAAGTATTTACGACTTCTGCTTTCGGGAATCGTTCCATTAATTTTTCTACGGTAGAACTAAATAATTTTTCTCCACAGAAAACAAATTGTTCCAGTTCAGGGAGCAAGTCTCCATTAAAACTTGGATCCGCCAAACACATTTCTGCAAAAGATGGCGTCGAAATCCAAACAGTCGCTTTTGATTCTTCTAAAGTTTTGAACAATACTTTAAAATCTTGTAAATGCTCTTTATCGATCTGAATCAGCGGAATGTGCATATACAATGCTGGCCATAAAGACATCACTGACAAATCAAAAGAAAATGGTGGATGCCCTAAGAAGACTTGAGGTCCTTTTCCATCATAATAAGCTGTATACCAATCTAAGAAGTGGTTTAAGTTTGCATATGTAATAGAGACACCTTTAGGCTTCCCTGTACTTCCGGAAGTGAAAATAATATAAAAAATATCTTCATCCTTCACATAATG
This sequence comes from Granulicatella adiacens ATCC 49175, assembly GCF_025150565.1. Taxonomy (NCBI): domain Bacteria; kingdom Bacillati; phylum Bacillota; class Bacilli; order Lactobacillales; family Carnobacteriaceae; genus Granulicatella; species Granulicatella adiacens. Next base: position 310,156 of record NZ_CP102283.1, on the reverse strand, counting down.
TTCCTTAGAAACACGTTCTTTAGTTTTGGTAATGATTTTTTTAGCCTCATCTACTGTCATTATTGGCGTATCTAGTTCAATTGCCTCACTCACCAAAACGATTGGGCTCTTTACTGTTGCAGCAATATCTCTTACGCGATCGATTGGAGTGTTGACATCCACGGGGCAGAACGCTCTTCCGGATTTAACACAAGCTAAGAAGTACACAAGCATAAATGGATGCTTATGGCCATAAACCACAATCGGAGATTTATCCTCTTTATAAGTTTCATTTAAATAAAACGCCAACTTATCAGAGTACTCCCATACTTGTTTAGCTGTTAGTTCTTCTTCCTGCATTAAGTCGTGCTTATAAATCACTTTATCTAGTTGTGTATTTTTTTCTAATTGTTCTAATAAACGTGCCATCTTTTTCTCCCTTGAACACCTTTTCAAATTCTCTTTCTGAAAAACAATTGCCCTTGTTTTCATTACAAAAAGGATTATAGCATACTGGTATATACTTTCATATGAAATTTGGGTAAAAAATATAGATTTTTACTTTTTCTTAATAGCTTGCATGACTGTATTTTAACTGTTTCATTTTTTCTCAAAAAAACAAACTCTTAGACACACTGAATCGAAGGTATCTAAGAGCTTGCATGAGTGATTAAATTTAGGTAAATGAAAAATTATTTTTCTTCTTTAGCTTTTCTGAACCCAAAGATTGTTCCAAATCCAGCTACAATCGCAACTACTGCAGCCACTAAAGTATTATTTGATGTTGTACCTGTATTTGGTAATGTTTCTGCTTGTTCAGATTTTACTTGAGCACCTGGAACTTTTGCTTCTTTAGCGTCAGAGGCAGAAGTTACTTGTCCATTTTGTGCATTAACCGCAGCATTAGCATCAGAGTTTTGTGCATTCCCCGCATTTGTTTGTGTCGTTACTGCTGATGTAGCTACTGTTGTTACAGCTTGTGTTGTTGATGCTTGTGTTGTCGCAACCGTTGTAGCTTGTGTCGTTGGCGCTTGTGTTGTCGCAACTGTTGTAGCCTGAGTCGTTGGTGCTTGTGTTGTCGCAACTGTTGTAGTTTCTGTCGTTGGCGCCTGTGTTGTCACAGCGGTTGTAACCTCAGTCGTTGGTGCTTGTGTTGTAGCTTCTGTCGTTGGTGCTTGCGTTGTCACAGCGGTTGTAGCTTCTGTCGTTGGCGCTTGCGTTGTCACAACTGTTGTAGCTTCTGTCGTTGGCGCTTGTGTTGTTGTATTAGCTTGAGGATCCAATTTCTTCAACTCTTCTTCAACCTTCGCAACTTCTTTATCAATGTCTTCCATTTCTTTTTGGAAACCAGCTAAATCTGACTCTGCTTGAGCAACTGTGTCATCGTAGTCTGTTTGAGCTTCTTTCACTTTTTCTTCTAAAGCGGTGATTTCGCTTTGAGGTTTTCCTTCTGCTTTTGCTTGTTCCAACTCTTCTTTTGCTTGTTCTAGTTTTTGAGTTGCTTTATCAACGGCATCATTTACTTCAGCCACTAATTCTTCAACTTCTTCTTTTTGTTTTTTCAACTCTTCAAGTTTTTGGGCTAATTTTTCTTCAGCAGTCGGATTTGCTTTTTGTGCACCGGCATCACTTTGTGTCGTTTCTGCAGCTTGAGTAGTTTCTTCACTTGCTTCAGCAAAAATGCTAGGCAAATTCGTTACTACAGCTGTTCCCAATACTCCTGCTGAGACAATTCCCGCCAAAATTAATTTTTTCTTACCCATATATATTTCACTCCAATTATTTTTCAGTCTTTTTGCATTATACATCACTAACTTTTCAAAAACAATGCTTAGAACTTAAGAAAGTTAGTTTTTTCTATGAAAACTACTTCTACTTTATACAAGATACTCCAATCGTTTTGTAAATTGTTCTTAGGACAACCGTTGTAAAATATAATTTACCTCACAAGAAACACCTACAGACAGGATACTCTCATCGATATCAAATTTTTCATGATGATGTCCAAATGAACTTTCTTCACTTGAACTAGACCCTAAAAGACCATAGACACCTGGTTTATCAACTAGATAATCTGCAAAATCATCCGCTCCCATTGACATATCGTATTCCTTCAAAACTTGATGAATTCCTTCTACTTCTGAGACCGCTTTTTGAAATTCCAACGCTAATTCTGGAGTATTAATCACAGGTGCAGCTGCATCATACCAATCAATTTCAAATTCGCAGCGATTGATTTCGGCTACTCCACGCGCAATACGTGTAACGGCCTCTTTTAAATGCGCTCTCGTCTCATGACTGAACGCTCGAATAGTCCCTTCCAGTTCAGCATCATTCGCAACGATATTATAACGAGTTCCTGCATTTAGTTTTCCAATCCCAACAACCGCACGATCTCCTGGATTTATTTCTCTTGCAACGATTGTTTGAAGTGCAACCACTGTCTCGCTAGCCGTCACCAAAGCATCATGCCCTAAATGCGGACGTCCTACATGAGCACTTTTACCAGTAATTTTAATTTTAAAAATATCACATGAAGCATTTACAGGGCCTCCTTGAACGGCAAACGTTCCAACTGGTAAACTCGAATTCACATGAATCGCAAATGACTCATCGATATCATCGATTTGACCTGACGCCACGAATTGTTTTGCTCCTGCGCCAATTTCTTCAGCCGGTTGAAAGGCGATTTTTACCGTTCCAGAAAAGGTGTCTTTGATGTCGTTCAATAATTTAGCTGTTCCTAGCCCCATTGCTGTATGTGCATCATGTCCACAAGCATGGTTTAATCCTGGTCGTTTTGAAGCATACGGTTTTTCGGTGCAATCAGGGAGTTCTAAAGCATCGATATCAGCACGAAGCAATACTGTTCTCCCTTCTCCTTTACCACCTTTAATAATAGCTAAAGTACCTGTCTCCCCAACTTTTTCAAATGGTACCCCAAATGAAGTAAGTTCCTTTTGTATAAAAGCTGCGGTCTCAAATTCTTTTAAGCTTGATTCAGGATTTTCATGTAGATGTCTTCTCGTTTTTACGAGATACTCTTGTAATTTAGACGCTTTTTCTTGAATACCACTCATTTTATTTTCCTTCTTTCATTGAATATTGAATAAAGAGGCATGCTAAGCACGCCTCTCTCATTTTATTTTTTCGAAATATAACATGTAAGTTACATTTTGTAGTTGAGTTCGGGCTCACAGGACCGACGTCCACTTCCTGATATGTCCGCACGACTCGTTTCGAGTCCCTTGCGTCATATCAGTCCACTGGTTCGGCCCTAAGCGTTCGCCCTCTCATCCTAGTTGTAGTTGAGCTCGCCATCGCAGAAATGGCGTGCGTTTCCTGAAACGTCCGCACGACTCGTTCCGAGTCCCTTACGGCGTTCCAGTCCAACGTTCCATTTCTGAGCGCGATGTCTCACATCCTAGTTGTTTAATTTAGCTTTTTCCCAAACTGGTACGTTCGCACCTTTTGAAACTTCTTCAATTTTCTTAGCAGTTTCTGGTGATTGGTAGTATTCTACGATTTTTTTGTAGACTGCATTGTTTTCGTTACCTTCTTTAACAGCGATTACGTTGTAGTAAGGTTGTGAAGAATCTGTAATTTGTTCGATGAAGATAGAATCTTTTGTAGGTTGGAATCCAGCTTCTACAGCGAAACCATTATTGATTAATGAAGCAGCGACATCATCTAAAGCACGAGCTGTTTGGCCAGCAGGTAATTCTTTGATTTGAATGTTTTTAGGATTTTCAACGATGTCATCTTTTGTTGCTAAAGTGTTGTTAGGATCTTTTAATTTAATAACGCCAGCAGCGTGTAGTAAACGTAATGCACGTGAGTTGTTTGAAGTGTCTTCAGGAATAGCGATTGTATCCCCATCTTTTAATTCACTTACATCTTTAATTTTTTTAGAGTAAATTCCCATTGGCGCAATTACTGTATATCCAATTGGTTTGATATGTGTTCCTTGTTCTTTGTTGAAGTTTTCTAAGTAAATAATTGTTTGGAAAGAGTTCAAGTCAACATTTCCATTTTCTAGTGCTTGGTTAGGTTGTACGTAGTCAGTAAATTCTACTAATTCTACTTCAATACCTTCTTTTTCTTTCAAGCGAGCAATAACGTCATCCCAAACATCGTGGTTACCAGCATTAACTCCTAATTTTACTTGTTTCACTTCTTTTTTTGCTTCTGTTGAAGCATTGCTTCCTGAGTTAGATGATTGAGCAGCTCCACATGCTGCTAAAGTTAATGCTGCCGCTGCAGCTACAAATAATTTTTTAATGTTCATTTTATTTTCCCCTTTTGAGTTAGTTTATTTTTTGGGTGCGATTGGTCGCATCCTGGAGTTGAACTCAGGCTCGTAGCTTTCGCGTTCCTTTCCGACAATTATCCGCACGTCCTTATCGGACGCTTGCGTTAATTTCGGTAAAGGGTCGAAAGCTGACCACTCGCCCTCACATCCTGTTGTAGTTGAACTCGGGCTCACAGGTCCGACGTCCATTTCCTGATATGTCCGCACGACTCGTTCCGAGTCCCTTGCGTCATATCAGTCCAATGGTTCGGCACTGAGCGTTCGCCCTCGTATCCTGTTGTAGTTGAGTTCGGAAAAGCAGAAACGACGTCCACTTCCCGAAACGTCCGCAGAACGTTTCACGTTCCTTCCGGCGTTTCGGTCCAGTGATTCGTTTCTAACCGCTTTTCCTCACATCCTGGTTGTTATTTAGTGGCTTTTTTCTCTAAATAGTCACCGATTGCTTGGGTGATAAATACTACGATCAGCATGATAAGTGTCGATACGACGATAACATCTCCTTGGAATCGACTGTATCCTCTGGAAATAGCTACGTTCCCGATTCCACCGGCACCAAAGGCTCCTGCCATAGTCGTTAATCCGATTAAGCTGATGATTGTTAATGATCCTGCACGAATCAGACTTGGTAGTCCTTCTTTTAAGTACACTCTGAAAATAATTTCAAGTGGTGTACATCCCATCGCAACGCTCGCTTCAATAACCCCTTTATCTACTTCGGTTAAGGCTAGTTGCACCTGACGAGAGAAGAATGGTACAGTCGCGACGACTAGAGGGACGATTGCCCCTGGAATACCAATGGTTGTTCCGATAATAAAGCGAGTAAATGGAATTAATAACATCGCTAAAATAATAAATGGTATCGAACGGAAAATATTCACGATTTTATCTAGTATTAAATAGACAAATTTGTTTCCAAGGATATTCCCCTCACGTGTCACTACTAATGTCACACCTAAGGCAATCCCTAAAATTCCAGCGATGAAACCAGAAATTCCTACCATTATTAACGTATCCATCGTAGCTTTTATAATTTCTTCCCAAACTCTGGCATCAATATTTGGAAACCAAGATTTAAAATCTATCAATTCTAATACATCCATCCTAAGCACCTCCCTTTGACTCTTCTAAGACATCAACTGAAACACCTTGTTCTTTGATGTAAGAAAGTGCATTTTCAATCCCAGATTTTTCTCCTGATAGTCCCACTAATAGTGTTCCTACTGGTGTATCTTGAATAATCTCAACATTGGCAAACAAGATATTCGCTGCCACTTGGAATTGAGTCGATAGTTTTGTAATTAATGGCTCTCCAGTTGAAGCTCCTACAAAAGATATCTTCACTAAGTAGTCGCCTTCTTGTAGATTCAATAACTGCTCATGCGAAAGCACCGTTTCAATTCCTTGGTTGATATGAGTCGCTGTATCAATGAAGTCTTTTGTTAAGTCGCGTTCTGGGTTTGTAAAGATTTCAAGAACGCTTCCTTGTTCAATCACTTCGCCCTCCTCCATAACCGCTACTTTATTACAAATTTCTTTTACAACTTGCATCTCATGCGTGATGATGACGATGGTAATACCTAATTGTACATTTACTTTCTGCAATAATTCCAAAATCGAATAAGTTGTTTTAGGATCTAGCGCACTCGTTGCTTCATCACAGAGCAATACATCTGGGTCATTGGCTAACGCTCTGGCAATCGCGACACGTTGTTTTTGTCCCCCAGACAGCTGACGAGGATAACTGTTGACCTTATCTTCTAAACCTACCAATTCTAATAGGGATAGTACTTTTTGTTCAATTTCTGATTTGGTTTTCCCTGATTTTTTTAATGGAAAAGCCACATTATCAAATACTGATAAAGTATTCATCAAATTGAAATGTTGGAAAATCATCCCAATTTTCTTACGAGCTGCACGTAGTCCTTTTGGTTTCAACTTTAGTAAATCAACACCGTTTACCACCACATTCCCTTTGGTAGGGCGTTGGAGAAGATTAATCGTTCGCACTAGCGTACTTTTACCAGCACCACTATATCCGATAATCCCATAAATATCTCCTGGTTCCACATGCAAAGATACATTTTTTACTGCATTGACTACTTTTACACCTTGTTTAAAAGTCACGTCAATGTTCTCTAATTTAATCATGTGTTCTCCTTTCTTTTAAGCAAACAAAAATCGCCCTCCTACTAACATGAGTTAGCAAAAGGACGAGTCAAATTCCCGTGTTACCACCTTTGTTCATAGCATTCTCACAAATCCTATCTCCATCTGTTAAACAGGTCTCCTGTTTAACGAGAAGCTGTATCGGGCTTTCCCGTAACCGTCTAATGATTCGACAATTAACACTCAAAGGCCATCTTCAAAGTTGCAACCAATATCTCTTTTCACCAAACCGAGACTCTCTAAAAAGGATTCACTTCTACTCTCCTTATCACCGTGCGTTATAAGCATGAAACTAGGATAGCAACAATTCATATTCTAGTCAATTATCGCTTTTCTATCACTGGTTATAACTATTAGCTATAACGGAAATCTCTTTAGTTTTTCAACTCCTCTTTTTTTAGTACAATAATCCTATCACCATTGAAAGGAGACTATTTATGAGCCTCGATTTAATCCCATATAAAACAATGCCAATTTGGACGGCTAGCACTTTACCCGCACCCTTTCAAAAAATGCATAATACAAAAGTTGGAACTTGGGCGCGCTTAACCATTCTAGAAGGAGCCCTTACTTTTTATGAACTCGATGGAGAAGGAAATGTTCTTTCTGAGCATCTGTTTACAAAAGAATCCGACATTCCTTTTGTTGAACCTCAAGCTTGGCACCGGGTCTCCCCTGCTAGCGACGACTTAAGATGCTATTTAACTTTCTACTGTACTCCAGAAGATTATTTTTCTAAAAAATACGACTTAACAAGAACTCATTCGGAAGTCATTGAAGCTGCTCCGAAATTTGAAAAAGGACCGATCCTTGACCTTGGTAGCGGCCAAGGAAGAAACAGTCTCTATTTAGCCAAAAAAGGCTTTGAGGTTACCGCATTAGATATCCAAACCATGAGTTTAGCTCATCTCCAACAAATTGCCGAGGAGGAGGGGCTAGCTATTCACGTGGAGCCTTATAATATTGAAAGTGCGGACATCCCTGGCGGACTTTATAACGCCATCATTTCCACTGTAGTTTTGATGTTTCTAAATCCCGATAGCATTCCAGATGTCATTGAAAATATGCAATCTCATACAGCCCCTGGAGGATATAATCTCATTGTCGCAGCGATGTCTACCGAAGATGCCCCTTGTCCTGTGAATTTTCCAAAGACCTTTGCAACTGGTGAACTCAAAGAGTATTACAAAGATTGGACCTTCCATAAATATAATGAAGATTTCGGACAATTACATAAATTGGACGAACATGGAAATCGGATTCGGATGCGCTTTGTAACGATCCTCGCTCAAAAACCAAAATAATATTCTAATCCAAACAAAAAGAGGCTGGAAAACCAGCCTCTTTGTCATATTATTCAATATAAAGTGTTTTATCTTTTAAGCGGAATTTTGTGTCTGCAGTGATTGTTTCACCCGTTAATACGAGAACATCTTCCCCTTTTTTAGTTTCATCGACTACACGCCATTCGCCATCTTTTTTCACAACTAAAACATTGTAGTTTTGGTTACGATCTTGGTCATTCGTTGGAATTACATGAGCATCTGTTACACCTGCTAATTCAACCGCTTGATCCACATTGCTATCTTTCACAATTAAAAATTTGCCATCTAATTTAACAATGTTATATCCATCTTCAATTTCTTTATTCATTTCAGCATTTTTTAATTTTTCAATGCCTTTAGCAATATTTCCAGCCTTTTTCGCAGCATCTTTTAACTGTTCACTAAGCTTATTTTTCGCATCTTCATCTATTTTTTTTGTTGCTTCTTGTACAGCTTTTGCATTTTCGATTTGCTGTTGTTGTACTCTATTTCTTTCTTGTTTTGCTTCATATCTTCTATAACGATTGTACGCAAAAACTACAATAACGATAATCGAAATGATAATTCCTAACCATTTTCTTGCTTTTGATTCCATGTATTCTTCACTCCTAGTAAAATATAATATAAGTATAACATACCTAACTCTTTTAAGTAAATATATTCATTCCACAAAAAACACTTTGCAAAACTAAGTTTGCAAAGTGTTACCGTGAATCATTTACTGTGTTGGTTCTGTAGAAATACCACTTGTGTCTGGCGTTTGAGGCGTCATTACCTTTGGAACCAAGTCAACCGTAAATGTAGTACGGCCGTCACTCCAAGGGACACCATATACTCTACCTGAGTAGACCCAATCCTGCTTGCCTTCTTCAAAGGCTTTTGAAGACTTATCTAATTCATCTCTCATATATTGGATAGCCTCTTGGTAAGTTTCAAAATTTTTATTACTATTTCCTAATGGAATTAAAGGATAAGCTTCTGTCGTTACTTCCGTAGTTTCCGTAGTTGCAACTGTAGAAGTAGACGTTACAACGTCTCTTTGAACAGTCGTTGACTCGGTTGAAGTGACCTCGGTTGATTCCTTTGTTTTTGGCAAGGATTTTTCAGTGGTTGCTGTCTCCTGACTTGCTGCGACAACTGCCTTTGTTTCTTGATTTGGTTTTTCAGGAAGTACTTTCTTTTCTTCTGTGGTTACAGCTTCTGTCGTTGGAACTTCTACCGTTAATGTAGTCGAAGGCTCTTCAGACCTCTTTTGAGCTACTTCTTTTTTTTCTGATTTCTCGGAATGATTTGGAGAATGTGACGATGTGGCATCTGTCGTTTGCATTTCTACAACTTGAGTTACTTTTGGCAAGGGACTCAAATCCTGAGATAGCGCATATACTCCAGCAAGCATTGCTAATGAAACTCCTAATGTAATTCCTAATTGACTCGCTAGGCCCAACGATTTGAAAGCTTCTTGAATTTTAATAAAAATTGTCTTAATCGTCATTATTTATTCTCCTTTCCGTTTTTATTTAAACCATTATATCATAAATTTCATCATTTCAGAACGAAAAAACCATGATATCACAAATTACATTATTGTTACAACAATATTTCTAAGTCATTTGTGAAAAAATTTTTCGGAAAAGATTTCGAATTTCTGGCCTTTTTTCAGTAGAACCACTTTATCAAAAAGCATTAGAAAGTAAGTAGAAAAACTGTTACATACTATAAAAAACCTACAAAAATCTGAGCCCCTACTAATGTAATAATCCCAGAAATCACAATCGATAGACTGCTCATGGCTCCTTCAATCTCACCAATTTGCATCGCTCTTGCAGTCCCAATCGCATGAGAAGAAGTTCCAATCGCAATCCCCTTAGCAACTGGGTGCGTAATATTAGCAATCTTACAAATCCCCTCGCAAAACATATTTCCTAGAACTCCAGTAATAATAATCACTGCAACTGTAATCGTCACATATCCGCCGGTCTCTTGAGATAGTCCCATTCCGATAGCTGTCGTAATTGATTTTGGAAGAAGCGTAACATACTCTTCATGTGTCAATTGGAAAATGAAAGAAAGAAGCCACACTGTACAAAGACTTGTTAGAACTCCTGATAAAACTCCGAAGAAAATTGCTTTCTTATGTTTCTTTAATAACTCTAACTGCTGATATAAAGGAATCGCTAAACAGACGGTTGCTGGTGTTAAGAAGTAACTTAAATTATCTGCACTTGCATAATAACTAGCGTAGTCAATACGGAATACATTTAAAACGATAATTACGAATACAATCGCCACCAACAATGGATTAAAAATAGGCCATTTATAGCGATCTCGAAGGAATACACCAATTTCAAAACCTAGGATGCTAATTACAATTCCAATCGTCGCTGAATTAATGGCTAGTTGATTCATGGTCTTCCTCCCTTTCTAAAATAAATTGGGTTACTTTTCCAGATACAATCATGACTACGATTGTCGTAATCACAGTAATAATCGATACGGGTAAAATAATTCTTTCCAATTGCCCCCAAGACTCAATAATTCCAACAGCTGCGGGAATAAACATTAAAGCCATAATTTCAATTAAAAACGTCCCCGCTTGGTACACACGATCTAGTTTGATAAAACCTGTCATTAAGAAAACCATCATTAATACTAATCCGTAAATACTTGCTGGAATCGGAAATGGCAAGAGATATTTTAAAATTTCACCTAAGCAGGTTACAAACATAATCCAACCAAATTGTTTAAAGAATTTCATTATTAACTCCTCTAGTTTAAAAGCACCCTATCCAAGTCATAGAGCTCGAATAGGGTGCTTTCATCTTTTTAAATCTATAAAACTACCTACGAAAGAATACTCTCTTCCAACTTTTTTTCATAGTATAATCAAATGTTTAGAAAGTCAACTACAACCCTGTGAACATTTGTTACTTTCAGTGTTCTAAATCTGACCTGTTTACTTGAACCACTTTTCGAAATTATCATATATGGTAATTGCAGTTATACAAAAAATACCCCGTCTAAGGCGAACCTTAAACGGAGCACTAAGTTTGATATTAGTCTAAGTTTTTCATGGTTGGGAATAATAAGACGTTACGGATGGATTGGCTGTTTGTTAGTAACATGACTAAGCGGTCAATCCCGATTCCTACCCCACCTGTTGGAGATAAACCATATTCCAACGCTTGGATGAAGTCTTCATCGTGCGGATGCGCTTCGTCGTTCCCAGCAGATTTTTCTTCTACTTGTTTCATGAAACGTTCACGTTGATCGATTGGGTCTGTTAACTCTGTGAAGCCATTTCCGTACTCTTTCGTACAGATGAAGCATTCGAAACGATCTGTGAAACGTGGGTCTTCATCGTTTTTACGCGCTAGTGGAGATACTTCCACTGGATGTCCGTAGATGAAGGTTGGTTGGATCAATGTTTCTTCAACGAATGTTTCGAAGAATTCGTTCACGACATGTCCAAATGTCATTGAATCTTCGACTTTCACGCCTTTTTCTTTCGCGATGGCGCGTGCTTCTTCGTCAGTCATATGTGGCCAGAAGTCAACACCTGTTACTTCTTTAATCGCATCTACCATATGAATTCTCTTCCATGGAGCTTTTAATTCCACTTCATGTTCGCCATATGGAACTAATGTTGTTCCTAGTACTTTTTCAGCAACGTCTGAAATGATTCCTTCTGTTAAATCCATGACATCTTTGTAGTCTGTGTAAGCTGTATAGATTTCGATTGAAGTAAATTCAGGGTTGTGAGTGGTGTCGATTCCTTCGTTACGGAAAACACGTCCGATTTCGTATACGCGTTCCATCCCACCAACGACTAAACGTTTTAAGTGTAATTCTGTAGCGATACGCATGTATAATTCCATGTCTAACGCATTATGGTGTGTGATAAACGGACGAGCGTTTGCCCCACCTGCTAATGTGTGAAGTACTGGAGTTTCAACTTCTAAGTAATCACGGTCGTCTAAGTAACGACGTATTTCACGGATGATTTTACTACGGGTTACAAAACGGTCGAAGCTGTCACGGTTACTAATTAAGTCTAAGTAACGTTGACGGTATTGTTGTTCTACGTTTGTTAATCCGTGATATTTATCAGGAAGTGGACGAAGCGCTTTTGTTAAATGAACGAATTGTTCAGCTTTAACAGATAACTCACCAGTGTTTGTGACCATAACAGTCCCTACAACACCAACGATGTCTCCTAAGTCTGCTTTTGTGAAGACTTCGTACGCATCATCTCCAACAGCATCTTTACGTACGTAAATTTGGATTTGGCCTTTGCCGTCTTGAATGTGAGCAAAACCGGCTTTCCCTTTTCCACGTTTTGTCATCATACGTCCAGCAATTTGAACTGTTACAGGCTCTTGTTCACTAAGAGATTCTTTTGTAGCTCCTTCAAATTGTTTATGGATTTCTTCAGTTGTATTTTTTTGTTTGAATCCAGTACCGAAAGGATCGATTCCTTTTTCGCGTAACTGACTCATTTTTTCACGACGAACTTGTAATTGGTCATTTAATGTTTCTTGTGTTTCTACTTCGAAAGACACGTTTGTTCCTCCTTTGAACGGTGCTTGTTCTTCATAACTCTTCTTATTGTACCAAAAGAAGAGGCTTTATTGAAAGTATTTCAAGGCTTTTTGCTTAAATTTCTGCCAAGCGTTGTTTTTGACGTTCTTCACGTTCTAAATGTTCTACCACAAATTGGTCTAGTAAGGCTTCTACCGTTTGTAAATTCTCAGCTTCGTTAATGGCTACTTTTGTTTTCGAGGCACGTGGCACTCCTTTTAAGTAATAGCCTGCAAGCTTGCGGAATTCTTTCGTTGCGACCGCTTCGCCTTTAAGGTTCGCAAGACGTTGTAAGTGTAATTTCGCAATTTCGATTTTCTCTGGAACGGTATTTTCTGGAAGCAATTCGCCCGTTTCTAAGTAATGAACGGTTTGACGAATCATCCAAGGGTTCGCTAAGGCAGCACGTCCAATCATAACGCCATCTACGCCTGCGATGTCAATCATGCGTTTTGCATCTTCCGGGCTACGAACATCTCCATTCCCGATTAAAGGAATGCGCGTTAAGTTCTTCTTCACTTCGCCAAGGATTTCCCAGTCGGCTTTCCCGTCATACATTTGAACACGAGTACGGCCATGCATCGCAACCGCACTTGCACCGGCATGTTCTGCAGCTAGCGCATTCTCAACCGCATATAAATGCTCGTGGTCCCATCCTGTACGCATCTTCACCGTCACAGGTTTGTCCACTGCGTCTACAACCGCTGCTACCATTTCGTATACCTTATTTGGGTCTAACAGCCATTTCGCTCCGGCTTCTGCCTTAATCACTTTGTTTACTGGACATCCCATATTGATATCGATAATCGCCGCTTCTGTGTTTTCAGCCACGTATTTCGCCGCTTCAACTAAAGTATCTTTATTTCCGCCCATGATTTGAACGCTCAGTGGATACTCGTTTGGTTCGATATGAAGCATGCTTAATGTTTTTTCATTACGAAATTGAATCCCTTTGTCGCTGATCATCTCACATACCACTAAACCAGCACCAAATTCTTTTACAGTGACACGGAATGCTGAGTTCGAAATCCCAGCCATTGGGGCTACAACTACACTATTGTCAATTTGAATATCTCCAATTTTAAAACTCATTTTTTTCTCCTTTTTCAATTTGATTCGCATCTTGGCAAATCTTCGTTACGTATTTATAGTGATAATCGTAAAGAAGTCACTGATTAACAAGAACATCCCTTACGATTACCACTATCCATCTAAAAACACGAGCTGCAACCCCCATAGTGAGTGCGACTCGTGCGCTATGTTCACTTATTTCTTGCCGGATTATTGTACCATAACCCGCGTCAACTTGCATTTGTTTCCTCTTAATAAAAGAGTCTCATCGAAAGCAGCAAGTACGTAATGAGAAATCCACCCGTTAAGAGTAACTGCCATCCCGTTTCGTTCACTGTTTTTAGTTTAAACGAAATCCAACTAAACAATGAGAAACTGAGAAGGCCCTCCACTGCCGCCACTGCTAGAATATACAGCATAAAAAGGAGCATTCGACCATCTGGTAAAAAATAGTTTTCCATCGCTAACATCGTAAAGAAAACTAGGACCCATGAAATCCACATCAAGACAGTAGCGACTTTATGCATTTTTAATAACCCTGGTTGTTTTTCAAAACGTCGTGCTTCCATTAACCTCTTCCTCCTAAACCTTTTTTATCAAAATCTAATTACTCCCGTGAATAACAATAACAAAAAGGTACTCCAAGCGCCTGTGAGCAGTAGCTGCCACCAAGTGTCTTTAACCGATTTTTCTTCTACCGCAATTAAAACATACATCAAGAAACTCACAAACGTCATGATCATGAAAATCGGCATAATGAAGATGGCAATCAATAGCCCTCCTGGAACGCCACGACTGGTCATGAAAATCCATTGTGGCACTAACCCGATCCACATCAAGACTTCTGCGATATTCTTTGTTTTCTCTAGTTTCATTCAAAACCTCCAACATTATCGAATAGTTTGTTTCTGAATTTGTTTGGCAAGCGATTTTGGAGCTAGCGACAAGAAACAAATGGCAATTCCAAATAAGAACACCACCAACCCAATCACTTCAAAAACGCTATTGAACTGCGAAAACACACCGAGCATGAATGCAAAAATAATGACAGAAACACCGACCTTACGAACAGCCTTTGCAATTGCTCTGTAATAATCTTCAATCGTTTCAGGTGTAACCGATGTATATTGCAACTTTACAAGTTCCTGACGTGTTTTTCTCCAATAATTCAACCCCATCCAGAAGGTCCCGCCGATGGTCATCGCTATTTGTTTCCTCTTAGAGAATGATTTTTATCAGAACGAGTACATAGGCGACGAGAAATCCTCCGGTCAAAGCTAATTGCCATCCTGTTTCTGCAAATGATTTTTTCTGAATCGTAATCCATGAAAACAAAAGAAAGGTAATCAAAAAGAGGATCCCCGCAATAATTAATCCCAGAGTCATCACTCTGAATTCATTACTAGAGGGTAGGATATACGAACCCATTAGCAACATTGTTGTAAAGACAAACACCCACGCTGTCCACATAAATCCATTAGCCCACTTACGTAACATCCCTATCATCTTCTCATGATTCTATTGTTGGATTATAAAAGATTTTTCCTGTTTTTACCCGATGGCTTGTGTGTAAAGTAATGCTTCATACCCTAACCACAAGCTCATAATGAGTAGTTGTCCCCACGTATTTTTAAACGATTTTTCTTCATACGAAATGTACAAGAACAATAAAAGACTGAGAATAACGCTTAGAATTAAAAATGGTAAGACTAATAAAATGAGCCCCATTCCAATTCCCATGCCAACTCTCCTCGTAATAGGGGAAAACAACAAAATCCATTGCGTTAATAACCCAAACCACATCAAGTTATTTGCGGTCTTCTTTAATTTTTCAATTTCCATAATTTTCTTTCCCTTACTTAATAGGTATTGTATTTGACGGTAACTGAATAACGCCGGATACATTTAAAATAACAAAAGTAGTCCAGAGAAGAATAAATAACATTATCCAACCTGTGTGTTTTAATGATTTTTCAGCAATTGAAATCCTTAAAAACTGTAAGAAACTAATGCCTACTAACATCAATCCGATAGGGAACAGGATGAACACGATGAACGCAGCACCATATCCTCCACCATACTCATAATGAGGTAATAAAACCATAATATAAGTAAGCACTTGAGGTGCCATTCCTATCAAAAACAATCTCCAAGCATTTCTTCTCTTCTTATCCATGCATTATCACCTCGATACTATTTTTGACTCTGTTTTAAAATTTGTTTTGCTAGCGATCTAGGGACTAGCGACAACAAACAGATGACTAACCCAAATAATAAAGTCGCTTCCGCAATAACGAATAACTCAGGGATAAAGTGTGATAAGATTCCTACTATTAGAGATGCGATTCCTATCGAAATCCCTACTTTAAAAATGGCCTTTGCTTTTATTTGATAATATTCTTCGAGCGCTTCGGGCGTTTTTTCTTTGGCCTTGAGGATGGCTACATTCTTTATAGTTGATTTCCAATAATCTACACTCATTAGAAAAAATCCTCCAAGAGTCCCCAATGAAAAAAAGAACAAAATACCATTTTCAATAAGACTCTTCCCTTCAAAATAAGGAATATCTGGATTCTTTTCATGTAAAAATACCATCGTCAGAATCAACCCTATAAAAGAAATCAAAAATATCCATCCTGAACGGTTTCTTTTTTCTTTCTCCATTATAGCCTCCTTTGGTTCAGTATATAGAAAAACGAGCCGAGACCCTAGCCTCGGCTCATTTATTTTAACAATTCTTTATTAATCTAAAATAGTAAATTTCTCAATAAACAACGGACTCACTGAACGGTTTTCGTGAATACGACGAATTGCTTCCGCCATTAATTGGTCCACGCTGATTTGAACAATTTTTCCACCTGTTTTTTCTGCAGGCACTTCGATGGAGTCTGTTACAACTACTTCTTTAATCACTGAGTCGTTAATACGCTCTAGCGCTGGCCCAGATAATACAGCGTGCGTACAGCAAGCATATACTTCTTCCGCACCTGCATCTTTAATCGCTTGTGCTGCAAGAGTAATGGTTCCAGCTGTATCAATCATATCGTCGATTAATACGGCAACTTTCCCTTTGACTTCCCCGATGATATTCATCACTTCTGCCACGTTTGCTTTTGGACGACGTTTATCCACAATCGCGATAGGAGCGTGTAAGAACTCAGCCATTTTACGAGCACGAGTTACTCCACCATGGTCAGGAGAAACAACAACGATATCTTTGTCTTTAAAGTTATTTTCTAAGAAATGGTTTGCAAGTAGTGGAGCTCCTAATAAGTGATCCACTGGAATATCGAAGAAGCCTTGAATTTGAGCAGCATGTAAATCAAGTGTTAACACACGATCTGCTCCCGCTTGAGTAATCATGTTCGCAACTAATTTTGCGGTAATTGGTTCACGAGATTGTGCTTTACGGTCTTGACGAGCATATCCGTAGTAAGGAATTACAATATTAATTGTTTTTGCACTTGCACGGCGCAAAGCATCTACCATAATTAATAATTCCATTAAGTTATCATTTACTGGATAAGAAGTTGATTGAACGATGTAAACATGGCATCCACGAACACTTTCATCGATGTTGATTTTAATTTCTCCATCACTGAATTGTGTCACAGACACTTTACCAAGTTCTAAACCTACTTCTTCAGCGATTTTTTCTGCTAAAGGACGATTTGAGCTTAAAGCGAATATTTTTAAATTAGGATCGGAATAATGTTCCACAATGATAACCCCCGAAGTTTATTTTATAGTTCTATAATACAGTTTTTTGCCTAATATTTGAATAATTTTGATAAACTTTTTTCAAAAAATTTTTTAATCTTTTTTTCCTGATGGTAATTTTGAAGCGTAATCCTCTTTGTTCACTTGACGACTACGAGCAATGGCTAATGCTCCATTTGGAACATCTTGGGTAATGGTTGAACCCGCAGCAATGAACACGTCATCTCCAACTGTTACAGGAGCTACGATATTCGCATTACATCCAATGAATACATGGTCTCCAATTGTTGCACGGTGTTTATTTTTTCCGTCGTAATTTACAAACACTGTTCCACAACCTACATTGATGTCTTTTCCAAGGTCTGCATCTCCGACATACGTTAAGTGCCCTACTTTCGTATCTGCACCAAGCGTTGAGTTCTTCACTTCCACAAAATTCCCCACATGAACACGTTCGCCTAATACAGAATTTGGACGTAAGTGTGCAAATGGACCTGCATTGCTGTCAACTTTCATATGAGATTCTTCGATGTTCGCTGCTACCAGACGAACGCCGTCTTCAAGAATGCTATCACGAACCACGCTGTGTGCTCCGATGAAACAGTTTGATCCGATGACTGTTTTCCCTTTTAAGACAACACCTGGTTCAATCACAGTGTCCGCACCGATTTGAACGGTTGATTCGATATAAGTTGCTTCCGGATCAATTAAAGTAACCCCATTACGCATATGTTCTTCGTTGATACGAAGGCGCATGTATTTCTCCGCTTTTGAAAGAGCTACACGGTCGTTGACGCCCATTCCTTCGTCGAAATCTTTCATTGGGTACGCAGAAACGACTTCTCCACGTTTCTTCAAGATTTCTAATACATCTGGTAAGTAGTATTCACCTTGAGCGTTGTCGTTTCCAACTTCGTGTAGAGCGCTGAAAAGAGCTACGTTATCAAAGCAGTAAGTCCCTGTATTGATTTCTTTCACTTGTTGTTCTTCAGGAGTTGCATCTTTTTGTTCTATATTTTTAAGAACAGAACCGTCTTTATCGCGAATTACGCGGCCGTATCCTGTTGGATCTTGGGCAATCGCTGTAAGGATCGTTGCCTTAGCCCCTGTGCGTTCATGCTCCTCCATTAACGCTGAAAGAGTTTCGCTTGTTAATAATGGAGTATCTCCACAGATGACAATCGTTGTGCCTTCTTTTCCTTGTAAGAGAGATTCTGCTTGCAAAACAGCATGTCCTGTTCCTAATTGTTCTGCTTGGACGGCATAAGAAACACGGTCTCCAAGGTGGTTTTGCACCATTTCAGCACCATGTCCAACAATCGCTACGATTTCTGTTGCTCCAGTTTTTTCAACTTGGTCTACAACGTGCTCTACCATTGGTTTTCCGCAAACGGGATGCATTACTTTGTAAAGGGAAGATTTCATACGAGTTCCTTTACCTGCCGCTAAAATAATTCCGAATTTTTGTTTCATAATAAGCTCCTCGCTCTTTGAATTTCTACCTTCTAATAGTATAGTACAATACCGTTTTTTTCAAGAAAACTCTGACTACAAGGAATCTTTTGCCCATAAAAAAAAGGGTCCCAGCATTTTAGCCGGGAAACCCAGTTATCCAATAATGGTTTGAAGAATTGGGATGACAATAACAAATAGAACTGTACTTAAAGTCACGATATTCGTTGAGAATTCGACATCTCCATCTCCTTGGTTTGCTAAGATTGGCAATACCGCTAAGGCTGGTGTAGCAGACTGAATCATAAAGGTTTGATATTCTGCATTTACCATACTAGGCGCCATTAATTTCAAAACTAGAAACATTAATACAGGCGCAACAATAAATCGACCTATTAGCGCTACCATACTATCCTTATCAAATTGAATCGTTTTGATACCTGCTTTAGCTAACACTATTCCGATATACACGAGTGAAAGCGGAGTTGTTAACCCTCCTATATATCCCAATGTACTAGACACAAAACTTGGGAGTGGAACATTGATTACTAAAAATACTACAGAGACAATAAATCCAAGTAATGGAGCTGGAAGTAATCTCTTCCAATCAAAATGCGATTTTTGTTTTTTCTTTCCATCTTTACTATCACTTGTCATTAAAAAGACACCTAATGTCCAAGTGGAAATTGTATTCGTAATATAGTAAATCAAGAAGTATGCTAATGCATCATCCCCAAATAATGCAACATTTAACGGCAAGCCAATAAAAATTGTATTTGCATTGACAAATGTATTAATGACAGTCCCTCTTCGACCTGGAGCCACTTTAAAGGCTTTGACACTTAAGAAGGCAACCATATATCCAAGTGCAAAAGCTATAAACGTATAGATGAGTCCTCCAGACAAGCTCATCAATTTTTCTAGTGTTAAATATTTTAACACGGAAACAAAAATCGATACTGGCATTGCTACATTCATAATGAGTTTAGATAAATCATTGCCAAAATCATTATGGAACAAGCCTTTTACTTGTAAGAAGTATCCAAGCACAATTAGTGCAATAATTGGAACAATGGACTCAAGAGATGTTAAAAATAACATCTACATCGCCTCCTAATATTTTGGTGTCCATCTAAATTCACGAACTGCTTTTTCCATATCTTGTTCAGCAGCGCGAGCTAAGCCTTGTTCCTGTGCTTTTTTAGCTACAGCTGTTGCCACTTTCAATGATACTTCATTGACGTATTTGAACGGCGGTAATACTGGTGCTCCTGGTTTTGTAATATCAACGATGCCATTTACAGCATGAGCTGCTGCACCAATCATTTCATCGGTTAATAGACTCGCCTCCGAAGCCAACATTCCTAATCCAAGACCAGGATAAATCAACGCATTGTTTGCTTGACCAATTACGTAGTTTACTCCGTTGAACTCAACATCATCTGAAGGAATTCCTGTTGCAACAAATGCTTTTCCGTTAGACCATTCAATGATATCTTTTGCTGTTGCTTCTGCTAATTTTGTTGGGTTAGACAATGGGAAGATGACAGGACGTTCTGCATTTTCACACATCGCTTCTACAACTTCTTTTGTAAATGTATTCGGTTGAGTTGAAGTTCCCACTAAGATGGTTGGTTTCACAGTTTTCACTACTTCTAATAAATCTGTTAATTTATCTGCGTTAGCAAAATCGCTACGTTTTTTCGCAAATGGTCGTTGTTCAGGTGTTAAATCGTCCATATCATCGAATAACAATCCTTGTTTATCCACCATGAAGAAACGTTTATAGGCTTCTTCTTCGCTTAGACCGTCGACAACCATTTCACGAAGGACACGAGAAGCAATCCCTGCCCCTGCAGTACCACCACCGTAGCATAAGTACACTTGATCTGTTAGTTTTTCACCCGCAATATCCATTGAGGCAAACACCCCACCAAGAGTTACAATTCCTGTTCCTTGGATATCATCATTGAAGGTTGGAATTTGAGTTTTGTATTTGTTTAAAATATTGGCCGCGTTGCCACGTCCGAAGTCTTCCCAGTGTAAGTATAATTTAGGGAAAAGGCGCTCTGCCGTTTCAACAAATTGGTCAATAAACGCATAGTAACGGTCCCCACGAACACGCTCATGACGGTTTCCTAAATAGTTAGGATCTTCTAATAGACTTTGACGATTTGTACCGGCATCAATCACTAAAGGCAGAACACTTGCTGGATCGATGCCAGCCGCGCCTGTATAGACCATTAATTTCCCTACAGAAATATCTACACCGTTTGTACCCCAGTCACCAATTCCAAGAATTCCTTCCGCATCAGTTACGACGATTAAACGAATCTCACGGTCTCCTGCAGCGTTTTTCAATGTTGTTTCAATATTTTCTGGGTGATTAATATCTAAGTAAGCCGCATATTGAGGGTCCACAAAAAGTTCACTGTAGTTTTCGATAGTGTCCGCAATCGTTGGATCATACACGATTGGATTAAATTCTTCTAAATGTTGTGAGAATAAGTAATAAAATAACGTACGATTTGTATTGAAAATTTCCATTAAGAAAAGACGTTTTTCAAGGTCACTCCCTTTTTGGTGCATATGCGCATATGTTTGCGCTGCTTGTTCTTCTAACGTTTGAACGTAAGGTGGTAATAATCCTACCAATCCTAATTCTTGACGTTCTTCTTGTGTAAATGCTGTCCCTTTATTTTTAAAAGGGTCATTTAAAATTTGGTGTCCACGCATGGTGATTCCTCCTATAAAATAGTCATCTGCAAAATGGCGTTTCATTGCCATTGACGCTTTGTTTAAGAGCATAAAAAAACGGAGACAAAAAAGTTTATCACCAATAAACTCTATCTCCCCATCCTGTGCTCCCTATTGACATTTTAAAGATTCCCTTTTAGCATAGTCAAATAGAGGATGTGTTATAATTTTTTTAAATATGAGGAGTCTTACTGATGAAACTTCAACAACTCAAATACTTTAATGCTCTATGCCGTTTAAAATCTTTTTCAAAAGTAGCTTTAACTTTCAAAGTCAGTCAACCTACTGTCAGCTACGCCATTAAATCATTAGAAGAAGATCTCGGTGTGAAGCTTATCCTACGAAACCAATCTCATACAGATGTGTCTCTTACTAAAGAAGGCGAACTTTTTAGAAAGTATTCACTCAATGCTCTACAACAACTGGACATGGGAATAACAGCTGTAAAGAACACTCATGATGGACGTATTAAAATCGGGATTACCGCAGCTCTTTCGCGTTTCTTCGATTTAACAAAACATATTTCATCGCTAGAAGAGATTTTCAAAACTGAAATCGGCTTATTAGAAGATGGCTCTAAAGAAATCACAAAGAAAATCATTTCGAATAAATTAGATATTGCTTTATTCGGAACGAGTAAAGAAGTTTTTAGCAGCCAAATTGATTTGAAAAAAATCGCAACTTTCCCGTTTAAATTAGCCGTTTCTAAAAAACATCCGCTATCAAAAGCTTCTCACGTTCATCTCTCACAAGTAGAAAACGAGAAATTTATCCTCTTTAATGAACATTTTATTCATCATGAAGTATTCTGGAAATTTATGAATTCATACGGAATCATCCCAAATATATTGGCCGAAGTTAGCGATATTCAAGGATTCGAAAACTTTATCCAACAAAAAAACACTATTGGACTTCTCGTTGACTTCTTAAAACTGGACCATATTCATTTAATTGAACTGGACGAACCAGAACCTGTCCAATTTTATTTATATTTAGCCAAACAAAAAAATGGAAAGATTACAGATGAGGCATTTAATGAGATGGAGTTGTATATTAAAAATCAAATATACGCTTTAAAAAATTAATTCTAATAGGCTACGTATTCACTTTAAAAGACAATAGATGCGAAAAGGAACCTTTTATCGAGGTTCCTTTTTCATTGTTTTTTTTAATTGTTGCAGTGACGGATAGGCTGCTCCGTTAAATAAACCCTTTATACGATGTCCCCTCCGTTAACCGTCACCAGTTCTAAGAAAGACCTAGTATAATGAAACGCACCTAAAAGTTAAACAAAAGATCTGACTTTCAGGGTGTTTTTATGAAATGAACTTATGAGGAGACAGTTTGAATCTAAATAGAATCTAATGAATATAACTTTCCTTTCGTACTTCCGCTAGAAGTCAGCAATCCAACTTTGACAAACAACGATAAGTAGCGTCGAACGGTTGCGGCACTGAGCCCTGTGAGTTCTTGTACTTGCTGATTACCGATATTCCCATACTGTTCAAGATAGGCCTTTACTTGTTCAAAGACTTCTCGCTCTTTTGGTTTTAAGGATTGCAAAACGATATACTCCGTATTTTCTTCTTCGATACGGTCTTGCACTTTCACCTCTTCCAATGTTTCCAAAATCACTTCAAGCATAAACTCAACAAAGACCGTTGCGTCATTCTCCTTGTTACTGATAGCGAGCGCATCATAATACCCTTGCTGATGCGCATGAATCACAGACTCAATCGGAAGCCATTCGAATAGCGGATTCCAACGACTCAAAATCAAACTTTGCCACAATCGCCCCATACGACCATTTCCGTCTTCAAATGGATGGATCATCTCCAGTTCAAAATGAACGAGACATGATTTCACCAAATCCAACAGCTGACTATTCTTTGCCCAGGAGAATAACTCTTCCACAAGACCTGGAACAAATTGCGGACGTGCGCCTATGTGAACCAGTCGTCCACTGGCATCATAAACACCGACATCACTCAAGCGAAAATGCCCGGGATGTTTCACAAGACCGTGTGTTAACAACCGGTGTGCCTCCAAGAAATCCTCCACACTATACGGATCCATCGAAAAGACCCGTTCATATGCCTCATACGCATTTTGCACCTCATGAATATCCTTTGGTGATCCAAGCACCCTGTGACCCTCGATAATATCTGTCACTTGTTCAAGTGTCAAACTATTATTTTCAATTGCTAGCGAGGACTGAATCGAGCGAATTCGATTCTCCTTACGTAATAATAGCGGACGTTTCTCGATGGAATAGGTTGTCAGAAGTTCTGCAATATTGTGTACTAGCCCTAACATCTTCTCTGTGATTTGAAAATTCGCTTGCATCCCTCTCACCTCTCTTTTCTTTATTGTACTGATATTTTTCGAAAGAATCAAGCGAATTATGAGCGGAATATAAGCGAAAAATAATCTCGTATCGAGATTTCCTTTTCATTTATTTTTGAAAAGGGAGTTTTTGCTATTGATTTATTGTATACACAGAACTATACTACTGTATATACAGTAAATAAAAAGGAGTTTTATTCTGATGAAAAATGTTCGTTTTATGACACTTACCGCACTATTAACCGCGATTGCTATTTTTATTCCTATCGCGATGCCACTGAAATTGGTGATTCCACCAGCTTCATATACCCTCGGAAGCCACGTTGCAATTTTTATTGCAATGTTTATCAATCCGTGGATGGCCATCTTCGTCGTTCTTGGTTCCTCATACGGGTTCTTTATCTCTGGTGCTTATCCGCTCGTGATTGTCTTCCGTGCGTTGTCACATATTCTCTTTGCGACACTGGGGGCCTTTTTCTTACAAAAGCATCCAAAGACGCTTGAAAACCGCAAAGCATCCTGGATTTTCAACTTCGTCCTTGCGCTTATTCACGCAGTTGGTGAAGTATTGGCATGTGTGCTCTTCTACTCGGTTTCAGGGACAGATCTTCAAAGCATGTTTTACGTCCTCTTCGTCCTAGTCGGATTTGGTACAGTGATTCACAGTATGGTAGACTATGAATTAGCACTAGTGGTGTATAAAGTTTTACAAAAAAGACGTTAAAAGAGGTCTACTATGCCAAAAGAAAGAAAAGCAGAGTTATTAAAACTCTTGAAAGGAGCTCCAAAACCGCTCAATGGTCAAAGCTTAGCGGAACATTTCCACGTTACCCGACAAATTATCGTTCAAGACATCGCGCTTCTTCGTGCTGATGGGGCAACGATTCTCTCGACCAATCGTGGATATGTCTACAAGGAACAAGAGAGCTCGCCGTACGTTCATCGTCTCTTCAAAGTCAAACACGATACCGAGGCTATTGAAGCCGAACTGTTAGCGATTGTCGATAATGGAGGTCGTGTCCAAAATATTCAAATCGACCATCCAGTCTACGGTGAAATTCAGACACTTGTGAAACTGACCTGTCGCCGCGACGTCCAACACTTCTTGGAACAAATCCATCAAGAAGACTTTCGCCCTCTGTCATCCTTAACAGACGGCATACATTATCATCTAGTTGAGGCTGAAAACCAACAAGACCTCGACTATATCGAAGATGCCCTTGATAAATTAGGGTATTTAGTGAAGGAAGATTAAATGAAATGAGCGCCACTCAATTTGTGTGGCGCTCATTATACTTATGGTCTGTATCTCTTTTCTTTAGACGTATGAACTTTCCCCTGGCGTTTTGCTTCTGCCTCTGTCATTTCTACAACATTCTTTTTGTTTGTGTTTGCTGGCATGTTTTCCTTATAGTACCAATAAACATCTGACTTACCTTTTTTAGCTACATAGACTGTAATATACTCTTCTTGATTTACCGTCGTTTCAGTCACCACTTCTGTCTGAGCAACAGTAGTTTCAACTTTCTTCTTAGCAAATAATGGTTCCGCATTCCCCGTTGCATAGTCAATTTTTGCATTTGGTGATGTATTCTCCAGAATTACATGAGTTACACCATCATCATCTGTTTTCTCTTGTTTGGTCCCAAAAGAAATCTTCATCAAAGTTCCATCACTTTTTATTCCCGCATACTGCAATTCAACTTGACGTGGAATCAATTCATCCCCTTGGTAGATTGGCGTTACTTTATAATCTAACCAATCATTCGGATGCGCATTAATCCAATCCGCAAGATTATTCTCATAGAACAACATTGCAGTTTGATTTGCGGAATCCTTGTCAGACAAGCTTCCCGTATTTAATAAGGCTGTCATCGGTGTTAAATTACGCAACTCGTTATCTAGTCCGCTGAATTGATATCCAACTAAATGACCGCGATTCATAAGCCATGCTTCTTTCCCACTCCCCGAATCATCAATCGGCATCTTATAATTATGCCATCCAACTGGATCCACACTAATTTTTGGTTCTCTCTTGGCTTTTGGCTTATCTTTAATATTCAGTTGAATATGTGCTGACGTAGAACGCTCCAGTTTATCCAGTTCTCCCAATACCAATTGTTTCTCCTTCTTAAAAGGAAGCAAAGAATCTGGTAATTTAGCAGGTGCCACTGTCGTTGCTTCAACGGTCGTGACTTTCACTTCCGTCTCTGTCGTTGACTTCGCCTCTTCTTTATGCCCCCCACATGCTGCTAAAGAAACACCAGCCAGAATCAATAACCCCAATTTCCAATTCGAATGAATCTTCACCCTAATTCCCCCTAATATACTTTATTAAAAACTCCCTATTTAATTTCAGTATAGACCTCCCTCAACTCGAATACAATAGTGGTTTTGACTTATTTTTGAGTTATCCCATTACAAAATATACCTTGCGAAGATGTTTTCTGAATCTATATGAAAAGACCTAGCTTTTTCAGCTAGGTCTTTTCTCTTACTGTCTTACTTTTTGAGATTACGCTTCTTCTTTCCCTTTTTTATAGAACAATGTTCCAAGAGCAAGCGCTAAACTTGCGACAAAGAGAGAAGTGTTTGCATCGCTTGTTCCAGTAGCTGGAAGTTGATTTGCAACAGCTCCATTGACGGTTTCAGGTTTAGCAACTGGTTTTTCACCTGCTGGAGTCGTTCTACCTGGTTCTCCGGAAGCTACTGCTGGAGGTGTAGAAGGAGTTGTAGGAGTCCACGGCGTTACTGGCGATGTTGGACTCGTCGGTGCCGTTGGTGTTGTCGGTGCTGTTGGGTTCGCTACAGCCACGGCTCCTTTATACACAACTGCGTAAACACTGAAGTGAGTCGTATTAAAGGTTACTTTTCCATCTTTTTGAGTAGATGCTAGAGCTTCCAATCGTTTTTCAGGAGTAATGTAGTAAATCGTTTCTACTTCAGCATCAGCTTTCACTGGAACCGTCACAGCAACTGTTCCATTTGGCTGAACAAAGCCACCTGCCTTTCCTCCTAAACGAATATCATACGCATCATATTTTTTGCCATCCAATGTTTGATCAAGAACCTTTTGAACTGCTAAGTCTTTCACTGGTTCTAAGGCGGTAGTTGACCCCGAAATCATCACACCTGTAGCCTCGTCTTTCAA
Organism: Granulicatella adiacens ATCC 49175; assembly: GCF_025150565.1. Lineage (NCBI taxonomy): Bacteria > Bacillati > Bacillota > Bacilli > Lactobacillales > Carnobacteriaceae > Granulicatella > Granulicatella adiacens. The sequence continues at coordinate 283,299 of NZ_CP102283.1, read as the reverse complement.
CTCTCGTTTAGCGACAGTCGAATCAATTGGCGTTAATGGCGTTACTGGTTTGTCTGGTTCAGGCTGTTGAATTTCATCTGGAGTGACTTCTTTAGTAAAGGTTGATAATTCGTAGAACTCTGCAGGTCCACCTTCCCAAGAAACTTTCACGTCAAGAATTCGTGGATTTTCTCCTGGAAGTGCAAATGTTTGGAAGCTAGATTTTACTTTGCCCAGTTCTTTCCACACAGATTCTCCTGCTTCATTCAATGTACGCACTTTGACTTTTACAGTGGTTCCTTCTGGGACATCTGCAATTAAACGAACGTGATTTACAGCCGTTTCTTCTGATAAGTGGTAAACCAGTTCTCCCTTATTCTCTGTTGTCGCATAACTAGTTAATACATTTCCATCCGTTAAATGTTTCTTCAAGTTATCTTTGTCTTCTGTTCCACTTCCTGTCACTGTAGGATTATTTTCAGGATTGATAAACTCACCATCATTGATTTCGATTTCGCTAAAGCCTAAGAAACGTGCATTATAATCCGCTGTAAAGAGCACACGCATAAACTTAGCAGTAACTGGTTTATCCAGAACTCCTTCAATATAACGGTTTCCAGGTTTAGCCGCATCATGTGTCCAACCATCCGTTAGAGAGTTGTCACGAATTTCATTTTCGACCCCGTCACCCACTGTAACCACATCGGTCCAGTTCTTACCATCTTCACTGACTTGGATCTTACCATCTCGTAAATAATTCCGTTCCGCATCTTGGATGTATGCACGAATCTTCTTCACTTGACGAGTGGTACCGAGTTTCATCACGATTTCACCATTTTTACGTTGATAATCGGAAAACTCAACGAAATTGTTGTAATCTCCATCAAATAATTGACCTATATTGTGAATGCGACGTACGTCATTTGCTCCATAATATTGGTGGATGCCCATTGTGGTTGATTGAAGTTCGGTTGGTTCCACTTCTTTTGTCTTCACAATTAACTTACCAGCAGGAAGTGCTTGGTCTTTATCCGTCTTATTCACGAGACGAACATAACGAACGAAGGTATGTTCTGGCAATTCGTCTGCACGATACCATTCGACTTCATTGGCAGAGTACTCTAGTGTTAATCCTGTTTCTCCTGCATCTTCCAGAGTAATCGAAGAAGCTTCATGTAGGCGGTCTAATTTCATTCCAAGATATCCATTTGCTGGAATATTGGTTCCTTGAGGTAATGTCATTTCATAACGTCCACGGCTATCAGCGACTGGCGTTTCCTTCAAGCTATCCACACTTGTAACGGTCAAATCCGTATTTGGAGTGAAAACATCTACCGTGAAGTCCGCGATTCTCCACCATTTATTCAAGGTTTGTGTATTGCGAACACGCACAAATTGCGCTGTAAATTCTTTGATAATATCACTCGTTCTTTCTCCAGCTAATGTTTGAAGCGTCGTCCAATTAGTTCCGTCTGTCGAATATTCGATGACACCCGCTGCTAACTTGTCGCGTTCTCCTTGAACAAGGTGTACTCGTTTGATAGCTTTAGCAGCCCCTAAATCCATTTGTACCCAAGCATTTTCTGGGGTGACATTGGTTTGGTTTGCATGTGCCATCATAGATTCTGTTGTCGCATTTCCATCTTGCATTTGAACGACACTAGTTCCATATTTATATACTAGATTAGAACTTAAAGTGATATTTGCTTTTACCTTCTTGCTACCCGTTTCTAGTGGTCGATTGACGGCGATTTCGCGCATGGCAAGCCAAGCATTATCCTTTTTAGCAGTTGCACGCATCCGAACGGCTTGTGCAGTAATATCCAGATTATTGAATTCAAGGGTACGCTCTCTACCTGTATAGGCTGGAGTCGTGAGCGCTACCCAATCCCCTTGCTCATTTTGATATTCAACAACGGCATTACCGAATGTGTAGTTATCGGCCGTCTTGGTTCCTGTAGCAAATCCGAGCGTATGAATCTTAATCGCTTTGTTGAAACGTAATCCCACATAGTCATCTCGTTCAATTACGGTTGTCGTCTTCACAATTACATGTGTATCGTAATCTCCGTCTGTGACTTCAGCAAGTCCGCCTTCAGCACCCGCACGGTTTGTAATAAATGTAGTTACCAGTTTGTCTGGGCGAAGCATCGTCTGAATATGCGTTGCTAAATATTCTTTGAGATTATTAATAAACGGGCGAATATGTTGAACGCCAAATTCAGCACGTTCATAGTGATCTACATAGAAGAATGCATAACTAATGGATTGGTCATAATGCTTCAATCCTGCGTAGTAGTTATCCCACACTTTCGCATCATTCTTTTCTGCCAGTCCTTCTGTTGCCGTTAATAGGGCTTCGAGCGCATTCATTTGATCTACTGTATTGTCTAACCAATAGTGAATTTGGTGAATAAGTTTCTTATCTGCTTTTTCTTTTAGAAGAATTGCGTCAGCTTTCAATTGGGCAAAAATTTCTTTTAATTCTTTTCTTTCTACATCCAAGTTTTGACCTGACTTCAATTTGTTATAAAAGGCGGTCAATTTAGGTGCAAGTTCTACTGACTCTTCTAATTTTGTAACATGAGGAGGTCTGTTTTGGTTTCGCATATGTTTTCCAAGTTCGCGGAAGGCTTTGGAAACTTCACTGTCTTTAAAATTACCATTGACCACATAGTTAAAGGCGGTGTCATTAATTTGTTCTGCTTCTTGTGCACTTCTCCATTGCTTCCAGCCGTATTGAGCCATATCAAAGAGTGCTACTTTGGAAGCTTCTGATTGTTGCATTGGATTCAGCATAATTCCATTTGAAAGCGACAAATCAACATTTGGATGCAAGAATTTTTCTCCGCCACCAAGAATTAAGTGTTGTTTTGTATTGTCATTACATGGCCAGTTAATCCAGAAGTGAATTGGACGATATTTCTTTCCACCTTCTGTCAAATTTCGTTTCAAGTTCGTTAAGAAAGTTTGATCCACAGCTCCCCATACTTTCCCACCTGTCAATGTTAAATGGACTGTTTCTGGAAGGTGTTCGTTTAGTGTACGAAGTTCATCCTCTGTCCCTTGTCCCATATACCAAGCAGGCACAAAAATCATATCTTTACGAAGACCGCTATATGTTTTTTGTTTTTCCGTTAACCAATCTGTCAAATCACGCATTAAACGGATATAGCTATTGTATCCACCGACTGGCCAAGCCGCATCATCGGCAAGCACCCCAAATTCACGAACCCCTGCATCGAGTAATTGTGTAAATTTATTTTTGATGACAGAAAGATCTTCTTTATATTTCTCGTCGTTTTCAAAGCGCATTTTGTTATGCATGAATGGATGGATTGTCCATACATAGCGTGTCTTCGTTTCATTTCCGACACGAGCTAAGTCCCGAATTTCTGCTAGTTTTTCCTCTGGGTATAAGTCGCGCCACTTTTTGTTGTGATATGGATCGTCTTTTGGTGCGAAGTAGTATTGCGTTAATTTTAAGTCGCCACCATATTTCATTAAATCTTCGCGGTTTTCCTTCGTCCAAGGATTGCCATAATATCCTTCAATAAACCCACGATTCTTCGCTTCGGCATAGTCTTCTACCGTCACATCACGAAGAACAGGAGTTGGTGAATCTTTGAGCATGTGTTTCAAGGTTGTAAGGCCAAAGAACACCGCGTCTGTGTCTTTTCCGACAATGGATATTTTATTGTTTTTGACTTGTAAAACATAGGCATCAATTTTATTGTATAAATTTTTTGAAACATCTTGAACTTCTTTTTCAGCTAGTGAAGATTCCCCATGAACCCCTAGGAAGATATTCGTATATCCTTCTGCTTCTTTTTCACTTGTTGTATAAGAAACTTGATTCGCTTGTAAAATTTCTTTTGCACGATTACGTGTATAGATATCTAAACTATCGCTAAATACCAGATTTACTTTCCCTTCTAGTGCAGTTACCCCTTCTCCATAAGTGACCTTTTGTGGTGTTGGGAATACAGTATATTCCTTTTTCGTCACTTCTTTTTTTGCCGCATCGATTTCTGCTTTCGTTGCTGGCTTATCTGCTGTAAATTGGTCGGCTTTCTCCACCGTTCCATTTACTTCACGTGGCTTCGTTGTTGCTTCTGTTGCTGTATTCGGTGTCGTTGTCGTTGGAGCTTCTGTAGCAGTTACCTCTTCCGTTGGTTTAGCCTGCGTTGCAACGGTTGTCGCTTCTGCTTCAGTTGGCTTAGCTGTTTCTTCTTTTGAGGGTTGAGTTTTCCCGGTCTCAGATGCGGCCGTTCCTTCTTTTGGAGTAGCGGCAGCTTCCTCTTCCGCTTTGTTTGCTTGCCCCTCTTTTTCTGCCTTTTCAATCGCTTTTAATACTTCGTCCGGCAATTGGTTTAAGGAAGGTGCCTCACTAATAGCCCCATTTTCGGTGCTTGGTTCCCCTTCGACCTCTGCTGCTAAAGCAACCGGAGATGCAAAAAAAGTAGCCCCAATCATTACTGAAGCGACTCCTACTGAAAATTTGCGAATACTGTACTTACATTTTTTATCAAAAAATCTCTTACCCATAAGATTTTCGACTTCCTTTCGTTTTATTTTTAGTAAGCGTTTGCAACAAAACCTAAAACAATCCCTAACCTTATTGTTTACCGATTTATATGCACCTTTAATATAGCAAAACCAACTGGTAGTTACAAGTTGAATTTGTGATTTTATTAAGAAAATAATCGATAAAAAAAGTAACCATGAATAGGCTTCCCCTACTATGATTACTTTTTCTTCTTTTCATTTTATTTTACGCCACTTAACCATTTCCTTGCCCACTCAAGAACGGGTAATTCGCGGTTTGCAAGAAGGACTCCCCATGGTTTAGAAGCACACTTTTGATACTCAGAAACGGCCTCTTCATAAGTCATCTTTAATGTCGACAATTGAAATTCCTCTTGTTCTTCTGGAGTCATATCGGTTTCTCCGAAAGACTTGATCTGGCAAAGATAGTAATGATTTACATTATGACGATGAATCTGATTATAGTAGTCGCTAACTAGACCAATTGTACAAAGGATTTCTACCTTGACCCCCAGTTCTTCCTTTAGTTCCCGGTGGATGGCTTCTTCTGTTGACTCTCCTTCTTCTACACCTCCGCCAGCTGTTTCAATAAAAACGCCATTCCCGAAGATATCATCGCGGTGTACCCGCACGAAGTAAAAATACCCCTCTTCGTCTACCACAATGGCTCGCACAATTTTTCGATCATGCGTAATCGTCGTCTGCTCCCACTGCGTATCTTCTAATGTTAATGCTAATTCCTTCACTGCCAAACTCACTTTCTATAGTATTCCTCTACGTAAATATCATTAATAACACAAATAGTACAAGAAATCCAACACCTAGGATTAACTCAACTTGCCCAACTCGAATCGCATCTGTATCCTTTTGGCTCCCCGCCTTCTTCCGTGCTTTGAAATCATTGATGAGACTATACTGCTTTTTGAACAAGATGAGATATCCAAAAAGGCAAAAGGTTATCCCGATAACAAATAGGATAATTTTTAACAGGTGCATAAGTCTCACCTCATCATTAATCGTAGTTCTATTATACCATCTATTGAAATAAGCTGTTATCTTATTTCCTCTCTAATGGTTAGGGCTAACTTTTATCAAAGCAAATAAACTAATGTCTGAACTTTTAAAAAATCTTAAAAAATGATACACTAATGCTATAAATTCATATTTTAGGAGTGTAACGATGAAAAACAAAATCTTATTAGGCTCTGTTACTGTTCTTTCTGCACTTGTGTTTGCAGCATGCGGTAACTCTACTAAAGAAACAAAAGAAACGACGACCGTACAAACAACGGAAGCTGTTAAAGAAACAACCACGCAAGCAACCACTCAAGCGCCGACAACAACTGGAGCTTCTTCAGAAGAAAAAGAAATCTCACTCAACGACACTCAACGTGTTGGACGAGACGACGCTGGATACGTCAATGTTCCTAAAGATTGGGTCAACTTTAAAGATGTGAATGGTGGCCCACAATTCCAGTACTCAGCACTCGATGGGTACAACATTATTACATTAAATGGATTCACTCAAGATCAAGCAAAACCTGGTGAAGGAGAAACTTGGGGAGCAGAGATGATTGCCAATCGTCTAGCGGCTAACTGGAGTGGTCAACAAAATGTTGATAAAATCCAAGGTACTAAAACAAAAGTATCCGGAATGGATGCTTACCTCTTACAACTCTTAATGAAAGATGGAAAATACTACTTTACTTGGATTTTTGAAAAAGGGGATAAAGTCTATACCGCTTCTTTTGAAGGAGACAAAAAGACGATTGTAACGATGATTTCACTTATCGAACAAACTTGGGGTCTAGATCCTAAGAATCCTGGAAAATAATCACTAGCAACCTAAAAGAGACTAGTCCACGCGATTAGTCTCTTTTGTTATCCCCTATCTATCCTCATCTTTTGTAAAATGTTTTTTATTTAAATTCAATCCGTACCGTGATATAATACAAATATAATAAATCTGTTGAGGAGAACAACTATCTTGAAAAACAAAATTTTATTAGGTTCCGTAACGCTTCTATCTGCGTTAATGGTAGCGGCTTGCGGGAACGGCGAAAAGAATGCAACGGAGACAACCGCAGCGCCAACAACCCAAGCAAATACAACGGCAACTGTAACGACTACAACAACTGCTCAGTCTTCTAACGTAAAAGAAATCTCACTTGCAGACACTCAACGTATCGGAAATGCGGATACTGGTTATCTCAATATCCCTAAAGACTGGACCAAGAATAGCGAAAATAAAGTACAATATGTTTCACCAGATCAGTATAATGCTGTGGCACTATACAATTTCACTAAAGATAAAGTAGAACTTGGAAGCGGTGAAACATTTGGTGCTGAGTTAATGGCTAATCGTACATACGCTAAGTTTAAAAACTCAAAAGAAGTCGACCAAATAAAAGGTGTAAAAGCCAAATTCGCTGGCGAGGAGGCTTTCTTACTTAAAGTCCTATTTACAGATGGTAAATACTACCTCTGTTGGTTTTTCCAAAAAGGTGAGATAATATACGCCATCGAAGTCGAAGGTTCTGAGGATATGCTTAATGCTTTAAGACCTGTGATCGAACAGACTTGGAGCTTAGAGGCAAAAACTCCTGGACAATAATCAAAAATCTGAACTAAATGAAGGGGATTAATTATTATGAAAAACAAAATTTTATTAAGTTCTGTAACGCTTCTATCCGCATTAATGGTAGCGGCTTGCGGGAACGGAGAAAAGAAAGCAATAGATACTGTTGCAACACCAACTACTGAAGTCGCTAAAGAAACTACGGCTACACCTACTACAACTGCTCCAACAACAACTGCTGGCGCTTCTTCTACTACTAAAGAAGTTTCACTTTCAGATACTCAACGCGTTGGCCGTGAAGCATCTGGTTATGTCAATGTTCCTAAAGATTGGGTCGCATACCAAGATAAAAATACTGGTTCTCAATTCCAGTTTTCTTCACCAGATAAATACAATGTATTATCAATGAACTCCTACACTAAAGACTCTGTCAAACTTGCTAACGGAGAAACCTTTGGCGCAGAGTTAATTGCGAATCGTTTGTATGACCACTGGCAAAATGACAAACAACAGACTAGTCTACAAGGCTCAAGAGCTAAATTTGCTGGAGAGGATGCCTACTTAATGAAAATTGCATTCTCTGATGGTAAATACATGTACGAATGGGTCGTTCAAAAAGGCGAGAAAGTATACGCGCTTGCAATAGAAGGTACAGCCGATACGATTAATAGCTTAAGACCAATTTTAGAACAATCATTTGGCTTAGATCCAAAAACTCCTGGAAAATAATCACTACTTGCATATTAAAAGAGACTGATTCGCGTAATCAGTCTCTTTCTTTATTGTTATGCTCTTGTAGTCCACTCTTCGCGTAAAATTCCATATTTTACGCTGTCATAATACTGTCCTTGATAGTAACGGACTTTACGGATTTGACCTTCTTTTAGGAACCCTAATTTCTCAGCAACGGCCATCATCGCGCTGTTCCCACTCCAAGTCGTCAGGCCAATATGTTCGAGCGCATCGATTTCTTGGAAAATAGCATCCACCCACTTCGTCAGCGCGTTCGTTGCAATTCCCTCGCCCCACAACTGATCGTCATAAATCACAATCCCAATTTCTAGCCAGCGAGTAGCTTCATCCACCCATGTTTTTGAAACCATCCCCACAGGCAGGCCTCCAGCGACAATACATCGGCAATCTTCGCTCATTAAAAAGTTCGCAACCAAGCTCGCTTCAAAACTTTTGGCATCGTCAAACTTGCGATAATCATTAAAATACGGTGCGTTCCACTTCGTCCACTCTGGTTGATCCGTAGAAAAACCAATCTTCCAAATCTCTTGCAGAAAGCTTTTGTTAAATGGCTCTAGTTGAACTTCGGTCGTTTTCTTTAAGCTTGCCACTGATTCATGCCACCTTCAACATTCGTCACGTCAAAGCCTTTTTCTTCCAAAAATTGACAAGCCCTTGCTGAACGCATGCCCCCTTGGCAGATAACGTAGTATTTTTGCTCTGGATTTAATGTTGCATACTCTTGTTCCAACGTACTTAGAGGATAGTTCTTTGCTGTTGGAATATGTCCGTCTTGAAATTCTTCCTTTTCTCGTACATCTAACACCGTGATTTCACTTGTTTGGTATAATTCTTTAAACTCGTTTGCAGCGATTTTTTTCATGTTTCTCCTTCACCTTTCTCCTATTCAAAATAAATTTTAATTCTTCCCTACCCTTCTAAACTCACAGTCCAGAAGGTGGTCATTTACCATCCCTACCGATTGCATAAATGCATAAATAATAGTAGAGCCAATAAATTTAAAGCCTCTTTTCTTCAAATCTTTACTGATTTCGTCCGAAAGCTCCGTTTTTGCGGGGACTTCTGTTATGGATTTCCAAGAATTGATGATTGGGGTATGATTGACAAATCCCCATAAATAGTCGCTAAACGACCCAAACTCTTCACATATCTTAAAGTAAGCTTTGGCGTTGTTCGCAACAGATTTTACTTTCAATCGATTTCGGATGATTTCTTTATTTTGAAGGAGCTCAGCTTCCTTGTCTTCATCATAGTTCACCACAATGTCTGGATCAAAGTTATCAAAGGCTTTACACAACCCTTCCATTTTTTGAAGGATCGTAGACCAACTAAGGCCTGCTTGCATCCCTTCTAAACAAAGCATCTTAAATAATTCCTTATCGTCAAAGATAGGGATTCCCCACTTTTCATCATGATATTTTTGTTCAAGTAGACTTTGGTTAGCCCAATCACATCTTTTTGTTTCCATATTTACTCCTTTTCCATAAGAGTTTTAGTCCTCAGGTTCGGATTCCCTATACAGTAGCGATTTCATCCAATACCTAAATTTATTAGAATTCTCCTCATTATGGCATTTCTATTCCCATTTGTCAGTAAATACATCTTGGGGACTGTTTTAAAAAAATGAAAGCAGACTCCTCTTCCGCATTTGAGTCTGCTTCATTACTCTCAGTTCTGTAATTTTATTATTCATAGATAAAACGAATCAATTGGTCGTCTACATCCACTTGAGCTTCAATCCCAAAAGGAATAATACAACGAGGTGTCGCATGTCCAACATTGATATTGTAGACAATGGGTAGCTGCTTCTCCCCTAATTCTGACAGAAGAATCTCTTTATACTCATCATAGTAAGTTTCATTTTGTGGTTTTCCAACAAGCACACCAGACACCACATCAAAAAGTCCGTAGCGTTCTAGCGTTTGAATCATCTTTTGGAAGTGTTCAGGAGTCGGTTGTTCTTCACTCGTCTCTAGAAGCAAAATTTTTCCTTTCCATTCTTCTAAAGTAGGAAATAGTTGATACTGCTGCACGAGGCGAACCATATCCTCATAACTTGAATTTTCGAGACATTCCGACATGGATTCCAAACACCCTCCTAGGATTTGCCCTTTAAACTGAGCAGCCCCTGAAAGCAACTCAAACCCGTGATTTGGAAAACTTGGCATCGAAACCCCTAGTCCTTTTTCACTAAAGTCTTCTCTTTCTTGAACCCAGATGTCGCTCGGCCTGATTTCTTTAATTCTTCCCGTTGTCAGTAATTCCTCAAAATACGATTTTGTATACGAAAGCATTTCCTTCGAAAGTTCACACACATCTGGCAAAAACGCTTGCCCATAGAAACTGCGAATGCCCACCTTATGCAACATCAAATGATTGATGGTCGTATCTGAGAAACCTAGAAAGATATTTTGCTTGGCAACCTTTTTAAGCGCGTCTTGTTCAAATAAATAAGGGAGTAGTCGGTACGTATCATCTCCACCAATGGCACATAAAATCATATCTATCGAATCATCCTGAAAAGCGGTTAGTAAGTCTTGCGCTCTACATTCGGGATGTTGCTTTATAAATTCTAGCCCTTTTAATGCATGAGGTAAAAATACAACTTCTATCCCATATTCTTCTAATCGTTTCTTCCCAAGATTGAGTTCATGTTGAATGAAACTCTCCCCTAAAATTCCGCTAGACAAACTGACGATACCAATCTTCTTTACTTTCATCGAATTCTCCTCTGTGTCCTATTTTCTGTTGTAATCTTCCGCTTCATTCCCCTAAATATTTAATATAGATTTGACACGGATTCCATTCATCCCACAATGTCGGGAAGCATTCTAACTCCTTATACCCCATCGCCTTATAAAAAAGATTCGTGCGATCATACTGCTCGTAATGTCCCATTTTCACAGTCTTCACTTGAGAATAAGTGTACCCTAATTTCCTGGCTAGTTGTTCATACGCCTCATTTAATTTTTGGCCGATTCCTTTGCGGTGAAATTCCTTTTTGACTCCCATCACAAAAATATCTGCACAATCCTCACTCGTAGCATTCAACACAACATATCCTGCGAGCTTATCCTCTACAAAACAAGCTAGAAACGGCTTATCCATCGCATCATCGACATATTCCTGCGTGCTTTCTGGCATGCCAAACCATTCTGGAAGATCATATAAAACTTCTTTTGAAATCGATTCTTTTTCCTTTTTATCTATAATTTCTCTAATACTCATGTTCATCTTTAGTATCCTACTTTCTTTAAAAAGTCTTGCGCTAATGAAATTTGTCTCTCTCTTTCCACTCTTACTCGGTCTAAATCTTTTGGATCCTTCAGTTGGATGACTTTGATTGCATAATCAGAAGAAACCATCGCATGTCCTCTCATATGAGCCGACGCTATGGCTTGCGCGTACACTCTGGCAGCAAACTTACTGATATCCGCCTTCGACCGCTTTGATAAAGTGTTGGCTAAAAATCCTGCTTGACAAAGCTGATAGGCGCTTATCTTACCCTCAAGTCGCTGTTGAAATACATTCAAAGTTTCCTCTAGAATAGATTCCTTATCAGCAAAGTTTTCAATATCCTCTATAAACCTACGGGCATTTTCAACAGCCCAACGCGCAATCTCTTTATGCGGTAATTGTTCAAGGAGCTTTTCTAACTCCAGCCTCTTCTGGGGGATATCGGTGACTTTAATTTTATATTCAGACGGAACCTTCACGTCCCCATTGATATAACGATTTCGCTCCCACTCATTCCAAGAATACTCTTCCGGCTTCATTTGTTTCGCCTCAAATCTCTTTAAACTATATCGTCATTATAACAAAAAACTTAGGCAGGAATAACTTTTATTTCCCTAATACTGAAGTCATCTCTTCGTCCTCGACTTTTTTGATATCTTTTTGAGAAAATAACCAAATCGAAAAGAACATCAGTAGAATTCCAGAGATGATAATCCCCATTGCTGCTCCACTACCGACCCCTTTCCCTGTCAAAGTTCCTAATGTATCTGCTACAAGTCCAGCTGTGGCATAGGCTACTACATATCCCATTTGAGAAATGAAACCAATAATTCCCCAAGCTCGACCTTGAACATCTTGAGGGATATTAATACGGATGAGGTAATCTAAACAGTTATTTGCTACAGGCAAGGTAGAAAAGAATAAAAATCCAAAGAAACAGAGGAGTTCAATTTGCCATGAAAAACCTACAATGGCCATAAACAATCCCGCTAAGCCAAGCGATATTTTCAATGCTTTGATGTATTCTTTTTTGATTCCTTTAACTCCCAAGAAAACCGCAGTCACAAGCATCCCACTCGCGCATATTGACTCTGTAACTCCTAAAGTTTGCGCGTTAGAAAAAGACAAAACAAAAGGTTCCACTAAAATTTGAAAGACACCCATGAACAGCGTTAAGAAAGAAGAAGCAAATACTAAAGCAAGCACACTTCTTCTAGAACGAACAACTGTCCACCCATCTTTTAGACTTTTAAAAAAATTTTGCGGTTCTTGTGAGACATTTGAAGGAGTCCCGCGTCTTACAACTGCTGCGGCAAACACGGTTAGAAAAAAAGTACAAATATCTATGATGAGAAGCCATTTAACATCGCCAATCGACAAAAGGAGACCTGCAATCATCGGCGACAAAAGATACCTCGCACTTCCAGCAAGAGAAACAAGTCCGCTTGCTTTAGAGAACTCCTCTTTCGTCAGAAGGTCGGTAATCGTAGCCTTATAAGAAGGATCTAGAAGTGCTGAAAATACAGAACTAATCATCACTCCGATGCAAATTTGCCATAGTGTCACTTCTTGCATCCACATGGAGACGAGAATATAAATCACTCCAATCGCTGAGAGCCCGTCCCCAATCATCATAAGAAGCCTACGATCATATCGGTCCGCTAACACTCCAGCTGGAACGCCTAAAAGTAATGTCGGTAAAAAGCCTAATAAGGTGACGACCCCCATGCTTGCTGCGCTCCCTGTTTGATTGAAAATATAGACTCCAAGCCCAAAACTAGTGAGTCCACCTCCGATTGATGAGATAAACTCTCCTACCCAGAGCAGAAGAAATTTCTTAAAATTACGACTCATTCACGTCGGCCTCCTTAAACTGACTTTCGAGCAATCGTCCCACATGCTCTGTTTCAAAGAACAGTTCCCGATTCATTAGAACTACTAGAACTCCTGCTATCGTGATAAAAATCGTTTGAATACATTTCGTTTGAGGCGTCATAGCAATTTTTTCTTGCATGAGATTCACAAATAAATGAAAAATAATGGTTGCTATCATACTTCTGTTATTCTTTACATAAACCCATGTTTGTATAAAAACAAATGGCATCACGCTTACTAGAAAGTTCAGAACATAAAACACTCCCATTTCAGTTAATCCATGATGATACGTTCCAGGAACCCAAAATAACGGAAGATGCCAAGCTGACCAAATGAACCCAAACAGAACAGACTCTTTAAACCAACTATGATATTGTCCAACCGCATCTTCTCCGTATCCTCTCCATCCGACCTCTTCAATGACAGAGGCAAGAATCAATGTAAGAAGAGCGGGAGTTCCTGCTACAGAAAACGAAAAATCTTCTGTAAAAGTGAGTTGGTTTAAAGTTCCTCCAAATAAAACGGAAGTAGCAATAGAAGCTAGAATTACCAAACCATAAATGATAATGGCTTTCAAAAGAACACTTGGTTTTATACGATAAAAACCGATGATTTTTCGTATAAAATCTTCTTTTAAAACCTTGCTTTTAGATGTAAAGACGGTAGTAATTGCTATCAAAGCAGGCATTAATAACCCCAGTAACATAAATGTCATCATCAAATCTTTATTTTGAAAAGTTCCTGCTAAAAACCAAAATCCCCATGTTAAAGCGAATACGAGTATATAAAAACGAACAGGTCTATAAGTATAGGTTTCTTTATTATCCATTTTTTACGCCTTCTTTCGGTTAGCAATAATATCTCCTATAAACTTCATCGTTCCACGTTTTGCACCTAGTGTTTTCTCGGCTATATCGATATACACTTCTACATCTTTATGAGTGTACTTCCCTTCATCAAAAGCTTGTTGTCCCAAGATTAGTAACATTTTCACGCGTTCTTCAATATGATTGCAGTCAAAAACTTTCTTTTCTATGCCTTCTTTAGTAACTTCTACAAGAAACGGAATCGCTTCTTTGGTAATCCGTTGATTTACTCGATTATGCATGAGGAGGTTTTCTGTTGCATCAATTGTTTTTGCGATTCCCGCTTCATTTTCAGTAGGGCGAAAGGCTGCAATCACCGCAATAAATTTTTGTGAAACAGGTAAAGAGCTTTGTAATACTTCTTTCGCTCTTTGTACTTCTTCATGAATCATGAGTTCAATTACCGCTTCAAGTGTCGCCTCTTTACTTGGAAAATAATAATAGTAGGTTCCTTTAGCAATTCCCGCTGTTGCAATAATTTCGTCAACGCTTGTGTTCTCGTAGCCTTTTTCAATAAATAATTGATAGGCAATTTTTAAAAGTTCTTGCTTTCTTTTTTCACCTTTTTTCATGTCCATTCTCCTTTCTCGACTTCTGGTCGGTTTTAGAATACCTCCTCCCTGGAATCTTTGTCAACAAAATCGACTTATAGTCGAATTTTGCATCAAAAAAACAGCAAATCTTTCGATTTACTGTTTTTAAAACTTTATCATTTACAAACCTTAATATGGTCTTCTTCATTTTCTAGAAAAATTTCAAAGCCTGCTTTCAAGTTGAGGATAGTGTTGCAAAAGCCAACTTTTTAAAGAGACGAGCCCTATCTCTCAGGCTTCATTTCTTTTTCTTGGGTTTGGGAGCCGGCAGTTCATCATAGATAGCCTTAAACAAATCTGTTAAGAACTCCTTATCTTCTACATTTTCCACCAGAAGCATTTCTTTTGCCCCATCATATGGACGTTCCAATGAAGCGTCAAGCATGCGTTCTCTTGCAGATTTCACATTTTTGATTAGGAATCGATCATCATAAATTCCACCGACAACCTTTTCCCGGTAATACAAAATATATTCCCCCATCATTGCGCGATAGCGGATATCCTCTAATTCTGATAATTGTTCTAAAATATAGGCTAAGTATTCCTTGCTAGAAGCCATCCTTTCACCCTCCCTCGTTACTTCCAGATTCTATGCCAAGACGAATAACTTATTTTTACTTCATTTCTACCCATTTATTGTTATCCATAATGAATGGTTTTGCTAAGTCTTCCCCAGTATAGTCTTGATATTTCGTTGAAAGATACTTGTAAACATCTTCTTTGGAAGCAAATTTAATCGCTTGATACGGCTCCTCAAACGTTAACTTCTCAACGAAAAGGAAACCGTCACTCGTTGGCACTAATACACCGACATGGCCAATAAAGAGAGACTCGCCATCCAGATTATCATGAATCACTACGGAAAGCATTCGTGCATTCTCATTAAATTTGAACTGAGAGAGGAATTGCTCCATTTTTGCAGCATGTACTTTTACATCAGTTGTTGCTTCTGTTTTTACTCTCGAGAATAATCGATTTAACGCCTCTTTATCCTCAAAGCTAAATAACTTCCCTTTGTCAATGGCGTCATTATCAATGAAAAGGAGCGTATCATCTTTTTCAATCGGAGGAATCTCAATGCTATTTTTCAATAATGCATAAGTATTAATGCGGCAGTTCGTTCCGACAAAATCACCCATCTTCGCATTCCAGAGATTACTGATTTTCTCTACATCATACTCTGTTTTGGTGAAAGACGCAAAATCTCCTTGCAGGCCCGTCTCACCGACAATTTCATTGTACTCATTCACCAATTTTAAGAACGATTCTACACTCTCTTTATCGATGTAAGCAGAGAGTAACGCCTTCACTTCATCCATACTGCTCTGGTTCGACAGATTCGTATACGATGCCACCCATTGCGGCGTTTCCTGCTTTGTGCTTGCGACAGTTGTCGATGGAGCAGTTGTTTCCGTCACACTTTTCGACTCGGATCTTACTAATGTCTGTGCACATCCAGCTAATGTCACTAGCGTTGCCGCACATAAACCTATTTTTATTGTTCTAGAAAAATTTTTCATTGATGTTTCCTCTCACTTTCCTTCTAATCCTATTTTTATTTCATCATTCTCTTACCAAGCATAATTAGGTTCCTCGCAAGCCGCCATTGCTTCCAGCAGCTCTTCTGGCGTCACCTTTTTTAAACCGCCATAGACAGGATCTTGTTCATGTGTCATGGAATCTAAATAATAAATCGCTGAAATATCCTTCCCGTCTGGGGTCAATTCATATCCAATTCCAATCACATTATGCTCCCCATTTTTTCCAGGATAAATTTTGGAAAGGGTAAAAGTGTAATACATTGGATAGCCATCATCAATATTTTTGCGAATACGCTCCTTGAATAGTCTCATCTCTTCAGAATTTGGACTTGCATTCGTGACAGAAGCTAGGCGATATCCGGCCTGTCCTTCCTTAGGCACCGAATAGCCAAATAAATACTGATTCAACACACGAATGGCGTCTTTATTATGCGTTCCAAAAGGTACATAAGTTCCCATCTCCTGTGCCAGTTGTCGCTGAGAAACGAATTTCCCCTGAGTGGAAAGAATCATACTCACCGTTGCTGGAGCGCAGAAATACCATTCTTCTTGAATTTGCGGAGTAACGGCTAAAATCTTCTTACGTCGTTGAGGCGTTGGGGCCACAGACTCGGTTGTGGTTTCGTTTTGTGTTTCTTGGGTAGTCACTGGCACGGCAGTCGTTGTTTCACTCGTTTGCGATTGCTCTGTCACTTGCTTTGTAGTTGAGGTTTCTATAGAAGTATCCAAGGTCGTTGTCTTGTTTTGTTCACTAGGAGACTTGCAAGACGATAATAGCAACACATTCATACATAGCAGCAAAATAAGACTCTTTTTCATCCTAATGTCTCCATTCTCTCTTCTTAAGGATGACAACTATATCCCTTTGCTTTGGACCAATATTTTCTCCTCTACATCTTATGTCTTAAGGTTCAACGATTTTTTATGTGCCATTGTTCTTTGGATGATTTCTCCATGCTTCTTTTCTGTATAGAAACTGCATTGTCTTTTGAATGCGGTTCCATTCTTCTCACTTATAATCTATCCTATTCTCTTGAAAAATACAACAAAACTTCTGTGAAGATTAGGAGTTTTCCTATGAAAATTTTCACCTACATCTATGTATTTGAGGAAGCTTTATATTGAAAGCCTTCCAAACAAAAAACGAGCACCCGAAGATGCCCGTTTCGTTTTAGAATAAATCAATAATTAACTTAAAGTTTAGGATGGTTAGGATAATTGCTACCGCGTATCCAAGGAAAGTATTCCATTTGGCGTTGGTGAATTCTCCCATGAGTGATTTCTTTGAAGTGAAGTAAATCAACGGGAAGATTGAAAATGGTAACGCCACTGATAAGAATACTTGTGAATAGACCAAGAGTTGGTCCAATGTTTTTTCCTGTGCCCCAAAGAGGATTGCCACTACAATCACAGGTAACAACGCAAACAATCGTGTTACGAGTCGGATAATCCATTGTGGTAATTTCATATGCAAGAAGCCTTCCATCACGATTTGTCCAGTCAACGTTCCCGTAATGGTTGAATTTTGACCACTAGCTAACAGAGCGACCGCAAACAGAGTCGAAAGAGTGGAACTTGCGACTGCCCCAGCAATTTTTGAATCTTGCAACGCATTGTACATTTGCGAGAAGGCTGAGATTTCAGAAGCATGGCCGAAGAACAATGCGGCTCCTAAAATCAATAACAGCGAGTTCACAATGAATGCTAAACTTAACTGAATGTTCGAATCCCATGTCATAAAACGAACCGCTTTACGAATATCGTTTGGATCATTGTAATCGACTTTTCTTGTTTGAGACAGTGACGAATGCAAGTATAAGTTATGTGGCATGACCGTTGCCCCAACAATCCCGAGCGCTAATGTTAATATACTCTCGTGCCCTGGAGCTGTCTTATCAAACAACTGCGCTGTCGGTAAGAATCCTTGGAAAATTCCAGAGATACTTGGGTCTGCTAACGCTACAAGATACACGAAAATCAAAAGAATCGTAAAAATCAAGGTCGATACAATCGCTTCGATTTTCTTGAATCCCATCTTCATAATTCCTAACAATAAAAATACGTCTAGAACGGTAATAAAGATGGCTCCCATAATTGGAATGCCAAACAAGAGGTTCAGTGCAATGGCCGACCCTAGCACTTCCGCTAAATCAGTGGCCATCAGCGCTAACTCGACAATCACCCATAAAATATGACGCAACCATTTAGGTGCATGATGAGCCGTCGCTTGCGCTAAGTCCATTCGTGTCACAATTCCTAGTTTCCCAGACATTTGTTGCAACTGCATCGCAATTAATGACGAAACAAGAATAACAAAGAGCAATGTGTATTTATAAGAAGCTCCTCCAACCACACTCGTTATCCAGTTTCCTGGATCCATGTACCCTACCGCTACAAGAGCACCTGGTCCTAAGAAGGCAAATAAGTTTTGCAAAAAATGATTATTATTAGGAGTTTCTATCGATTGATTCACTTCTGAAAGTGATACTTTTTTATGTGTAGACATAATTTCCTCCTTTATATGTAAATTATTTCATTTCATGAAACTTTTCAAAAAATAGTCCATTTCATATAAATAAATATATAAAAAACAGTGCCTATTATAACACTCATGCAACCTTCGCGCAATGTGAGATGTTACAGTTCATCATACTGCTGTCTTTCCTTCTAGCAAATAAACTGAAATCAGGAAACAAAAAATGGAAATAAACTCTAAAAGCTTACTTCCATTTTAAGACATTGGTATTATTTGCACCGTGCTCTGCTTAAAACGATTGTCGTCTGACAAGAGTTGTAGAAACCTCTACAGATTTTCTTTTATCTCCATTGATAATCGCAAGAACTCCATCAATCATTTCTTTTGCTAACTGACTATAATCTGGAGAAATGGTTGATAATGCAGGTGTATAATATTGTGCTATTGGAATGTTGTCAAACCCTACAATAGCTAATTGGTCAGGAATCGAGATTCCTTTTTCGTAACACGCACGAATAATCCCTTGGACTTTTTCATCCCCAGAGACAAATATAATATCCGGTATATTCGTACCTGTTAAGTTATCGATCGCATAATGATACACAGATTCAATCGTAGCTAATCCATAAACAACTTCTAAAGCAATTTCATACTTTTTCTCTTTTACAAAAGTACGAGCACCCTTCTCACGATCTTTATTGACAAGTGACTCTCCACCCATTAGTAGCCACATGTCACAAAGCCCTTTATCAGCAACGGCTCCCATCAAATCGTACATTGCTTGAAAATCATTATTCGAAACATAAATAACACCTTCTGTCTGTGATTTCCCAAACACAATAAAAGGCATATTATTTTTCTTTAAATATTGAATTCTACTATCATCTTTACCTTCATAAAAGACAATAACTCCATCGACTAAACTTCCAGTACTTGAAATAATAGAATCCTTAATTGAATCCCCTTCACCAAAATACTCGACGATTGCATTGACTCCCATTTCTTTACAAGTTTGTAAAACCTTATCCAATAGTGTCTGGAACCAGATTAATGGGAAGGACTCCATCTTCTTGACTGAAATGAGAATATTCGTTGTTTCTTTCTTAGTCAGATTTTGTGCATACGCATTTGGAATATAAGACAGTTCATCAATTACCTTCATCACAGACTGGTAAGTTTCTGATCTAACTCCATCACCACCATTGATAACACGGGAAACAGTCTTAGGAGAGACCCCTGAAATGCGCGCAATATCATAAATAGTAGCCTTTCTCTTAAACTTTTCCATCCTTACTCCTTATAAATTTATTTTTCCGATAACTATACTAATTGTCATTATTGATGCATTCTGTTCACTCGAAATCTTAAGAGTTCACTTTTATATCCAAGCAATTCAAAATATCTGATGATCATCGTTTGAATAAACGTGTAAGATATTGGAATACCGCATAATTCTATCAAATATAATTCCGTGAGACAATTCATTTCTTTTAGTTCTTGATCTATTTGATCGATGTAACTTTCTAAAATTGGTACTAGCATTTCTTTGAAAATTACTTTTTTTATTATTTGATCCATTGGAAGATGAAATGCCCATACCCATTCGCATAACTCATGAAATGTATAAATATGACATTCTTTTTCTAGGCATTTTCTATTATAATATCGAATGCCTCCATTATCAAAATTTATCTTACATACTTTCATCCCATAATAACTCCTCTATCCATCCTATACTAGGAAATTGGCATTCGACATCTCTTTAGCGAATACTTATTCATCTAAAAAAGAGCAAGGAGTCCTTGCTCTTTCATCCGTTATTCACTAATCTCTTCAACGTAAATGACACCTGCAATATTAGAAATTTCTTCCATAAGGCGAAGATGTTCAAAACTTCCAGCTAATTCTAACGTTACAAAAGAAGCAATTTTCTTTTCTGGTACATCAAAATACTGTATTCGACTTTGATTTGCTTCCCCAAACGCAGTCCTTGAGTCAGTAATTCGAATACGATTTTCTGCACAATAAACCAATACTCGATTATATGCTTCCGTAGAATTCACTACTATATAGAGTTCCATTACTTTAGACCTTTTCTGTAAATACATCTTTAACGGTTGGAACATGGATATCACACCCCAAATAGAGATGGCTGCTAAAACCGCTCCCTGATAAAATCCGACTCCAATAGCTAGTCCAATCCCTGCAGACCCCCAAATACCTGCCGCGGTCGTTAAACCTGTAACTTTCTTTTTTTCTGTGACAAGGATTGTCCCAGCACCTAGAAAACCGACTCCCGAAACAACCTGCGCTCCTAATCTGGTCGGATCTCCTGCCCCAAACTTATACGAAACAAATTCATTTGTCATCATAATTAAACATGCGGCAACACATACGACACTATGAGTTCTAATTCCCGCAGGTTGCGACTTACCGCCTCGTTCCATACCAATAACTATTCCCGCAACTAAAGATAATGCAATTCGGATAAAAATATCTGTATTCGTTAATTCAATACCTGATGTAACCATAATTATTTTCTAGTTGTCTTTCCTCGTCTTTGTGTGAAATAAAGTACTGCTGAAGAAATAATCATCAATACGATTGTATATACAAAGACAAGTGCTTGAGCATTTGATGTTGCTGTTTCATCCCCAGCAGAACGAATAGTAATACCTAAAGGTTGAGCTAAAGGATGATATAAGAATACAGATAAGTCGAAGTCTGTTAATAAAGAGTTAAAGTTAAGAGCAATAACTGAAAGTACTACCGGTAAAATAAACGGAATAATAACCTTCATCATCGTATAGAATGATGATGCCCCCATACTACGAGCTGCATCTTCCATCTCGTCATCAACGCTAAACAAAATAGCACGAACCATACGATAAGAGAATGGAATTTTTACAATAATATAGGCAATTAGTAAGATTACAAATGTTCCCACAAGAATTTGATTAAATACAAGTGGTTGTGGTTGGTTAAATGTAAATAGTAAACTGATTGCTAATAAAGTACTTGGTAATAGCCATGGTAATAACGCACCATATTCAAAGAATGAGTCAAAGCGAGCTTTATGTTTACGAACCACACGTGCAAATACAACGGCAAGAACTGTCGCAGTGATAGCAGCAAGAATAGCATATACAAAGCTGACTAAGAATGGTGAGAACGCAACACTATTACTAAAGAATTGGTGATAGTTTTCTAGAGTAAAGTTAGCTAATGACAAGTTACCTGTTTGAATCGCCACTGGATCAGTGAACGAATACAAGACAATGAAAATCAAAGGTAACATGAACACTACGAATAAAGCGTATGCCACGATATGAGCAATAATATTCCATGGTTTTGAAGTGATTTTTTGTTTTTTCAAAGGCGCCTTTGTTTTAGAAATTGAGATATAATTTCCGCCTTTTTCTATCTTATTCATGATACTTAATAAGATTGTTGTCGCAATCCCAAGGACAATCGCAAGTAATGCAGCAAGGTCACGAGAGTTGCCCATCCCTGCAAAAGTGATAATCATCGGGTTAATTGTTTGGAATTGTTTACCCCCTACAATCATTGGAGCTGCAACTGCTGATAACCCACTTAAGAAAATCATAATTGTTAAGGCAAATAATGTTGGCGTTAATGTTGGTAAAACGATTTTTCTGAATACTGTAAATGGTTTTGCCCCCATATTACGCGCTGCTTCAATAGTGTGATAATCGACACCACGAATGGTATTTGTTAAGAATAATGTATGGTTTGCTGTACCTGAGAAGGTCATAATGAACAATACAGCACCATATCCTACGAACCAGTTTGGATCAAGGTTGGGTAGGAAGTTTTGTAGAATTCTTGTAATCATTCCATAAGGGCCGTATACGAATTTATACCCTGTAGCTAGAACCACACCACCATAAATTAAAGATGTCATGTATCCAAGTTTTAAAATCTTAGCCCCTTTGATATCAAAGTATTCTGTAAACAATACACAAAGAAGGCCGACTACGTTAACTGTAATAATTAACGAGAATGCTAGCTTAAAACTGTTCATAATACTTTGAATTGCACGTGGTGATTTAAGTACACGATTGACAGCATCTAGCGAGAATTGTCCATCTTTGACAAATACATTCACAACCAAATCAAAGTTTGGATAAATAATAAACGTTACGAGGAACCAGATAAGCCCTATACGAATGAGCCAATCTTTCCAATTTAACTTATGACGCATGTTGTACCTCCTTAATATTGCACAACATCTGAAGGTGTAATATAAAGTTCCACATTTTCCCCTACAGATTTAATTGCAAATTGACTATCAATCCGTGTTACGTTTAAAACTTGATGTTCAGACACTTTAACAGTATATCGAACCGTAACACCAGAAAATTCTGTATCAACGATTGTTCCATTAAGAACAATATCTCTTTCCGTTTCACGTTTGAAACGAATTTTTTCTAAGCGAATATATCCTTTTTTATCTTCTAAAGGAACGTTTGGATTATTTTCTAAAATCTCATGAACTGTTTCTTCAGAAAGGACATTAATATCTCCGATAAAGTCACAAACAAATTCTGTTTTAGATTGATGGTAAATTTCAGGAGGCGTTCCCACTTGTTCAATGAATCCATTGTTAAATACAGCAATTCTATCTGACAAAGTCAATGCTTCTTCTTGGTCGTGAGTAACGTACAATGTTGTAATTCCTAAATCTTTTTGTAGACGTTTCAATTCTTTTCTTAAGTCTACACGTAATTTAGCATCCAAGTTAGAAAGTGGTTCATCAAGACAGAGAATTTTTGGTTCTAATACTAACGCACGAGCTAGTGCCACACGTTGTTGTTGTCCACCTGATAATTCTGATACATTACGTTTTAATTGTTGGTCAGAAATTTTAATTTTTGCTGCTACCGCTGCAACTTTTGCTTTAATCACATCTGGAGCAACTTTCTTCACTTTCAAACCAAACGCAATATTATCAAAAACCGTCATTGTTGGGAATAATGCATAAGATTGGAACACAATTCCAATTCCACGTTTTTCAGGTTCTAATTTAGTAACATCCTTACCATTTACTTCAATGCGACCTGCCGATGGATCTAAAAATCCAACTAATGCACGTAAAGTTGTTGACTTTCCGCATCCAGAAGGCCCTAAGAATGTAAAGAACTCCCCTTCGTTAATTTCTAAATTCAAATTGTCAATCGCAATAAAATCACCGTATTTAATTTGAATATTATCAAATTTAATCATATCGTTTACTCCTTTGTGTTATCTTAAAAAGTCTCGCGAAGACTCATTCTATGGAATAGAGTAGAATCCTAGCGAGACTCTTATTGATTAATTCAACATTTAATATTATTTAACGTATTCTAATTCCGCTTTTTCAACCCATTGGTCTAAATATTTACCAACAACTTCCCAGTTAATATCTTGTGGTTTAAGTTGATTAACAAATTTCTTCGTTGCTTCTGGTAATTCTTTTACAGCATCTTTATTCGCTGGAATAGAACCAAATTTTTGGCTGTATTCTGCTTGAATTTCAGCTTGACCGAACCAGTTGATGAATTCTTTTGCTAATGCTTGTTTCTTACTTGTGTTAAGAATCATTGTTTGTTCAGTTACGAATGGAACCCCGATTTCAGGTGACATTACTTTGAATTCAACATTTTGTTCTTTTTGTCCGACTAACGCTCCAGAACCCCACATCATACCGTATTGGATTGGGCTTTCTTTATCTAACACTTTAACAACTGAGCTTTCACCTTTTTGAAGAGTATAGGCATTTGCAAAATATTCTTTTGCAACTTCCCATCCTTTTTCTGATACGCCTAAATCTCCTTTTTCATCAAGGTAACGAACTAAGATACTTGCGTAAATCGCACGTCCTGTTCCTCCTGTTAATCCATAGATAGAGTATTGACCTTTATATTTTTCTGCTAATTCAGTCCAGTCTTTAGGCATTTCTTTAGCTTCTGGATTTCCAATCAACACTAAAGGTTGAACGATAACTGGGTTATAGTATCCATTTTTATCTGCTAATGATGCATCAATCTTATCAATCCAATCTGGTTTGAATTGTGTTAAAAGATTTGCGTCACGAAGTTTGTTTGAGTCTACCGCACCAATACCAAATATCATATCTGCTACTGAATTATTTTTTTCAGCAATAACACGGTCTGCTAATTGAGCTCCTGCAATATCCACCATACGGATGTTGAATCCAGCTTCTTTTGCTTTAGCAGTTAGCCAATCTCCACGCCCATTTGAAACAGAGTTAGAATAAATTACTAATTCTTGACTCTTATCCGCTTTTTCTTCTGATTGTGCTTGAGGTGCAGTTGTTGTAGCGTTTGATGAACTATTTGCTCCTCCTGAGCATGCAGCTAATGTTGTAACTGCAAGCCCTGCAGCTAGTAAAGTTTTTAAAAATTTCGATTTTTTCATGTTGAAATCTCCTTTTTGTTTTTATTTGTAATTTTTATTTTCCAAACTTTTCGCAATATGGAACAAAACGTCTCATATCTTCAAACACAGTATAATCGATACGATTTACAGTAATGACAGGAACTTTTTCAAGTAAAACTTTTGTTAATTCCTTTTTCACTTTAGTAAACTCTTCATTTTCTTCTTCAGTTAATGGAACTCGAAGATATCCAATTGAGATATGGAATTGGTAACGATCATGATTAGGGAAACGAACACCTGCTTTTTCAGAAACATAAGTTCTAATTTCTTCTAATCGTTTAGCGGATTTTTCATCTGCTGGTTCAACTAAAATGTTTTGATTCCCCATTTCAGTCACACGCATATGAATCTCTTCGTTTAGCAATGGGAAAATTTCTAGTTGTTTTGCAAAGTAATCATGGATTTCTTGTAAAGGAGTATCCAATGGTAGATGGCTACTCCAAAATTCAGTCTCACGATTTTCATGACAAAGCAATTCAATTACAGTCATATGAATAGAATCTCTAGGGGTGAGAGTAAACTTATCAATAAAAGGTAATTCTCTATAGCGAGCCTGAATAATATCTACTACTTCCATTAAGTCTGGCTTTGTATAGAGGTTTGCAACTACCGTATTTCCTGGAAAATGATTAAACTCTCCATTTTCTTTAAACTTTATTTTTGTAAGATTTTTCATGTTATTCTTCCTTCTTTTGTTTTTGACACCGGTGTCAAACGGTAACTTCATTATATGGTGTAATCGTTTTCTTGTCAACCGTTTTCATAAATTTTTTTTATTCCTGTTTTTACTGTCTTTTTACTATTACAAATCAGAATTATACTATTGATATCCGTTTGGATTTTTCGATTGCCAATTCCATGTATCTCTACACATGTCTTCAACTGATTTCGTTGTCTTCCAATTTAATTCCTTATAAGCTTTGTCTGCATTTGCATAACAAGTCGCAACGTCTCCTGATCGTCTTGGAACAATTTTATAAGGAATTGGAACCCTATTAACACTTTCAAATGTATTTACAAGTTGTAATACACTAGTGCCTTCTCCTGAACCAAGGTTATAAATATAAACATCTGTTTTTTCAGATACTTTTTCTAACGCTTTTATGTGGCCACTCGCTAAATCCACGACATGGATATAATCTCGAACGCCAGTACCATCTACCGTATCATAATCATCTCCAAAAACACTTAGCTCTGGTCGCTTACCTACCGCTACTTGTGCAATAAAAGGCATCAAGTTGTTAGGAATTCCTGAAGGGTTTTCACCAATCAACCCAGACTCGTGAGCCCCAATCGGATTGAAATAACGAAGCAATGCAATACTCCACTCTGAATCTGCTACATGAACATCTTTTAAAATTTGTTCAAGCATCACTTTGGTGTACCCATAAGGATTTGTTGCACTTGTCGGCATTGTCTCAATGAGGGGTGATTGATTGTGAATGCCGTATACAGTCGCACTCGATGAAAATACAATCTTCTTAACTTTAAACTCTGACATCACTTCAACAAGAGCTAATGTGCTCATAATATTATTTTCGTAGTACATCACAGGCTTTTGTACGGATTCGCCGACAGCTTTGTATCCTGCAAAATGAATTGCAGCCTCAATAGATTCTTGTTCAAAAACTTTTCTCAATCCTTGTTTATCACAAACATCTAATTCGTAAAACGCAGGACGTTTCCCTGTAATTACTTCAATCCGATCTAATACCAAGATGCTAGAGTTCGAAAGGTTATCGACAATTACGACTTCCTTCCCTAAATTTAATAATTCTACTACGGTATGGCTACCAATATAACCAGCTCCGCCTGTCACTAATATTGCCATTTGGGGTTCCTCCTAATTAATTCCAACCGACTTAACAAATCTCATAAATGCTTCGTGTCCAAATGGAGTATTCTTATAAACGCCAGCATCTTCGAGAACTCTCGCAAACACTTGTCCTACTTCGTGTTGAACTACGCTATTAACCTCTTCTTCTTTAACGTTAGGGTATTTTTCTTTTAATTGGTCTGCCCATTCTAAATGATAATCCTCAATTGTGTTATCTTTGCCTAGAAGGTATTTCTCAACTTCCTCTAACTCTGTCTTCAAACGAGGTGGTAAAATAGCAAGTCCCATCACTTCAATTAACCCGATATTTTCCTTTTTAATATGCTGAACATCTTTATGAGGATGATATACGCCATCTGGATATAACTCTGATGTGTGATTATCTCTCAAAACAAGATCCATTTCAAATTGACCATCCACTACACGAGCAATCGGAGTGATTGTATGGTGCGGAATTTCTCCAGTTGTAGCAATAATATCTGCCTCTAAATCGGTATACCCTTGCCATGATTTTAAAATCTTCGAAGCTAATTCCACTATTCTTTGTTTATTCGTACCACGTAATCGAAGAACAGACATTGGCCATTTCACAATACCAGCCTGAATATCTTCGAACCCTGAAAATATGAAGGTTGTTTCACATTCTGCTACTTCCATTGGGAAAACGTATTTTCCACCTTGATAATGGTTGTGACTTAAAATAGAGCCACCTGCAATAGGGAGGTCTGCGTTTGATCCTGCAAAATAACCCGGAATAATATCTACAATTTCTAATAGCTGTTCAAATGTTTTAGGCGTAATCGCCATTGGAATATGCTTTGTATTTAGAAAAATGGCATGTTCATTAAAATATGAATATGGTGAATATTGTAGTCCCCACTCTTCATTGCCCAGTTTCATTCGGACAATTCTATGATTCGCACGAGCTGGATAATTGACTCTTCCTTGATACCCTTCATTTTCCATACATAAAAGACATTTTGGATAATTTGAAGCTTTCATTAATTTTTCAGCAGCAATTGCTTTAGGGTCTTTTTCTGGTTTAGAGAGGTTAATTGTAATCTCTAGAGACCCATATTTTGTTTCTGCACGGAACGCAATATTTTTAGCAATTGCTGAAAGTTTGATATAGTCATTATCTTTACTTAGTTGATAAAAATCATTTACAGCCTTTTCAGGTGATTCTTGATAAGTACTCCAGAATTTTTCATTAATGACACTTGGGATTGGAGTAATAAAGTTCATTAACTCTGCACCTAAACAGTCTTTTTCTTCTGCCAAGGATCCTACTTTTCCATTCGTTTCAGCTAATTCAACGAGCATATCTTTTAATTTTTTTATATCTGTTTCACTTGTAGGTGTATTAGCTCCTTCCTCTCCGACTAGAGCAAGTACTCTATTCTTTACATATGAGTAATCCATAGGTTTATACAACCCAGATTGAATTACTTGTTCAACAAAATTATTGATTACTGTTTGCATCATTTTCTCCTCTTAATCTACTTGACTATTCAATTATTTCCTTCTTTTCAGGGCTTCAATCCGTTAAAAGATCAACGATTAGTATACTTGCATCATCTTTCTTTCCATAAATAGGATCGACCTCCTGTGATTGTTTTCTCATTACAATTAGATCATCCAATTTATTCTCTGGATGTTGAGAATAGAACTCATAAAAACCATCACTCATTAATACAATTAGAGGACTAGTCACTTCTGTACTCCCATAAATAGCATGTTCCACACAAGATTCATCTAGCGATCCAATCCAATATCCATTTGACGTATTGGCCAGTTCTCTAATTTTTTGTAAGATTATTTTTCTTTCGGGGCCTTCCTTACTCGAAAGTGCAATTTCGTTTTTTCCTAAATCAAACAAACGATCCACACGATGGTCGGTTACCTCTTGGTCATTTACGAGCATGACACAATCTCCAAGAATCATGTATTCCAGTTTTGTTTTTGTTAATTTTGCAAAAACAAAGGCAAACGTCGGCAGTTTACAATATTCTTCATGGTTAGAATCATCTAACCCTATAATCGAACGGACCTCCTTAATACTTTCAGAAAAAATTTCTTTTAACGTTTTTGATTCTGCACAATGTTTTGCAATCACCTTAGACAATAAATGCGTTACTTCAGAAACCGAATATCCAATCGATTTTTTTGCATTATATAAATCTGTGGCTCCATCAATCACCCAAAAGAAATTTCCAAAACTACCAAGCGCATCTTCGTTTTCAACCGCCGTACCTTGAATAGAACAAATGCTTTTAATTTTCATGACGTTTCTTCACTCCTCCGACTCCAAAAAAAACTCCTAATCCAACAAGGGAAGCAATAGCACCTAAGTAACTATTCGTTCCTGTTTGTGGTAATTCTTTTTGATTTCTGTTTGCTTCAGCTTGAACGAGTGCTTCTTTTGCTGGGGTGTCGGATTTCTTGACTTCTTCAGAAACCTTACGGAACTCAAACTGTAGATATCTTTCAAAACGTTCTCCTCGCGCGATTGGAACGAACACCTCTCCAATTTTGTCAATTAAATTAGCTAATTGATCATCGGAGTAGGTTGCAAGATAATAATACCCATTTTTATTTCTTGCAATCACATGATAGTTCCTATTTTCTGTATGAATATCAGCATGTCCAAGCCCTAAAGCTACTACGGAAATATTTCCACTATCTCCAGAATTTAGCAATAAAATGGAGTTTCCTGTTAAGTTTGAAAAAGAATTATCGATTGCTGTAATGCTGCCTGTAGAGTTATTGATGACAATCCCATCTTTTCCGCCATTAATAACGTTGCCTGAAACAGTTAATCCATCACTAATGCGGAGAAGTTCAATTGAAGGAACTTCAGAATCTTGAGCTTGATTATTAATAATATTGTTTGTTACTTCAATATCTTTTACTTTTCCTAAGTACTCTTCACTATCTCTGGCTACTCGGATTGCTTGTGTTTTAGGGTCTTTAATATTGAATCGATTATTTGTAATTACTACTTTCTTATTTAAGTCCAGAACATCTTCTGTATTTTTGTAACTAAAGGCATTTACAAGCGCTCCACCCTCTTCTCTGTATCGAACACTTTCTTCCTTTGTCTTTTTATCAAATACATTATCTTTAATCACAATATCTGTGAATCCAGTAAATCGTATCCCTGAATAAACTAAGTTGTCGAAATGATTGTTCAAAATCTTAATATTCGAAGGATTTTGAGTAGTAACAGCTTGATAATGCGTACCAATTGCAGTTACCAATTCACCAGACTTGTCACTCTTTCCAAAGTATGAATTTTGAATGGTTACATTTTCTGACTTCACACCAGTTTCGTTTAATGCGTACGGGAATCCTTTTCTTGTCATCGGTTCGATTTGAATCGACTCTTTTGTAATCATCGCATTATCTTTAATCGTTTTAGGTAATGCTTGACCTAAGAAACGAGATTGATCCACCATTACATTTTTAGACCCCGCAATTTGAATGGCATGCCCTTGATAACTATCTTTAAACGTTACATTGCGGATAGTAACATTTGAGCTATTCCCAATCGCAAAACCACCAGAAGAATTAATAAACGGTAAATTCTTTGGTTTAGTGCCTTCTTCATTCAAAGCACCATTCATATCAATCGTACCACCCGTAAAACTAATATTTTCTGTTGGCTCCCAGAAAATCTTATCTCCTCCATTAATGAAAGGACCCGTCATAAATACGATTGAAGGACGTCCTTGGAAATTAATTCCGTTAACAATCGTTGCATCATCATGCAAGCGAATATCGATATTACTCTTTAATTGGACCATTTTCTTTACAAGATACGTTCCTTGAGGGAAATATAATTTTCCTCCACCTAGTCCTTGAGATGCAGCATCGATAGCTGCCTGCATAGCATCATGATCATCCGTAACTCCATCCCCAACTGCACCGAAATCTTTTACATTTAAAGTATCAGTTGTAGGTTGATCAGCTTCTACCCCATTCGCACTTCTTTCCGATACAGAACGAAGAGCGTTAGCTGGTACATTTAACTTTTCGTTACTTGCATCATTATTTACTTTTTCTACTTTTTCACCGGCATCAGCCTTCTTAGGAGTTTCTACATTTTCTTTTGGAATTGCATCTTCTACCGTAGTTTCTAATTGGCTGTCCTTTTGAGCAGGAGTTTCTTTTGCCTCTTTCTCACCCTCTTGACCTTTTCCAGGAGATGCCTCCGTTGTTACTAGTTTGTTTTCTTCTGTAGTTGGCTGAGTCGAAGTAGCTACTTCCTCTGCTAATACATTTTTCGTACCCACAAAAGAAACCGCTAACAAAATAGAACAAACTCCAACTTTTAACTTACGAATTCCAAATACTTTTTTGCCGTCTAAACGTTTCATAATGACCTCCATATTTTCTGACCTAATAGATATTCACTTTTTGACACCGGTGTCATTTTATGACGATTACATCTTACCGCTCAAATGATTAAATGTCAAGCGCTTCCAGAAACACTATTAGTATCCGTATTTTCGAAAACAAAAAAGAATGCTGATTATCAACATTCTTTTTCATTCTATTTTTATTCTTAGTTCATCTGAATTCGTATCGGATACCGCTTCACCGCTTGAGGCAACTCCTCTAGCAGCGCATCGTTGATTTTGCTCTTTCCCATGAAGAACATAGTCGTAGTTCCATCCTTTTGTTCTATCCTAACAGAGTATCTACTCCCGCCACCATTTCTGCCTCGCATGAAATCAATCAAAATCCGGCGAATCGATGATAGAGGAATACGACGCTTTTTGAAACAGAACGCCACATGAATGTAAAATGTTCCATTCGCGATATGAAAAGCTGCCATGAACGGACCTCCGCTCTGTTTTGCGGCTGTCCATCGGCGAACGAAAATGACAAGCACACATGTCGCAATAAACCCAATACTCACCAGGAATACCAACGGAATCCCAAATATCGCTCCACTTTCTATTGTTGCCATCTTCATTCCTCCCTTGCATCAACGATTCGTTATGCCAATTTTTTATATATTTTTATCGCAATCCATACAATGACGATTGCCATAACTAAAATTCCAGTTTCAGCGATTCCAGCTCCCACGACATTTCGTTGATAGAACGCTGCAAAGCAATCCGCCATCATATGTAGTAAAACGGCACCACATAAATATTTTTTATTTTCTGCAATGATACTGTAATACACGATGATGGTACAGCCAATATGAATCCCCATTGAACTGATTCTTTCGAGAACGGTCATCACAGCTGTTTCAACATTAAACTGTGCTGCAGCTTGAAAGCTCTGCATGGCCACGTCTGCATTCTTTTCAGTAACATGTAGTGCTGCAAGCGCAGAATCTACACTTCCATTCTGAAGGGATGTCGCAATCACTAAGTAAAGCAAAATCGATGGAAGGACAACTGTTAGAATTTCAATTACTCCGTGCCCAATTCCATACAAAGCTGCATTTTCACGGATGCGGTGTTTTTTCATAATGTATTTTAATATGATATAGCGACCACATTCCTCAAAAATCCCTGCCATCATCATTCCATATAAAATGAATGCTACAGTATTCCCGTTTAGAAACTGAGAAATTGGATTATCAGCCAGTAAAAAGAAATAATGGAAGCCTGATTCAAGAATACGGGCAGAAACAATAAACCCTAATGCCCCAGCAATGAAATAACTGATTTTCACTTGTCCTTTATGTCTTCTCATCCAATAAACGGTAGGTAGAATTCCTATCAAAAGAAGCAAGACCACTGTCACGATTAATGAAGGAATCGCGGTTTTTCCAAGAACGATTTGATTAAATCCACTCACGCTTGGTCACCGTCCCAAATTTCAATACAGAATCCTTTATGGCCACACTCTGAGCAAGTTAAATTCCGGGTTGTTGGCGTATGCTTTGCAAAAAAAGCTTCTTTCTTTCCTGGTTTAAATTCTTGATGGCACTCAGGGCAAATATATTTTACGTGTTTGTAATAATAGTTACATACCCAAATAAGCCATACCGTTGCCAAAAGAGCCCATAGCGCAAATCCCCACCACATTCCTTTGAAAATCCAGAATGCAATAGACACCCACTGAAGCGCTCCAACCACCAATCCTGTTGAAAGTATAATCCGGTAAAGTTTTTTGAGTTGTTTCTTACCTTTCATCACTACTGCTATGTCCGCGATGGATTCAAGTGAGAAGGATTCTTTGTTTTGGACTGTCGACTGTAATTCACGCAATTTTTCTAATTGCTCTTGTTTCTCTTGAATTTCTTCCATCAATAAACTTTCCTGTTGTTCTATTAAAATCGAAATCACTTTTTCAGGATGTTCTTCTTCTAATAATTGAGAAATGGCATCGATGGGTACATCCACCTCCCGAAGAAAACAAATGACTTTTAGACGTTGAAGATCACTTTCAGAATATAATCTTCTACCTCCTTCAGAAAGTTCTGTCGGAATTAAGATGCCTCTTTTGTCATAATACTGAACGGTTCGAACAGTCACATTGCAAAGTTTCGCAAGCTCCCCTGTCGTATATTTTGACATAGCTTTCACCTCCTTAATGCCTGCATATTACTACATTACGTAGCGTTACAAGCAATGCCTGACGCTAGGGGATTTTTCATTTTTCTTTTAAATACTATATTAAATGCTAATTTTATTTTTTTCCACCTCTTTTAAGTACGTTTTAGGTTCATGGTGCAAATTATAGTTAATCAAACGGAAAGGGGAAGCTCCCCAAACAGGCGAGCAGTGACAACCATGAAAACAATCGTCATTATTCCAGCATATGAACCAGAGGAAAAATTAATTCCTTTAACGCAGCAACTCATCGCCAAAAACTTAGAGGTCATCGTAGTGGATGATGGTAGTGGGGAGAACTATCTTCCAATCTTCACAAAGCTTACAGGAGCGACTGTTTTAACGCACCCTGAAAACAAAGGAAAAGGCGAAGCACTCAAAACCGCTTATCGATATATTAAAGAAACTCATGCTCATGAGGAAGTAGCGATTGTGACGGCAGACTCTGACGGACAACATAGCCCTGAAGACATCGTGCGCATCGCCAACCGAGCTGCCCTTGAACAAGATAGCCTCGTACTCGGCGTTCGAAACTTCGACGCTTCCCATGTCCCACTTAGAAGCCGCCTTGGAAACAAAATCACCTTGAAAATTTTCGAACTGACCAGCGGGACGAAACTTAGCGATACCCAAACAGGTCTGCGTGGATTCTCAAGTACGCATTTAGACAAAATGCTTGAAATCTCAGGATCACGTTTTGAATACGAAATGAACGTGTTGATGGTGTGGGCGAAAGAAAAACGTCCTTTCTGCGAGCTAGACATTCAAACGATTTATGAGAACAAAAATGAAGGGTCACACTTTAACCCTCTTCACGATTCATTCAGAATCTACAAAGAGATTTTCCAGTTCGCCCTATCATCCTTTCTCTCGTTTTTTCTAGACTACACCCTCTACGCCTTCCAGATTTTTATTGGCGTGCCACTCGTAACGGCTAACGTGATTGCAAGGATGATTAGTGCAGGATTCAACTTCTTTGTGAATAAGAAGTTCGTCTTTGCCAGCGACAAACCGTTTCTAAAAGAACTTGGCGGCTATATTTTACTCGCCAGCTTCTCATTAACGCTGAACACGCTCATCCTCATGGGCCTCAGCTACGGACTGGGTATCGGACCCTTCATCGGTAAAATCATGACCGAAATCGGGATGTTCTTCTTTAACTGGTTTGTACAAAAGAAACTGATTTTTGGACAAGAGAAAGGTGTGCATTATGTCAAATAACAAAAAAGGAAAATCACTCAGAAAAATCTTATCGACCGCTTATACGGCCGTCCTCATCGGGGCTTCAGGGATGGTCATAGCCGATACGCTCTTTATCTCTAAGAGTCTCGCAAAGTTCAGTAACGAAACGGCAGCGACAACGAACACGGCCACAGGAACTGGCGCAAGCGGCACGGGAACGTCTAGTAACTCGAGCAGTTCAAGTAGCGGGGGCGCGTCTACAACGCCAACTGTGAGTACGGCGACCGCCTACGAGGACGACACGAAATCCATCTCGATTGAGACTTACGAGCGAAATAACACGCAAATCCACGTCGCAACCGTAAAAATCAAAGGCAACTCGTCAATTAAGACCGCCTTGGCCAACGAAACGTACGGTCGAAACGTAACGGCGAAGACTTCTACAACCGCTAAAAGCGTAAACGCGGTCCTTGCGATTAATGGAGACTACTACGGAGCCAGAGATGCTGGATACGTTGTTCGTAACGGAAAATTACTACGAAGTGAGAGCCAGAGTGCCGACCAAGAAGACTTAGTTATCTACAAGGACGGAAGCTTCGGCATCATCAAAGAAGGCGACATCACAGCCCAACAGTTAGTGGACAACGGCGCGATGCAAGTCTTGTCATTTGGCCCAGCGTTGATTGAAAACGGACAAGTAGCCGTTGATAGTTCAGACGAAGTTGGGAAAGCCATGGCGAGCAACCCGCGTACAGCCATCGGAATCATCGATGACAGCACTTATGTATTCGTGGTGTCAGACGGACGTACAAGCGAAAGCCAAGGATTATCGTTGAAACAATTAGCTGATTTTATAAAAGAATTGAACGTCACAACCGCTTATAACTTAGACGGCGGCGGATCATCAACCATGTACTTTAACGGACAAATCATTAACAAACCGACTACAAACGGTCGAAACATCGAAGAAAGAGAGGTGAGTGACATTGTCTACTTATAAAAAGAAAACGGGACTGATATTCTACACAGTTGCAACGGTGGTGACACTAGTTGTCGGAATGGTGTATGAATTCTTTAGCCACCAAGTCTACTCCCCATTCATGTACTTGCTCTTTATGATTCCACTCGTTCTTGGAGTGGTGCCAAATCTTATAGCGAAAATGACCGGGAAAACCTTCCTGGAGTCAGAAGACGCACAAGCAGCCTACAAGATGGGTGTCCTCACCTTCATCTTCGGCAGCTTCCTCAAAGGAGTCTTCGACATCTACGGAACCAGTTCCGTCTACCCAACCCTCTACTTACCAGTCGGTGCGGTGCTACTAGTCGCGTCGCTGGGGTTAGAGATGTACTACAAGAAGGCAGTTGCTAAATAAAAAAGGCCGGAGCCCTTTACGGGGCTCCGGTTTGTTGGTTATTCAAAGCCTATGCAGTTAATGCCTATTACGCCTCTTCGTAAGAAAACCATATCAATTCTTGTTGGTTCAATTTTTTCTGGAGTGAATGTAGCAAATTGGAATGCTTCTATCTCCACACTTGAATAATCAAATTTTTCATATTCAAATACTTCGACTCCAATTTCTTTCAGAACATCTTCAGGCAATTCATAATTTTGTTCTACCAATCCAAACATTGTAAATCCAGAATCAACACAAAACGAGATAACTGGAGAGTATGCTGCATCATAGAAGATTGAACCTGCTAACGAACCTACAAAACTCCCCATCATATATCCAAGTAAAGGAATCTGTATAAACGACTGTCCAGCGGCCCCCATACTTAAAGCACACGTACTAACAAACATTTCCTTTATTAGTTCATTTACCATTTGAGTTCTGCTCATTTCACCAATAGCTACTTTATAGGAATTCTTCATGGAGTTCATTACCAAAACTGTTGTTGCCCCAATAACACTAGGATCAAGAGATTTTAATGCACTACCACATAAACCAGCCTTGCAACTTCCTGTAATAGCAGCAGAAACTGTTCCTCTGATAAAACCCTCGCTAGAACTAGTCAGCGCTTTGAACCCAAGAACCTTAAATTGTTCTTCATCAATTTCTCCATTTTCTATTAAATAATGAATTGCTTTCAAAATTTCAGGACTCGTTTTTAAGACCATAGTAATAACCGCGGCACTCATTCCCGCTTTACAAGACTGTCTGAGAATATCCTTAAATCGAATCAACTCTTCCGTTGTAAGGTTCAACTTTTCAGCAGTAACATCTCCTTCTTTTGAAAGTTGCGCAAGCTTTCTAGCTTCTGTCTCTGTCAACTCGATTGATTCATTTCCTTTATTATCAGATACTTTAGACCTTAACATATCAAGTGTCTCTTGGTACCGACGAACTTCTTCGGGCCTTTTTACAGATTCTTCTTTTATCCTTCTTTCAAGCCATTCCGTAGCAGCTTTAAATTGGTCTGAAGGTATTACTCGATATTGACCGGCATATAAAGGGTCACTTAAGACTTTGTCGGCAGAATATCCTCGTTTTTGAAGATAGTTTTCCAAGCTTTCTTTGCCACCATTTGATTTGTATTCCTGAAATTTTTCAAAAATACTTTTTGCTTGCTGTTTAGCACTTTCTGCACCGTTTTTATAGTATTTAAGGCCAAATTTTGATTCGAAATTCTTACCCCTTATATCTACTGACCCCAGTTCATGACTGCGTTCAACCTCTACTCTATGATTAGAACCTTTAACTACAGCATTGATATTAAATGTACCAGCATGCCAAAATTCTGCAACATCGCCTTTAAGAGTAGCCACCCCCGCCTTATTTGAGGAAAACTGATTTAGATTTTTGACTAACTTTGTAATTTCGGTTTCCACAGAATCAACATACCGTACGCCCTCAGACACTCCTACGAAATTTCCCGCATGGCTTTGAAAGAAATCATAGCCTTCTCTAAAGCCTTCCATAGCTTATCCCTCCAGAAATTCCGTTAATCCGTCAGTGTAAAGAATTGCTGTTAACGCTCGATACTGTTGGTCTCTTAATTTCTTACGATCTTTCAGCATATTAATCCCTGCAACCGCACCAAATACACCTGGATTTACCACTAATTGTGCCAAAGTAGCTGCTTTATTTTTCATAAGAGCAACGACTCCTTTTTCTTTTTCATCCTTATCCTCATATTTAAGAACTCGTTCTAGTGACATTGCTTCGATTTTTTGCTCATAACCTTGACAAAATTCAATAAATTGATCGTAGGTTTCTTTATCCTTGATACTGTCTGATACCATCATCATCGCACGTTTTCCTAACCAACCGTACTTCATTCCGAACTTATCAAACTTAACTGACATAGAAGGAGTTTCTTTTTTACTTACTTTATTCTCACCGACAAAAAGGATATGCTCTTTTGAAGAAATCGTCGCCATATTAGCAACATAGTCCTTTTCAAGCCACACTGCGACTTCAACCGTTCCGTCCTTAACTCCAACAATTTCGTCAGAAGTATCATCTTTCATACTCACCAATTGGCGTAAATAGTTTGCATACTCTGATGTCTTCTCATCGCATACAATAATCAATTTTGTTGTTTTTTCCCCTAGCATATTTATGCCTCCTATTTCGTTTTGCTGTTCTCGTTACATTCGCTATAAATAATTTGTTCCATTTTTTCCGAACGAATAAGTATCTTTTTGTTCAGTTCCTTTAACATTTCTTCAATAGTATTAAATTCAAGGTCTGAAGTTATTTCAATTTTAGGATTCTCTCCTTTTTCACCCCACTTAGGTTCTTCATTCTTACCAGTTAAAATATTAATCGGTCTAAGGTTAGCACTTTTTATTGATTTTTCTTTACTTACAAATGCCTCAAAGCAGAAAAATTCTATATAAGTTTCAAAGTCTTTAAAGTGAGATAACCACTTCTTCAAATCTTCT
Organism: Granulicatella adiacens ATCC 49175; assembly: GCF_025150565.1. Taxonomy (NCBI): domain Bacteria; kingdom Bacillati; phylum Bacillota; class Bacilli; order Lactobacillales; family Carnobacteriaceae; genus Granulicatella; species Granulicatella adiacens. The sequence goes on along the minus strand of NZ_CP102283.1, from coordinate 244,905 downwards.
TTTGCTTGCTCATTTTTAACCCTTGTCATTATTGTCGATTTCTCGTTTTTGTTATACCAATAATAAATTTCCCAAAGCGTTAAATCAACACGATCCTGTATATAATGACTTCGATTAGATTTTATAGTTCCTCCTTTACGCATATTGTAGGTTTCATAAAATGAAAACGGCCAGAGGAAAGAACCACCTATAATTCTTGAAGAAATAACCCACTCGGCAACTTGACTTACTGCACATTCTGGACTCTCGCTTCTTTTAATGTACAAATCATAAGGATGAATTTTTGCGCTAGTTGGGACAGAAAATCCCAACTGGTCCGATCTTAGATAAAACAGTTTTTTTGTTTTATTCTTTCTAACCTCAATAACTTTAATACCTTGTCCTTCTTCGAATATATATTTGTAAATTCCTTTTAATTTTTTTCTAAATTTTGTTTCTTGTACATTTAAAAAAATAACTAATCTTTCGAAAAAGTGATGGTCATAGTCTTTTTTATAAGTCGTATCAGGGTCACAATAAAAGGCTCTTACTGTATTCGGTATTTGTAATTCCGAAATATATGATTTCTTGAAACTCTCTACATATACTTTCTTCCAGTCGTTCATTTCACTAATCTTAGCGATAATATTTTTTCCATCTTTATCCAATGCACAATAAGTAAAAAGTTCGTTAATTCCCTCGTTCATAAATAAACCTCCACTTAAAATTAATTGCCCGTATTTGATACGCTCAAGTTCCCCATCCTCACAACATACAATCTCTCATCTTCACCAGCAAGCTGGCTCAGCAGCTCCGTTGCTCGCTCTGTATCACCTTTAATTGCAGCGTTCAACGCCTTGTAGTAGATGATTTCTAGTTGTGGGTACTTGTATTCGTTCGTTAACGTTTCGAAGTAGTCGTTGCTCTCGTTCGCAATCGTTAAATCATAGAGAGCCACACTTATCTTTTGCGTCTTCTCGGCCATCGTAGGGTCTGTTATCGTCAGCTCACCTATCATCGCATCCAGTTCTTCACGGCTCAACTCCGGCTGGCTCAACACGACTGAACGAATCCGGTAGCTTTGCAAGACATTTCGGAATTGCGGTTGAAGTCCGTCTCTATTCAAGATTTCTTCGGCCTTTCGAATCGCCGTCTCGAAGTCCCCTGTCATGTACGCCAAGGCAACTTCCGACGTTGCGGAGACTGATCGGAGGACCGCTCTTTTTCCCTCTTTATTCATCTCTATATATTGTCTCCACGATGCTAAATCCAAATCTACATGCAACAATTTTTCCACGGTGGTTAAATACCATTTATTAATCAAATAGATGGTAAGGACTAATCCGGCGATAATCACAAGAAGGCTCCCCGTTTGCATCGTAAATTCACTTACTACTAGCGAAACGCAAAGAATGAGAACAATTGCGAAAATCCCCGCGCATCTCGTATAGAGCGTATATTTTTTTCGTACTGCTTGATAATCCATATCGTTCCTCCAAAGGCACAAGCCGCATGTATATGATTGCGGTTACAAAATTATTTATATCTTTAATCAAAAATAACTGTCTTAGCCCATTATCTCACGTTCCAGTTGTTGCTTCAACGGCAAAATGCATATTCTTCGGGTATTTTTTCGATACTCGTCTAATATTTTTGCTCGTAAAATTTGCTAATAAAAAGCATGATTATCGGAGAACATCCAACAGAAATTGCTAAAAGAGCTGCCGGTATATATGCCCCTACTGCAATACAGACAAGTGCAATAATTTCCATCAGAATCATTAGAATTGGAGACATCGTTGCATTGACTTTATCTCTGATTTTTTCATTCCGTTCATCATTCACACTAATTTTGTAATCACGGTCCTTTGCCAATAGTCTATAGTGTGTGAGTTGTACATATGAAACAGATACACTAATGGAAGACACAAAAATCAATAACAATCTAACCACTTCATTCAAGTTAAGTGTAAATACTGCCAGTAAACTGCAAATTCCTACTAAATATCCTAGATACCATAATTTATTTGTCTTCATTTTGATCCTCCTCGTAAATAAATACTTCTTCAATGGATACCTCAAAGAACCTCGCTATTTTAAATGCCAATATAATGGACGGGTTATATCTTCCGTTCTCTAAAGATCCCACCGTCTGCCTAGACACTTCAAGCGCATTCGCAAGTTCTTCTTGTGTGATTCCTTTTGCCTTTCGAATTTCCTCAAGTCTATTTTTCACATCACATCACCTCTCAAGATGGAAAGTTTACTTTACATACAATATAATTATTTTCTAGCAAAATGTCAAGTTTACTTTCCATCGTTAAGCAAAAAATACCGGAGCCCTTTGATGGGACTCCGGTTTGCATCAGAAATCAAACATCGATACTTACGCTGATTATTTTAGATTTCTTTCAATGTAATAGTTTCGTGTAAAATCGACGCATTTTACCATATCAATTAAGAATAATTCTGCCCCGTTCAGAGTTTCTTTTCCAACGTGATGAGCCTTCATAAATTCTTTCTGGATTTCTAAATAATCATCATAACTATCTAAATCGACATTTTTAAATTCAATCCACTCATCGCCATTGGTCGTTGAAATTTTACTTCGCTCTATCAATACTTCTCGATTTAATCTGTTTTCAGCTAGGTGTAAAGAGGTGTTGGTCTCAAAATTTGTGCCAACCATTAATATTTTAGCCTTTAACGCATACATCTTCCCAAGTGGCGATTGTTCTCCAAATGGAAAATCAAACCCTTCATTTTGAGCAATTTCATCCGCTCGATGACCGATTGCTGTAAAGGAGTACATCGGATGTTCTCCTCTAATGGCTTGAGGTAAAATTCCAATAAAATTACTAAAACTTCCCATTGATTTAGAAAACGACAATTTCTTGTTATAAGCTGGCAAATCCTCTCTAATGCTATCATGCCACTCTACAGGAACTGGAGGATGATGCCAGCTCACAGGATCTGAGATTTCTACAGTTTGAGACGGTACAACTATTGTTCCTTCTTCACCAACAACGTTTCTCAAAGCATTATAAAGACTCTCTGCCCCTCCTATCACATATCCCATAGAGGACATCGAAACATGTGCCAGTACAATATCGCCTCGCTTTATTCCTAGATTTATAAATTTTTGTTCCAAATCTTTACTCGTTACTGGGGTAAGACCCTTTTCTATTGAATCATTCATATATTTAAACATCTTCTGCCCTCTATTCTATCCCTATATCGATCTGTTTTATTCCAGCTTTCCAAAGGGGTAATTCTTTTGTTAAATATTGAGATCGTATATCATACTCACTTAATCTTTGGAGATCTATCCATTCACATTCATATTTTCCTTCATCCAACGTATGAGACGGAACCTCCCCTAGAAGAGTCACTTTATAATGAAATTCAATCATATGATGGAGTTCGCCTTTATAATCAAATCGATTCTCCACAACAAACATTAACTCTTCGACTTCACAATCGACACCTAGTTCCTCTTTCACTTCTCTGGCTACAGCTTTCCGGCTTGCTTCGCCGACTAATATCGCCCCACCCACTAAGTGATTTTGGCTTTCTACTTTATAAGTAAGCAACTTTCCATCCTTCACTACAATGGCTGATACTCTAACGCCATATCTATAAGTATCTCCTATTACTCTAAAATCCATGGTCATCACTTCTTTCTGAAAAATGAATACAACTATTATAACACAGTTCTTATCCTTGTGGATTCCGCATAAAAATAACACCTTATCCTACTGACAAGGTGTATCTATTCGTCTATATGAACTTCCACACTTTCCTTTGTTGAAACAACTATTTTTTCTCTTTTTTATTCTTAATAAAGACGATAATCACTATACATATCACTAAGCCTGTAGCTGCTGGTTTAACGAGCGCCATTCCATTTTCTCCACTAGAAAGGATACTATGGACGACCTTTAATACAGCTCCAGCGATTACAACCCATAATAATTGTCCCCATTTTCGATTCCACGTAGTATAAATCATAAAAATAAAGAATAATAGAATCAATGTACAAACAACGATTTTCTCCGTTGTCCAACCACTCGTTAAGTAGTTCTTTTCGAACTCTAAGAATAAATGAACCTGTTCATCCACTGCCTCTGGTTTCGGAAACCAAAACATACTTGTAAATAGGCAAAAAATCGACATAAACAAAATTGAAAATGATTGTTTATAAGCACCAATAACAATTGGAATTATAAACAATGGTCTGATATACCAACTGAGAATATTTTGGTGTCTTGAAAAAGCCCACGTAAAAAAATCTCGATTTGTAAAAAACATATAAATCAATACTACTGTTGAAATCGCAAAAAATAATCCCATTATTCTATCTAATTTTTTAATTTTCATTCTCTATCTCCATTAATTCAAAAACTTATTTATCTTTTTACAAAATAATTTGTAATGATACTTCTTTTATCTTTCAAGTGTCCCATTCAATAGAACCTTTGCCATTCTCACCACATACAACTTTTCATCTTCATGAATGAGCTTGCTTAGTAATTCATTTGAGCGAGCTGTATCGCCCTTAATTGCGGCATTCAAGGCTTGATAGTAGATAATTTCTAACTGTGGGTACTTGAATTCATTCGTCAAAGTTTCGAAGTAGTCGTTACTCTCATGCGCGATGGTTAAGTCATAGAGAGCCACACTTACTTGTTCGGTTTTCTTGGCCAATGTCTCTTCTGTAATCGTCAGCTCGTTAAGCAGTGCATCCAGTTCTTCTTGGCTCAACTCCGGCTGGCTCAAAACGACCGAACGAATCAGATAGCTTTCCAAAATATCCTTAAATTCTGGTTTAAGGTCCTCCAATTCCAAGGCCTCTTTGGCTTTCTGAACCGCGGTTTCAAAATCTCCCGTCATGTAGGCGTAAGAGACTTCTGTCGTTTTTGCATCTATCTGAAGTGCCGCTCTTTTGGCCGTTTTATTGAACTCGATATATTGTTTCCACGATGCTAAATCCAAATCCACGTGAAGTAATCTCGCTACATTGCCTAAATACCATTTATTGATTAGTTGGATTCCCAGCAATAATCCTGCGAAGACCACTAGGACCCCCACTGTTTGAAGAAGCGTATCGCTGATCACCACTGCGATACAAAGAATCAGAACCATGGCTAAAATTCCTGAGCCTCTAGTATATAGTGTGTATTTTTTTCGTAATGCTTGATAATCCATTGTTCCTCCTCCAAACTCTCTTATTGACACTTAAAATCTGCTTATTTAGCTTTCACAGCAATCTCATTTTAAAAACTATCCGAATCCATTATCTCACGTTCACCATTTTGCTTCAATTGTTTTGTGGACATTATTGTATAAATGCAAAAAAGCAAACAAATTTTACTTCGCCTGCTTCTGATTTTCAAATCTGTCTATAGCCCCTCATCAACTCTTTAGAGACCACAAAGCAACTGTTACCGTCTCTCTTTGAACTCATCGAAGTATAGGACCTCGACTTGCCCAGACCAATCCAAGACGCAGCCAACGAAATCCACAAGGTCGAGCCCTGGCATTTCATAAGTGTCGCCGTCATTGACGCTGCCCGTTGCATCTTCAATGTAAGTCACCTTGTAGCCTCTGTCTGACGCGATAATGGCAGAGAATAAGCAGCAATATTCCGCGTTCAATCCCGTAATCACCACTTCATCTACCGGATGGTTCGCAAGAATCGTCTTTAACTCTTCACTCTGGAAAATATTTGGCGAGTCTTTTTCAACGATAAAATCCGCATCCGCAGAAAGCTCTTCGTCAAGCGCTCCTCGCTCGTCGCGATTGTAAATAATACTCTCTTCATTCTCATCAATATGACGCGTATGAATAATAAGGTCCCCGCTCGCTTTAAACATCTCTTGTAACTTCAAAATATTCTCTCGAAGCTGGTCAAAATTCCCTCTAGCTAACATCCCTTTTTGACAATCTAAAACAATTAGTGCTTTCACTTATGGTGCTCCTTTAATTTTAATCGGACAACTATGTCTTCGCAACATCCTTTAGTTTAACGATTGAAGCTCTTCTTCCACATATCCCCCTACATCTTCAACCTCTACAAACAGCGGGTCTAAGTGACACAAGAAGTGCCAATCTTCAGTGCCTCGTTTTCTGTAGAGAATCGCTTCGCCATCTTCACTTCCAAAAAAGCTTCTGTCGACTTCGTACCCACTGCGTTCTAAGAAGTCTTTTGCCTTGCGGAAGTTTGCTTCTCTGGCTTCGACATAGGCTTTCACTTCATCGTTGTTAACGACATACGCGTCGATTTTTGAATAGCCTTCAATCACTTTATCGTTTTTAACGGATAGATTCGAAATCTCTTTCCAAATTATATCCACATTTTCCTCAGAATTAAACGAAAATCTAGATAAAGGCACAATATTTCCATTGAAGACAATTTCCATATAATCCGACAAGTGCTTAGGATTTACATACTCCACTTCAAAACCATCTTCGTTTTCTAAAGTATACCCTGGGATTTGAGCGACAAAGGCTTTCCCTTCTTCTAAAGAATCAAAAGCGACTAAATCCTTTTGATAATCACCTTGATACAATTCCAATATAACCATCGATAACCCTCCTAAGCTTTTTCGTTCTAAACATTATTATGCTGCCGTCAATTATCATGAAACAAGCGCTCACGATGTACATCCAGTAGACCTGTCTTCATGAGGAACCCTATCTATAATCCTTTAAAAGGTACGTAGAGGCTTTCGCAACAACGGATCAGATAGAAGAAAGAGGAGTTGCTTACTTACGATACTCCTCTATTTTGTGGCTATGTTCTTTCAGAAGCTGTTTGGAATAAACTTTTTCATTCTTTGAATCTCGAACTTCCCTCCAAAGGATAGCAGCAACGGTTAACTTGTTAGCATACTGATGGCTACTTTCATCTGCACAAAAGTCTTTTAAAAATTGATTCCACTGACAAGCCGAATGATCATACTTGGCATAATCTGACTCTCCATAATAAATTTTAATCATATCTTGAATCGTAAATTGTAGATTATTATCCCTTTTTACTTTTCGCCAAGCAGTTGCCATATCCGCATTGAATTTAAACGGACTAACCCCTGTTACCGCTGAAAAATAATCTCTAAACTTCTGGTTAAAAGAAAAACCACAGTTCAGGAGCGGAGTCTCTAAAGTGATTACTTCGGATTGAGTTTTACGGCTTTTACTCAAAGATTTCTCTATTTTATTTCCTTGAAAATATTGTTCAATTATAAAAGTCAATTCTTTCTTCGTACCTCTGTACTCTAAACCAAGAGACTTACAAATTTGGGAAAGTTCCTCTCGATACCAATAGTATTGGTTAAATTCTTCAAATGATTTTATCTCTTCAAAACTAGGTCTGTTTTCCGCCAAACCATCACCTCCACCCTTCAAATCTACGACAATAACATCAATTCGCATGCCCTCTCAAAGTATGGTCATACACCAATATATACGATTATTTGATTACAACGAATTCTTCCCATCGTCTGAGCACATCTTTTAGTGGCTCATCTAAATAGGTATAAACCTTATCCTGAATCCAATCCGGAATCCCATAAGCTGCCTCTGCGATACTTCCTGTGATTGCAGCAAGGGTATCACTGTCCCCACCAAGAGAAATCGCATTTCGAATCGCATCTTCAAAATCTGTACTCTCCAGAAAGGCAACGATAGCTTGAGGAACCGTATCCTGACACGTTTCATTGAATCGATACGTAGGACGAATTTCATCTAACGTTTTCGAAAGATCATATCCATACTCTTTCTCGATATGTTCCTTAATACGTCTTTTAATCTCCGCAGGATTATCACTACCGTCGCCACCAAAGAAATAACGGCACATAAAGATTGCATCCGCTGTTGCCATTGCGCCTTTGATTCCTTCTGGATGGTTATGCGTCACCTCTGAAGAAAGTTGCGCCAGACGTTTTCCCTCGGACGGCAACTCGCCTATTGTAGCCTCCATCACCCAAGCACACGGAGAAACACGCATCGCAGACCCATTCCCAAAACTATTGTAAGGCTCACGGTTGTCAGTCATAAGCCACCGGTTAAACCTGGCACCGTAATCCGCGTTTGGATACATTCTTCCGTACTTCTTCATGGCATCAATGAAGTCATCCTTCTGTCCACCATTCATGATTGCTTCCGCCACAGCACAGGTCATGACCGTATCATCTGTGAAAAAACAATCGTCCCTAAACAAGGGAAAATCCTTCGTTTTAATATTGTTCCATTCATAAACGGAACCCACAACATCTCCTACCATTGCTCCTAACATATATATTCCTCCTTTTACAAAATTAACTATTTTTGTCAAAAAATGTATATAGACATTTCAAGCTCCTATGACAGTCCTCCTTCTTATACTCTATATCTATGAACCCTCGGAACTATATCCCTTAACTAGAACAGCCCCAAAAAATAGAGAGTTACCGATTATTTCTTAATTTAACATAAGAATATATATCATAAACCTTTTTATTTAAATAAACTCATGGAAAATCCCTAGTTTGGTTATTGGATACCTTTGCTTTATCTATATAAAATAGTTATTTTAAACTTTCTTTCCATACTGATAAAAAGGAATGTTAACAAAATCTTGAGTATAAGGTTTTATGTTCAATCTATTTTTCAACCATGTGGGTAACAAGGCAATTCCTTGTCCTTTTTCAACTAAGGTAATAATATTTTCAAATGAATCAATTTCTACAAACTCTTTTAAATGAGCGAACTCTCTTACGGTTCTTTTTCTAAAAGGACAATTTTCATCTTTATTAATTAAAAAAGGTGTCTCCTTGGCAACCAATTGATTGCTTGAGCAAAAATACATTGCTTCAATGTTTCCTAGAATTTCATCATAATTTTTAAGATTTTTAATTTCTTGAAAACAAAAAATCTTATCAAAATCTTCTTGCTGAGCGACACTTGGTATTTCTGAAGTTTTTTTGATAGTGATATCACTTATACCTAAATCAATTGTGTGCAAATTATTAATATCATGATTTAATAATAATTCTGAAATTAAAACTCTTACTTTTGCTTTTGAAATCCTCTTTTTTAAATTCTCCAAATTATTGGAAGTTTCCTTACAAAATTGATAAAACAAGTCTCCTTTTTCAGTTGGAACCAATCCATTATAATTTCTAAGAAATAGCTTGGCCCCCAGTTCAGTTTCAATCACTTTTAATCTAGCGCTTAAATTTGATTGTGCATATTGTAAAATCTTTGAACTTTTATTTATAGATTTTGTTTCATAGATTGTCACAAAGATTTTCATATCATTAAAATTCATCTAAAACACCTTATCATTTTTTATGATAATTATATCATAATTAAGTATTATTCAAAATTACAGAAATCATATTTACTATAATTAATAAATTAGAAAAGAGGTACTTCCATGCAAGCAATGCAATACACTATAAAATTACCAGCTGATTATGATATGAATATCATTAGACAACGTGTCCAAAAGACAGGGCATTTGATGGATGGTTTTGAAGATTTATTTTTAAAAGTCTATTTAATCTCTGAAAAATCTGAAGGTCAACTATTTAATAGTTATTGTCCATTATATATTTGGAAAGAAACTAATGGAATGACCAAATTTATATTTGATGGTTATTTTGATAATATTTTAACTTCTTTTGGTTGGCAAAATATTGAAATTGGAGTAACCACATCAGTCGAATTGTCGGATCATTTTGATTCGGCCAAGTATGTCACATTAGAAGTCGTTGATATAAAAGTTTCTGAAACTTTAAAGACATTTACTATTTATGAGCAATTACAAAATGATGAAAGTGGTAAAATTGTAGTTTTTAATCCCGATAAATGGAAAAAATGTATCTTTACATTTTATACCAATAAACCTGATAAACACCTACCGACTTTTGAAATTCTATATATTTCAAAATAATCAAAATATAAGTAGCGATGAAGAAAAAGAGCGATGAAAATTTTTTCATTGCTCTTTTTCTATAGCGATAATATAACTGTTATCTTCCTTACCGCCTAATTTTTTGAAATAAGTTTCATACTTAAAAGCAAGATTTACTTTAAGTTTTATTACAACGGTTTCCCTCAAATCACTTTTTAACATTCTGTTGTACCTTGTCACATTAATGAAACATCTACTTCTACTTCACTGATGCCTCAGCTCGTACAAGCAGTGATTTACTTAAATGAAATCCATTCTGGCTTTGATAAACAGGTTATATGTTCTGTGCGAAGAACACCTTCCAAAGCACATGGAACGTTCTCTTTTGTATGATGATAACGGAAGCCGCATTTTTCCTGAACTCTCTGTGACTTTGTATTGCCGTCAAAATAACCGCACCACAATTTCTCCAGATTCAAGTCATCAAATGCATGTCTCATTATCTCTCGAACTGCTTCTGGGATAAGACCCTGACCCCAATACGGAACTCCTATCCAGTAACCAATCTCCGCCTCCGTATCAGGAATCCCTATATGACTTGCAGAGCCAATCATCAATCCTATGCTACCCACTGGCTGCATGGTTTCTTTTAAAACGATGGCGTATGTCTCAGGTGCTGAAAGAACACTTTTTATTATCTCCCTACTGTTTTCAACACTAGTATGTACTGGCCAACCTGTAATCGGACCAACCTCTGGATTACTGGCATATTGAAATAAATCATGGGCATCTTTTTCTTCCCATGGACGAAGAATCAATCTTTCCGCTTCTAAAACCATTTTTCTCTCCTTAAATTCCAGCTGTTTGTAAAATTGCTTACGATGGAGGATTTTCACGATTTAACTCTTTTTAACGATAGCATAAGGTTATCGTTAAAAGGGTTTACCTCTACAAACTAAAATTTAGCATTGATGATCATTACTGAAAATTTTTAAGTTCATCCAAGCAAATTTCTATTTTAATCCTATCCGGATCTTCAAAATAGACTGCATAATGTTCAGCACCACCGGCATATGGATATTTATCATCATAAAGCAAAACTATATTTCTCTGAATAAGATTCTTCCGAATTTGATCGATTTTATCCTTAGTTTGACAACGGAAAGCAAGGTGATTTAAGCCAATATTACATCTATTGTATTTGTTATTAAGATACTTTTCTTTTGTCTGTACAAAAACAATATAAAATTCGTCCTTTTTATAGGAAAATCCGTCTTTCCATACTTGGAACAACTCAAAACCTAAAACGCTCAGTATCCAAGAATAGAATTCCTTGGTGTTCTCTAAATTACTTACATAAATCTCAATATGATGCATCGTTTCCCCTCCATCTGGTGCTGGAAATATCAATATACTCAATTTTTACTTCGCTGTTGCCTCATCTCGCACAAGCAACGCTATACACTCAACTTGCTCATTATTGTCCAAATCTATATTCAAATCTTCGTCTATGATAGGAAACTTGAAAGTAATTGACTTTAGCCACTGTCCATTAGGCTGCTTCTCTTCATAAATTTGAATTTCAGCTATCAAAGCTTCTATTAACTGACCTTCTAATTCTTTAATGAGCTTAAACTTTGTAGAATGACTCTTTCTTAGCTCTTTTTGATAATTCTCTATAAATTCAAATTATCATTTCTCGCTAAATTGACATTTGTTAATTTGTAAATCTTAACAAATACCCGTTTGGATCTTGTATTAAAAACTCTATTTGCGTTTCTTCTATTCCATTAACTTGATATATGTTTCTAGTTAGTTCTCTGTATAATTCTATATTCAAACTCTTCACTAATTGATAAAGTTCTTCAATATTATCGACAGCTATTGAAAAATTTATTCCTCTTCCTAAAGGATATACTAACTCACCTATATTCCAACCATCATCGTGAATTTGTTCAAACATAAACTGACTATCTTGAAAAGATATGAAAACAAATTTATCTTCAGAACGTTCATATTCAATTTTAAATCCTAATTCACTATAAAATTTTTTAGTCCGACCAATATCAAAAACTGATAATTCAGGAATCATCCTATTAAAATCCATATTCTCTCCTCAACAAATTTAGATTTATCTATTCTTATAGTTTAGTAGCATTCCATCACAATATTTTAACGCTTGTAGTCATTTACTTTTTAACTTCAAATAACTTAACATCTTTATTTGAATACTCCTCAAGTATATTTTTTGTTACCGGTATAATACAAAAAAACTGGCTTTGACCCAACGAGAAATATGTATATATTCCATCATTTCCTCTATAAAACAACGCATATGGTGCTTCATTTTGGTCGTACCATTTATCTCTGGAGTATTATATCCGATATCCATAGCATTAGAGTAAATTTCTTTAATTTCGTCATCTTGAATATAAAACTAAGATTATATAATTTATTCAAAAATAATTTACTGGACTGCTTTAAAATTTATTTATCTATCTTAACATTATATCATTTTTAGGTATTTTTTCTATATCAGCTTCCTACGGTGCTTGAAAGTCCCCTAATAAAGTTAAAACATCTTCCCTTTTTGAATTCCTATAATTATCTTTTGTTCTCTCTTTTTTCTTTTCGTATTTTTCCTGTTGCTCTTGGTACTTTTTAATCTGTGCAATTACACTTGGTTTCTCTCCACGCTTAATCGCCTTGTCAGGTTCGTTCCAATCATTTAGATTTACTTTTCTTGATTTATAGTTTCCACTTTTAATTTTTATCTTTTCTCCGTTTTTATCAAAGATATATTCTTATCGCGGACGAGATCTTACGGCTAAGGGAGCAAGCTACCGTCGACAGAAACAGCCGCGAAGAATCCATGAAGCGGATCAAGGAACTGCAGGACTTCATCGGCCAGCAGGCAACAGAGGTCACAGACTTCGACGAGGAGATTGTTAGACATCTCATCGAAAAGGTCACCGTTTTCGCCGACCACTTTACGGTCGAATTCAAATCCGGTGTAAGCGTCGATATTACAGAATAAGAGCAAGCTGCCCTTGGGATTAACCGTAAGGGCGCTTGCTCTCTTTCATTTGTGATCTATATTTTTTCACTTGTTGGTATCCATCCCAGCATTTGCAAGGAAGTCTTTTATCTTTGTCTCAAATTTGTCGGCCCTGATCAAAGCCAACCCTTCATTCTCATCTCCAAGAATCACCAGCTTGCATCCGCCGGTCAGCCCGAACAATTCCCGCGCTTCTTTAGGAATCACGATCTGGCCACGTTCGCTTATTGCGACTGTCCCGAATATATGCTTACCGGCAGGTGTCGGTGCTAAAGGCGTATTCTCTACACGATGTTCCCGGATCAGACTGTCAATAGTGACCCCGTAGACGTCAGCCAGAATGGCGCACTTCTCTATATCCGGTATTGTCTCACCGCTCTCCCATTTTCCATATGCCTGACGGGAAATATCTATTTTCTCTGCTATTTCCTCCTGCGAAAAGTCTTTTAATTTTCGCAGCATAATCAGATTCTCTTTCAGCAAACCAAATTCCTCATTTCTGTAATGAATTAACTGACTGGATATAAAAATCGCTATGAACGGTATGTATTACATGATCACTTGTATCTGTCTCCACAAGACTGCAATTTTCTCCGATGTATGAAACGGCACGCTCTGCCTGTTCACTCGATGCGGCGCACAGGTAAGTTCCGTCATAAGCCACCTGTTCTTTTGCATGGATGTACACACAAGGAACTTCAATATCCGACAGAATATCTTCATGCTTTAAACCATGATTCCAGCTCAAGTCGTAAAACCGTTCCCCATATGCAAAATCATACTCTCTTGCATATTCAAACACAGACCATATGGAAGAAGGAAGGAATCCGATCTTTACGGCTTTATCAGGATGCTTGTCATGATACCCCTGGGCATAATTTGCAATACCGGGCATCGCGTTTTTCATAAACAGCTGTCCCCAGTAACAGTGACGGAGGTAATAAGCTTCCCAGCACTCCGTCTTGTCTGACTTATTGTATTCATGCAAAGACTTAAACGTGTCCTTATAGGCAAAGCTGTCCTCCCAGCCTTCTCCCTCCGTCGAAAATATCGGAGGATCTTCAAGCACCACGCCAGCAATGTTTTCACCGCCGTATGCCGCAACATATGCCGCCGTGATGGCTCCGTTAGAATGCCCTGAAACAACTGTAGGCTTCCCGATGACATTGTTGATAAACCAAATCAGATCGTCGCCGTTCACATCAAGATAATAGAGGCTTTCATCATGTGATGATTCACCATGTCCGTATACATCGACGGCGTAAATATGCCAGTTCCTACTGAGCTCGGGCATGACAAGCGCATAGTCTTCCCAAATGCTCATCTGTCCGTGAATCAGGAGAAGCGGAGGTTTGTCATTCTCAACCTCTCCATAATTGATGTTACTGCCTGTCGGTAATGTGACCTGCTTTTCAGCAACATGAACTTCCTTCAACGCCTTTTCATATTTGTCATACCAATGAATATTTCGATACCAATATATCCCGAATGCTATACTAGCTATGGCGACAATAATCAGGATAATTATTAAAACGATTTTTACCGCTTCCATTTCGCTCCCTCTTTCAGTAGTTTCTATACTAAGTTTACCCGAGGGCGTGCGTTGTTTCCACCAACCAAACGTGACATATTTATATGACTTTTGTCATCTTTGGTTGCATATCAGCAAGCATTCGTGTGTCTTCTATAATTTCCCGACATCTATCCTGAACACTCAATAAACCCCTGACCCTTGACATCAAGACTACCGTCTCCACGTGTGATGCTAGCAAACTTCTATATTATAGAACGAAAGGGATAGAGTTATTATTTAAAATTAAACTTTATAATGAAAATACTTATAAAAAAGTAGATCATTTTTAAAAGTGTCCTACTTGTATTATTTTCATTTAAAAAGGGATAAGCCCTCAACACAAGTGGGTCTCTCCTACGTTTGCGGGAAGGACAGGATAGAAATGGCGTCAAATCAAGGTTTTATTTTTGAAATTTACCAGAAAATACTCAGTTCTTTTTTACTTACAATTATCTTAATAAAAAAAGAACTTGCCTGTCAAACGTTCATTTATATCATCTTTATCTATCTTAGTTATAATGTTTATCAAATCTGATTTGAGCATTTCTTTTTCCTTATCTTATTTATTCAACTAATAAATAATCCAGAGGGGTAAAACTAAGTTTCAAGATAAATGAATTAAATATCCCCAAAATAAAACGCATAATATCAGTTTTTTCAATGCCAGACACTATACGCTTTTACCCAACCTCTTTAAATTCGTTATCTTTCATATCGATTAATTTCTTGATGCTCCCAGTCTTTCTCTTCAACTTTTTTGATGTCAAAATCCTTTGAATCTTCGTTGTAAACTACGAAATAGTAGTTACCAGAAGGGTGATATTTTCCGATGATGATGTCATCTTTGAGATTATCGATTTTGTAATGTTCTTTAGGGAATTTGCGGATATATTCGACATCTTCGACGATTTCTACTTTTGGTGTTGTAATATTTGCAATAAGCGCCTGCAAAAATATTAAAAGTATAACACCAATAACAATACCAAGCATGACATTTTTGTTTAGTTGTATGATTTATTTCTTTTTGTGTTTACACAACTTATTTTACACTACCTTGATAAACTCAACTCAATGCTTGGTTCAGTTATTCTAACGAAAAATTTTCCTGTAAATTTTTATCCATATTTTTATTTTCTCCATGTGTTTGACATTTGTGCCTGTCTCTTTCATCTAAATTCTTCATACAAACCTTGGATAGAAATTCTTTAATATTTCACTGTATATTAAACTTTTATTTTGATTACTTTTTCATGTCTATTTCTCAGTATTAACTTGTCTGTATTTTCACTCAGAATTTTTGGAGTGTGGTTAGCAATATTATCCGTTAGTTTATCAGTTCCATATCCCACGCCATAAGACTTAATTTCATCAGAAGTTGCAAATCGGTATTTAATAGAGTCTTTATCTATGAGATTTCTGAATAACTCCTCTTGATTATCTGTTAATCTAACTTCAACAACATCTGCTAAAAGTAACTCATAATGGTTAAATACATTGCCATATTCAACATTCGTCATATGTCTTCCACAATATTTATACGATAAATCTCCAAACTCATTTTTATCTAAAATACTTGTTGAAAATACTTCCTCAAAAAACTCTCTGCTAAGGTCATTTATATTCTCTCTATATGGGGTTTTATCAAATCTTTTCACAAATTTCCTCAAATATTTACTCTTAACCAATAATCTATAATCTCTTTCTGTGATTTTATCTACTGGAATTCGATTATCATTCTCAACTGGAATATGTTCTGCTAGATAGTTTGCTTCTTCTATTTTGAATTTGTAAGCACCACCGACTGGCTGATATTTTTTTGTTCTATTATTCTGCACTAAAAAATATCGACCATCAATTTTTATTCTGTATAAGTAAGCAAAAGAAATTCTAATATTTGTATCTTTTTTTATTAAACCAGCTCTTAATAATTTTCGCTGAGTCGATTTCCAATTCTTATTATCGGTCAAATCAACAATGCTTGGAAAAAGATATGGAAGCAGAAATCCTGCTACTAAACCTCCTAAAGATGAACCAATAGAATTTTCATTAATTTCAAAATAGATTATGCATAGTATTCCTATAATACAAAGAATTAATAATGATAGCATTTTCAATATTTTTGTGCTGTAACTATATTCTCTCAAATCAACTTCCTCCAATGGGAACATCTACATGTCCAATACCAACGCATACCCCGTTTTTTATCAAATAGCATTCAATATAATGTTCACCAATGAATTTGGAATTCTCTGTAATTTCATTGCCTCTGTTATCTTGAATTTGACCACGTATATCATTACGACGTTCTGCTTCAGTCCCTACATTTAAAACTTTCCATAAAATCTTATCGTAGGACGGACAATTAGTATAGCCAATTTTACATTTAATAGAAAAGTTATGCGGTATAAATCTTTTAAGTTTCGGTGTAAATTTATCTAAATAATCTGAAATTGGCATTACTGAGAAGCCGTTACCAGATACTTTACAATCAATTGTTACATCATATTGTTCATAAATGGGATACATATTTTCAATAAATTCTTCCGTATCATCAAAATCGTACGCTTTACTTACACTATAACTTTCTTTTACTGTTGACGAATATAATTCATTCCAATAAGAGTGATTAAAGAATTTCGACCAAGCATTTATAGCATCTTTATACGTGCAATCTTCATCAAATAGTATTTCTAAATTCTGCAAATTGCTTTCTAAACGACTTTTCCAATTTCTCATTCTTTGATAGTCAATTTCTCGAGTTACTAATGGTCTTCCATTGTCTACTGGAGCTGCAATCTCCAAATATAGACTCAAACGTTTTACAATAGCTTCCATAGTATAGTAGAATATTTCATCTAATCGAGAATAATTTGAGTTAAGTGTTTCGGCACTTAAGATGGTTTGAATTAAACCACTGGGCATGTTCGCCCAAGTTTTTCTTGATTTGCAGAACATTTTTGATAATCTAATGACTTTCCTTAAGTCATCTCCTGTATTTTTTATTTCTTCGTTAAACCACTCTTCTAGGGCCTTAATATGCCTAACTGACCACTCTGAACCAGCATGTTCGTAAATATATTCATCTTCCCATGAATACTCTTTATATCTTTTAAAAAGGGCAAAATCTACATGATAACCTGTTGAGATATACTTTAAACGTACACAACTTGTTTTTACCTCAGGTTCTTCTGCAAATTGTTTAGTTTTTCTTTCTAATGCGTCTGCGACTATATTTCTGGTTGCAAGAGGTCCTAAATTATTGAGGTTATCTGATTCAAATACTATACCAACATCTATATCATAATCACTTTCGTCGTTTTGTGTAATAGTGTGCATAGCCATGCTACCTTGAATTCTTTCCTCAGCAATTTTATAATCTTTATTTTTTTCTTCGTTATATTCTATCAATCCATCCTTTAGTCTCTTGATATTCAATTTTCGTTTTTTCCTTAATTCATTTTGTTCCTTTGCTGGCAACACAACCTTTGTTCTATAAAATTTATTAAATTCTTTTGAACAATCATACATTTATCATCCCTCCTTTTATTACTATTTATTGATTTTTCGTGAAGTTACTTTATTCATTATACTCTACAGGTATTCAATGCCATAGACCATAAAGCTCATCGAACCAAAAAAATTAATTAGCGATTAACTTTTGATATACTTAAATTCTATCAATCATTTCTTGTGTCTCCACACTCTATATCAATTACTACAGAAACGTTGATATAGTTTTTAATCTCTTTATTTCTGATTTTTTCCCCTCACCAGTAAAGACGATATACTTGTAAAAGTGCTTGAAATAAAGGATTTCTACGTATCTGCTCGTTGTAGCAACACTACGCACTCCACATGTGGTGCTAGCAAACTTCTATATTGTAGAATGAAAGTGAATGAATCAACATTTAAATAACACTTTTGAACGAAAAGTATACTGTCTTATTCCAAACACCCTAATAAAAATGAGTAAAACTGTTTGAAAGTTATTTCATAGTTTCTTATACAACTTACTACCAATTCTCCCGCTGGGGTTCAATTTTGATATCGCCATAGTTGCTTGGCGAGTACTTGCTGTCATAAATGCTACACCAATCTTTCAAGACTTTCTGGTTGACGACTTCGTCGTAGTAAGAATCCAAGTCCTTGGCAGAGATACCATACTGCTGATCCATCTCATAAATCGCTTTACCGAGATCTTCATGCGCCACAAAGTTAGTTAAAACAGGATCGCTATAACTCAGACTCTTCACTCTTCCAGCAGCTGCCATCTGGCTACTTAAAGCACTAAAAAGTTGCTCCGTACTGCTGGTTGTCCTCATCTTATCAAAGGCATTGACCTTATTCTTCGTATCCTGAACATACTTCCGAGCTGTCTGGGTATTAGTATAGAAGGTGCTGCTTAAGGGAGCACTCAGACGATAGAGACTCGAAATACCATCATAGATACTCTTGAAATCTGAAGCTCCGCAATATCGACATAAAATCCCATTAGCCTTCCTCCTAGTGAACATAAAAAGCGAGGAATCAATATCTATTCTTCAATCTCCAAATTCATTTTCTTCGTCATCCAAGACTACTTCCCCTGAACTTTCCCATTCTTCTTTTGTGATTTCGCCACTTTGATACATGAAGTTTTTATTCAATTCAACTAAAATATCATCAAAGTCATCAAAACAATCGATTATCCCCCTAATCCCAGTTAATAGATTATAGAAAGCAATAGTGTAATCTGAATTCTCTGAAGAGGAAATTGTAGTAATGTCTATCTTGTTAAACAATCTTAATCCTTCATAAAAACGATCTTCATATTTTTTTAGAAAGATATTTATCGTATTGTCTATATCTCTGATACTTTCTTCTCTAAGTAGCACACCTTTATTATTCTCATTAAGAATAGTCAATCGTTTCATTACATCTTTTAACTCTGAACTAATCATTTTAATCTCCTTCCAGAAGCTAAATTAAATTTTTTACTATTAGAAGTTCCATCAAGATTAAGAACATCCTTTACTTTACCTCTTTTATTGAATACCTCAAAATGATCTTTATGCAGACCTTCTAAGTACAACTCATCTCCTTTTTTCAAAATATCATCTATATCTTTAGTCACCTCATAAACACTTTGCCCGTCATATTGTTTCTTCGTCTTTCTAAGACTGTCCCTAATCTTTTTTCCAAAGTCTGTCTCAAAAAACTCAGACATATTATTGACAGCTTGTGTGACTCGCTCCGCCCTACCAGAACCACCTACTCCTCGTACTACATCACTTCAGACTGTTAGATTTATACTTCACTCGAAAATTCAAAAAGGACGAATATCAAGTCTTTTGTAAACCCTGAAACGGTGGGCTTTATCCCTTTCTCTCCAGCAGTCCTACAACCTCGATATGCGCAGTCATCGGGAACATATCCACGGGTTGCACGTACTGCGCCTCGTAACCGCGTTCCTTGAAGTGTACAAGGTCGCGTGCAAGTGTTGCTGGATTACAGCTCACATACACGATGCGTTCAGGTCTCGTTGCACACGCTGCTTCGATAAAAGCCAGGTCGAGTCCTTTGCGCGGTGGATCCACCACAATCACATCTGGCTGGATGCCTTCTTCCTTCCAGCGTGGCATGATTTTCTCAGCCGCTCCCGTTTCAAAGTGCACATTCGTCACGCCGTTCAACTTCGCATTTTCCTTGGCCATCACAATCGCATCATCCACGATTTCCATGGCATAGACTTTCTTGGCATCGCGGGCAAAGGCCAAACTCATCGTCCCGATTCCGCAATATGCATCTACGACCGTCTCTCCACCCTTCAAGTCCGCAGCGTCGATGGCTTGTTGATAAAGCACTTCAGTTTGCACGGTATTCACTTGGAAGAACGAACGCGCGCTAATCTTGAACGTGAATTCGAACAATTTCTCTTCGTACACATCTTCCCCGAATAACACCTTCGTCTCACGTCCCATGATGACATTCGTTGGCTTTGGTTGGATGTTTTGCACGATAGACACGACTTCCGGATGCGCCGCCGTAATGTCTCTGACAATCGCCTCCGCTTGCGGTAACCCCTTTGTTCTCGTCACGAAAATAATCATCACTTGCTTCGTACGGAGTCCTCGTCGCACAATAATATGCTTCAAGTCTCCAGTATGGTTCGCTTCATCATATGCCACCACTGGATACTTTCTTAAAATATCACGCACCGCCACAATCAAGCGATCGATTTCAGGGTCTTGAATATGGAAGTTTTCCATCGGAATCAAGTCATGCGAGTTCTTCTTGAAGAAACCTGTCGTCAGCAGACCGTCTACCGTACGTACTGGAATTTGCGCCTTGTTTCGGTAGCCCAGCGCACTCTCCATTCCAAGCGCCCTACGCACTTCTAATTCTGGCATCTTTGCGATTTTCGTCATCACATTTTTCACTTGTTGCTGCTTGAAGGCAAGCTGACTCTCGTAAGTCATGTGTTGCAACGGCATTGTTCCCACACGTGTCCCAAGAGCGTCTTTTACATCAACACGGTTCGGGCTCATTTCCAGCCACTCCTCCACACGCGCGTATCCATAGCTTTTTCCAATCTTCATCGTCTTCACACGAACGACTTCACCAGAAATACTATTCTCGATAAATAACGGGAATCCATCCACCTTCCCAACGCCCAGTCCTTCATGCGTTAAATCTTCAATGGTTACTGTATAAAATTCGTTTTTCTTCATTTCTGTTCCTCCAGAGTTTATCACGTCTATTATACCGTCTTTTAGCATAAATAAAAAGGCAATCCCCCATACAAAAAAGCTACTCTAACCATGTCAGAGTAGCTCTGCTATTACCATAAAATTCCTTTGTAAGAGAGCGTAATCGCCATTGCCAGAAGCAGGTAAAATCCGATAAACATCCATTTCATTTTCACACAAAGGGCAACATACTCCCGGATGAAAGCAGAAGGAATATAATAACTCGCGGTTGTACAACCAAGTCCATCCCCTTGCATGCCGATCATCTTAGCGTAGGTACTGGTTCGAAAGACATGATAGTCGTTCGTTACAAATAAGAATCGTGGTTCTTTGAGGAATGTTTCCCCTAATCGTTTTGAGAATAATAAATTTTCATAGGTCGTTCTCGACTCTTCTTCGAGCAATACGGACTCTCTTGGAACATCCGTTTCTTCCATTAAGTAATTCAAAATCGCATGCGCTTCAGAAATCTTCTCATCGGCTCCTTTTCCGCCACTTGCGATTAGTTTGATATTTGGATTTTTTGATTTTTTAAAAGCCTCGACTGCTTTATCTATCCGACATTTTAAAAGCGGCGTTACTCGTTCTCCGTCTAATAATCCAGCCCCATGAATAATGATGAAATCATACTGTTTTCTCTTTGGAATAAACACATACAAAATCGAGTAAAATAGGAATCCAAAAAAGGCAAACCCAAAAATAACATAGGAGTAGATAAAAAAGATCAAGAATATATTCAGCCAGTGATTTTCATAAAAATACTGATTATTGAGCGCACGAATAATGATCACGCCAAAGAATAGTAAAATCAAAAAGCCCATACCAAGCGATAAGAAATTCGACTTAGATTTTCCCTCACGCTTCAAAAGAACGATTCCATTATAAATAAAGAAAAAGCCGCTTAGGAAAATTAAAAAGGGCACGCCTAAAAATCCGACCATTAACACGAAAAGATGTCCTGCCTCGCTTCCAGATTCATAGACCGCTTGAACCACTGATAAATATCCAAAAAACACCGCAATAATAAGGAGGGCGGGGTTCCATAAGCTGCGATTATCCCGCCACATGGAAGCGATCAGAGCCACCAATACCACTCCAGTAATAAGATAGATTGCCATTTTCATTCCTCCAATTCTACTCTTGTATTATAACAAACTCCCAAGAGAAACGATAATCTGACAAGAAATGAAGAGGAATAGTATGCGTCTTAGAAATTTTGAGGTTTCAACTGAATATCTACCTCATACCCATTTTTGTATGCTAGTTCAATCAACGTCGATAGATTAGGCGTTCCTTCCCCACGCTCCAACCTAGCCAGAGCTGTCCGTTTAAACCCTACTTTCTTTGCATATTCCTCTCTAGTTAAATTGTTTTCCATACGAAGTTTAATAATACGTAATGACGCTCGATGTCTTGCTAGTTCTTTTGCCAAATCCTCTTTAAAGTTCGGATAGCGGGAAGCTATAATCGAGAATATTTCTTCTCTTAAGGAACTCACTGCCATTCACCCCTTCCGTAATATCTTCCGCTTCGAAGACCAAATACATAACCCCTTCTTTTTCATCGAATCTTCCCCATTTTTCAATCATCTCCGGAGTAACCCCTTCTTCTTCAATCAGTTGCACAATCGCAGCTGCCTTTACCATTCTCCCATATGGCATTTCCATTAATTCTTCAAAGTTTTCCTTTGTAAATTCGCGTTTGTACCTCATAAACACACCTCCATTTTTCTTGAGTGTAACATTTTTGTTACGTAACAAAAATGTTACATCTTGCTTTTTTTGGATACTTTTTTGCTCCAAAAAGCCTATCATTCTCATGTTTTTTATGTTTAAACATCAATTAAAAAAGTTGCTTTTCCACAGTTGTAGAAAAGCAACTTTTTCATTAATAGTGAAGAATCGATAAGATTTTATCTTTTATACTCGCTTCATCTAGTCCGTATTCTTTAAGAAGATAATCCACCTTCCCGACTTGTCCAAATCGTTCTTGAATTCCCATTCTATAGACCGGAGTATTCAAATCTGTTGAAAAGAGTTCACAGAGTGCGCTTCCGATTCCACCGATTTGATTATGATTTTCGACACTGAGAATCGGTAGCCCTCGATATAAAGCCAGCAATTCTTCCGGTAATGGCTTCACTCTAAATAAATCGACCACTCCAATATCCAGTCCTTGCTTGGAGAGTTCCCTTGAGATTCGTAAACAAGGCGCTACCATAATGCCAGTTGCGATAATAACTAAATCTTCTCCAGATTTCAATTCGATAAACCCTTTCGAAAAGTCCTCCTCGCCTTGATAGATGGCTTCGGGTGCTTTTCGAATAGTTCGAACATATTTCAAACCTTTCAGATTCAAGGTCTGCCTCAATACCGCATGGAGTTGAATATCATCACTCACTTCGAAAATCGTCGCACCAGGGATCAACCTGGTTAGTCCAATTTCTTCAAATGGCATATGTGTGCCGCCGTTCATTTCCGCGGTCACTCCGGCATCTGAACCAATTACTGTCGCATCCAGTTGTGCATATCCTAGCGATAAAAACAATTGGTCGAAAACGCGTCTAGTCGCAAACGGTCCAAAGGTGTGCAAGTACGGCTTAAATCCTAAAATCGATAGTCCTGCGGCAACTCCTACCATCTCAGCTTCCATAATCCCTACATTGATATATCTCTTTCCGAGAATCTCTCCAAGCTTATGCGTCGCCATGGAGCTCGATAAATCGGCCTCTAAAACGACGAGCTCTGGATGTTCTCGATTCGCTTCAAGAAGGAAGTCACGATAAACTAAACGTAATTCTTTTGTCTCTCGCATCATGAACCAACCTCCAATTCTTCTCTCAATTGTTCAACCGCTTGATTCAACATTTCCTTTTGTTCAGGTGTTGGGCGAAGATGGTGGTTCGCTTCAATCTGTTCCACACCTTTGACGCCTTGCCCTTTCACTGTATCGAGTACGATGCACTTAGGAAATGGAAGGGTGGACTGTTTTAATTGTTCGATGGCTTCAAAAATGGCTTCAACATCTTGGCCGTCAACTCTCAGCGTTTCAAAGCCGAACGCCTTAAATTTTTCCACGAAATCAAGAGGATTACAAATATCCGCGGTTCTTCCATCTAACTGTTTCTTATTATCATCTACAAAGACGATAAAACGATTCAACTGATGGTGAGAGGCAAATTGGATAGCTTCCCAACATTGTCCTTCGTTTAATTCACCGTCTCCGACAATGGTATAAGTGTAATATGGGGCATCTTTAATCTTCTGCCCATATGCAATTCCTGTTGCAGCGCTAATCCCTTGTCCAAGAGATCCTGTCGTCATATCAATTCCAGGAGTTAAATTACGGTCAGGATGCGAAGGAAGGTGAGTCCCATTTTGGTTTAACGATAGTAGAAATTCCTTATCGAAAAATCCTTTCAAATGCAAAGTACTATATAAAGCAGGTCCTGCATGACCTTTAGAGAGCACAAAGTAGTCTCTATCTTTCTTAGCAAACTCATCAGGGGTCATCGGCATCACCTCTTTATAGAGGACCGCTAAAACTTCGACAACCGACAAGCTTCCCCCATAATGCCCAAACCCTAAATGATTCAGGCATTCTAGCGTGTTCATCCGAATTTCTTTGGCAAATCGAATCAGTTCATTTCGTCTACTCTCGCTTAAGGCCATTTTTATTCCCCCTTAGTCGCTGGTTTCTTTACAAAAGAAATACCAACCATGACTACTAAGATTAGTAGAATACCGATGATAATGCCTCCTTGTGAACCAAATTGATTTAAGACTCCAAGTACGATACCAGAAAGTCCGAAGTCGGCATCTGAGAAGGTTGAACCCTCAAATCCAAGTCCGCCTAATACTGGCATTAGGAATACTGGTAAGAAACTAATTAATACACCTTGGAAGAAGGCCCCGATAGTTGCTCCACGAACCCCACCAGAAGCATTTCCGATAACTCCGGCAGTCGCACCACAGAAGAAGTGAGGAACCACCCCAGGAAGAATGACCACGCTTCCTGTAAGAATCATGATGACCATACTAGCCAATCCACCCGCAAAGCTTGAAATAAATCCAATTAGTACAGCGTTTGGAGCATATGGATAAACGATTGGGCAGTCAAGGGCTGGTTTTGAATCTGGAACCAGACGTTCAGAAATCCCTTTGAACGCTGGTACGATTTCACCAAGGATGAGACGTACCCCTGCTAAGATGACAAAGACCCCTGCAGCAAATTGTCCTGCTAATTGTAAGGCGAAAACTAGGCTGCTTGTTCCATTGCTTAATTCTTGTTCAATATACGTAGATCCTGCAAAAATAGCTACAATCACATAAATAATGGTCATTGAAATGGTGATACTTACTGTGCTATCGCGTAAGAAAGCTAAACTCTTAGGAAAATGAATATCTTCTGTTGATTTTGATTTATCTCCAAAGATACTTCCTAAAAATCCACTTAACCAATATCCTAGTGCACTAAAGTGTCCTAGCGCTACTTTGTCATTTCCTGTTAATTGCACCATATATTTTTGAACAAAGGCTGGAGAAACACTCATGATGATTCCTAGCGCTAATCCTCCAAGTATGATTAATGGAAGATTCGTAAATCCAGCAACCGACAAGATAACAGCAATCATACACGCCATATAGAGCGTATGGTGACCTGTTAAGAAAATGTATTTAAATCGAGTGAAACGAGCAATCAAAATATTGAAGACCATTCCGGCAAACATAATCATTGCTGTAGAAGAACCATATGTCGTTAAGGCCACAGCAACGATGGCTTCGTTATTTGGAACAACCCCTGATAAATTAAACGCATGTTCAAACATTTTTCCAAATGGGTTTAATGAATTTTGAATAATGCCTGCCCCACCGGAAACCACTAAGAATCCGACGAATGTTTTAATGCCGCCCTTCATAATATCCGGTAAGCTTTTCTTTTGAAGAATTAAACCGATAACGGCAATTAAGGCAACCAATATGGCTGGAGTACTAACGATATCTAAAAGAAATTTCATTTTCATTTCCTCCTTCTAAATAAGGCCTTTTTCTTGGCAAATACGAGTGACTAATTCCTTTAACTCATCCATATCAATGATGCTGTTGAGGATTCTGACATCTCCTAAGTGGCCAGACGAATCTGCTAAATCTCGTCCAACAATCCAAATATCCGCATCATTAGGATTGGCTCCTCCTAAATCGTAATGTTCCACCTCTACATTTGTAACTCCGAGTTCCTTTAGAACCGATTCAATATTCATTTGAACCATGAAACTTGATCCTAAACCTGAACCACAAGCTGTACCGATTCGTAACATCTTTTAAACCTCCTGTTTAATAATATTTTTGATTTCATCATAGTTTTTGGAAGCTAATAACTTTTGCACGCTCTCGTTATCTCTTAAGATGGTCGTCAAATGAGCTAAAGCCTTCAAATGGGTTTCATTATCCACCGCAGCAATACAGATAAGCAGTCGAATTTCCTGTGTCGGATCATCCAGTAAATACGTTGGTTGTTCTAGCACTAACATGGACATTCCTACTTCATTGACCCCGTCATCAGGTCTAGCGTGAGGAATGGCGATTCCTTTTCCTAGATTAATGAAGGGCCCAAATTCTTCTACCTTCTGAATCATTGCTTCCGGGTAATGAGCGGTTATCTTTTGTTGCCCTAGTAGCGGAGCTGCTGCAAAACGAATGGCGTCTTTCCAATCCATTTTTTCTTGGCTATATTGATAGGTTTCCTTTGTTAATAATTCATCTAACAATGGTAGATTCTCCTTTCTCTTAATGTCATATTTCAAGTATTTCTTCAAAGCAAATCCAAGTCCTGACTCATTCGTCACGACCGCATATTGGCGTACAATGGCAAGCAGTTCATCTACTGCTCTATCTTGAAAGCTCATTTCTGGAAAGTCTTTTTGGACTAGATTCACTAGATGAATATTTTGCTCCTGGGAAGGCATGACCGATACTAAATAATTCGGCTTGGTCGTATGAACTTTAACCGTGGAGAATATCATATCGAAGTCCTTCGTTTCTTTCTCAACCAAATCTTCTAGTTTTATATTTCTCACAAATTCAATTTGAGGGAAGAGAAAAGATAGATTTTCTTTCACCATTAAAGAAGAGCTCACACCATTTGGGCAAATAATCACAGCTTTATAGTGTAAAGAAGACTTCGGATGGTCTGCCTTCAAATAGCCACCAAAATGCGCCACAAAGTAAGCGGTCTCACTTTCAGAGATAGTTGTCCCGATATCCTGTTCGAGTGGCGATAGGGATGATTTCACCAACTCGAATAAATCTGGATAATTCTCTTTAATCGTTTGCGTATAATCATTTGTACTTGGAATCCCAAATTTCAACCGATAGTAGGCTGGAATGAGGTGCTTCTTCAAGTTTTCTTTTAAAGTTCTTTTCTGTTGGAACTGCAGAAGCGAGACTTCTTCCATTTTCTGGATAATTTTATCCGTCAATTCATTAAAGTACTCAAAGTTTGAATCAACTTCACCTTCAAAACAGCTAGACAGCAAAATCGACACATATTGTCGGTCATTTATCGTAAATGGACGGTCGATAATTCCTAAATCACGGATCGTTTCTAATAAGATTTTCGATAAGACTTCTATCGCCGGAGAAACTAGCGTCTTAGAAAAAACGACAGGATCTACATTTCTTTGGTAGCGACATAGCACAAAGACCACATCATAAATACATTCTTTTAATTGATCTGCAATCGGCGTTAATTGGAGATGATTATAATAATCTTTTACAATTTGCTCAATCACTTCATAGCGAACATTATGCGCCCAACTAGTCAGTACATAATCCAATCCCCATAGCCCAATCGGTGAATTTAAGAGTTCCCCCACCATCTTGAAGGCCAGTTGATGCTTCTTCCATTCCTCTCCGATTAAGGTATATCCCTTAGCACGGCTATAGCCTAGTTCTAGTTCGTTTTTCGTCATCAGTTTTCTCAGCGACTGAATATCGGACAAGGTGGTGTTTTTGCTCACTTTTAGGAAGTCTTGATAGTGACTGTTGGAAATATATTCCATCCGGCAAAACGTATAAAGATAAATCAAGGCTAATCTTGTTTCCTTTGGCAAGACTAATTCTTTCGACTGAACAATATCCGTCAGTTGCTGATCATTCTTCTCTAAAAAATACTTTCCTTTTGCGCATCTAAGGTCTATATTTTTCTTCTCCAAATAAGCGTGTAAATAATCAATCACCTCTTTGACCTCTTTTATAGAGAATCCTACTTTTACTGAAAGTTCATACAATGATAATTCTTGATAGTTCATCAAGGTCATAAATAGGACAAGCGCTTTTAAATCAATCATTATGTCTCCTTTCTATCCTCATTATAAAATAGAAAAAATCAGAAATGTACATCGATTCGGCCCAATTTAAATGGCATTCATTCGCTACTTCATTGTGCCGTTTCTTTTAACATACCATCTATTCATGTAAACTTTTGGAAAAAATAGCTAATTCACTCTGAAAAATCATGAAACACAAAAAAGAGCAGTTTTACTATAAGAAGTAAAACTACTCTTCTTGAGATTTTATAGTCTAATTTTGAGCTTTTGGTTTCAATAAGAGGAAGTTTAATACAATGAGAACAGCCATCCACGCAATTGGAACGAGCATGCTTTGGAAATTCAACGTGAATTCTTTATCTAAGAAGAAATCGATAAAGTTCCCCATGAATGTGTAATGAGCCACTTTTGAAATAGACTCACTAAATTGAGAGAACATCGGTAGAAATGCAACAGCCATCATCGGAATGACTCCATTCACTTGCGCTTTCGCTTGAGTATCGGTCACTGCCCCCACTAATAAATTCACTAAGATAACACAGATAGCAACACTTATCATCACTACTACATATTCCACTAAATGATTCGAAAGATTCACATTTAAAATGAGCGGGAAGCTAACAATCGTAATGCAGCCAAGGATAATTGGATAGAATAAGATGGAGATTAGATACTCCGCTGAATGAATTCCACTAAGGAATAAGGTTTTCAAGTTCTTTTTCTCTTTTTCTTCCGCCAACATAATCGTAATCATAGTTCCCATAGATAAACTAAACGCGAGCGGTAACATGATAAACAAGATTTGAAGCGATTTGCTTGGGTCATGGTCTGGATTTAAAAATCGATCATAGAGAAAGAGTAAAGCATATGGGAAAATAATTTGGAACAGCATTGCTCCATTGCTTAAAATCATTTGTGTACGTAGCCAAATTAAGGCGCTAATTCTTCTAATCATTTAATTTCTCTCCTGTCAATTGAATAAAGATTTCTTCAAGGGTTGGTTCCATCGAGTGCATCATTTCTACTGTCGTTAAGTCTTGCTCTTTTAACGCTTCAAAAGGCACTACTTTTTCAGTATGGTCTTTAAACGTTACTTTCACTCGTTTTTCTTTATTGTATTTTTGAATAATATCTCGTGGTGTTCCAATTTCTACTAAGTCCCCTTGGTTAAGCAAGGAAATGCGATCACACATCTCGGTTGCTTCCACCATGTCATGCGTTGTAAGGAAAATCGTTGTCCCACTTTCCTTCAGCTCATTTAATAATCGGTGGATTTTTTGAGAGGTCATTGGATCTAAACCACTCGTCGGTTCATCTAAAAAGAGTAATTCTGGTTTGTTGAGAAGCGCTCTTGCTAGAAACATTCTTTGGCGCATCCCTGTAGAAAGTTTTTCTGCAATCACCTTTTTACTATCCAGTAGTCCTACTTGTTCTAATACTTCATCAACTCGACTATTCGGAAGTCCATATATTTTTGCGTAAACGATGAGGTTTTTCTCGAGGGACAATTTTTCATAGTATCCACTCGAATCTCCGACTAATCCGATATGCGCTAAATCTTCTGGCGCTAAATTCTTCGTTTCTTTTCCAAGGAGCTCTGTCGTTCCTTCATCAGCTTTCAATTGTCCAGTTAAAATATTGATGAGAGTTGTCTTCCCCGCTCCACTTGGTCCTAAGAACCCAAAAATTTCTCCTTTATCAACATTGAATTCAATTTGGTTTAATGCTGTCTTGTTTCCAAAACGTTTGCTAATTTGATGTACTTTAATCATGGTCTGCCTCCGTACTTGTTCTTGATGATTTAACTTTATCAAAAACCAAGGTCACTCTGTAGGCCCTCCAGTCACGAAGTACCATGACTAAAGTCACGATAAACAAATGTCACCAGAATTTGACAACTTCTATCAAAGAAATAGGAAAATATCCGTTTCTTTCAGATATTTTCGGAACCCTTTTCATTATTGTTATAAAAGCAATTTGCACCCTTTACTTTCCAACAGATTACGACTATAATGCAGGTAGAGAAAGGGGGTAACGATTATGAACGTACCTACACTAGAATCACAACGTATCACTCTTAGGCCCTTTCACGAAACTGACATGGAAATTATCAAGTCATTGCTAAATGATCCTTTAGCAACGTCTAACCTTCCATGGGTATCTGCACCGTCTCACTTAAATGCAGAGAACTTTTATACACGACTAATCGCGAATTCTCCGTACTTTTTTATCATCGAAATGAAGAATTACGACCTTCCAATTGGCTTTATGAAAGTCTCCACAGAGCAAAACAATCTAATGGATTTCGCATTATTGCAAGAATACTGGCAACGTGATGTTTTGATTGAAGCTTTTCAATTAATTCAGCCGTACCTCGTTCAACAAGGAATTCCGAGCCTTTCAATACAAATTGCAAGTGACCATGAAGACTCTTGTGATTTCGCCAAACGTACTGATTTTTTATATGAATACTCGTATACAATTGAAGATGGAAGCACGGTTCGTCTTTATCAGAAGATTCTCAATCCCCAAAAAGCTAGATTTAGTCCAGATATGTGGGAAAAAAATTCCGAACACTTTATCGAAGCCATTTAGATGCAAAAGCACCGACTGGAATCCCAGTCGGTGTTTTTCTTGTTTAGAACGAATTTATCTTTTTATTAGAACTTTTTTAAAGACTACACAGCACTTCTACAAAACAAAAGCACAAACTATATAGATGATTACGGAGTAACTTACGGATTCTATAGGAATGGAAATAACGAGTGTAACCGAAATGAATTAGGTCGTCTGTTGATTTTATCAACATGACGCCCTTTGAAGTTCGGTAGGCAAAGAGACCTTGGCTCTCACCGGTACAGTTATTTCCATTCCTATGAAGATATCCTTAAAAGTGCGAACTAATCCTAGGAGACCCTATCCTCTTAATGACAACTTCAAAGCATTTCCACAAAATAAAAAACACAAATTAAATAGATGATTACGCAGTATCCTACGGATTCTATAGTAATGGAAATAACGAACGTAACCGAAATGAATTAGGGCGTCAGTTGATTCATCAACTTGACGCCCTTTGAAGTTCGGTAGGCAAAGAGACCTAGGCT
The DNA here is from genome assembly GCF_025150565.1 of Granulicatella adiacens ATCC 49175. Classification (NCBI taxonomy): domain Bacteria; kingdom Bacillati; phylum Bacillota; class Bacilli; order Lactobacillales; family Carnobacteriaceae; genus Granulicatella; species Granulicatella adiacens. The sequence goes on along the minus strand of NZ_CP102283.1, from coordinate 213,238 downwards.
CTTTCCGGTACAGTTATTTCCATTACTATGAAGACATCCGTAAGGATACAAAGTAATCATCTATGCACTATTTATTTTGTTTGAAATGCTTCGAAGTCGAATGCTTCGCCCTTTATTTTGTCCGGTAAGATGAGCGCGATTAAAATACCAATCAGCGCCGGTCCCATCCATCCCAGTGACAAGCTTTGCAGTGGAAGAATTTCCAAAGCTTTTACTAACCCTTCTAATTTCAATGCAGAAGCAACACTGGAAACCGTTGAAATAATCGTTGTCAAGGCAACCGTTAGCTGCATTCCACTCTTAGAAAACGTCACTTTCTTATTTACTAAAACGAAGAACGCAATCACAACTGTAATTGGATATAAAATCATCAATACTGGAAGTGAGAATGCGATAATCGTTTGAAGACCAAGCGTTGCCACACCAAATCCGATAAATGTAAAGACAGTCGCATACACTTTATAAGAGAAGCGTGGGAATGTTTCTTCGAAGAACTCCCCTACTGATACGATTAATCCTACTGTTGTTGTCAAGCAAGTAATCACGACCATCACCGCTAAGAAGGCTTGTCCGAATGTCCCAAATAACTCGCGTGAAGCCATTGTTAATACGTAAGACCCTACGTTTAGTGTTGAATCTTGTGCTAGGGCGCTTGCCACATTGAAGTGATTTCCAAGGAAGGCAAGTCCGATATACAATACGCTGAATCCAATCGCTGTTACAAATCCCACACTCATGATGGTATGCATGTATTCTTTTTTAGAGTTGAAATGAAACTCTTTTAGCGTGTTTACGGCAACGACTGAGAAGGCTACGGCTGCTAAGGCATCTAAAGTATTATAACCTTCCACAAAACCATTTCCAAAAGCGGTCGATGCGGTTAGAGTTGTTTGTCCTACTAATTCTGGTGACGTTTGTCCATATTTAAACGCACCAACGACCACTAAGATTAAAATTAATCCTGCAAAAATCGGTGTTAAGATTTTACCGATGCTGGATAAGAGCGATGAACGGTTATACGCCAAGAAAAAGGCTACCGCAAAGTAAATCGCTGCGTAAATTAGAAGCCCTGAATTAGAATCCGGTAAGAACGGCGCTACCCCGATGTTGTAGGATACCGTTGCTGTACGCGGAATTGCAAAGAAAGGTCCAATGGATAAATATAATACTACTAAAAATGCCAATGAGAAGATTGGATGAATCTTTTCGTCCAATTCTTTCTTGAATCCACCATTAATCACTGTTCCAATTAATAACGTTCCAATCGCAAGCCCTACCCCAGAAACGATAAATCCGATGACTGCTGGCCAAAATTGCTCAGCAGATTGATAACCTAAGCTTGGCGGAAAAATTAAATTACCTGCTCCAAAGAAAAATCCAAAAAGAAGCAGCCCTGTTAATACACCTTTTTTCATTTGTCCTCCTTCTAAAAAAAGACCCTTCAAATGCCTTTCTTCGCATCCGAAGGGTCCCCTTTTTATTTTTATTCTATTAAGCTACGGTTGAGCCGTTTGGCATTCCTTCTGGTGCAAACACCACTTGAAGAACGCCATCTTTTTCAGCCGAAAGAATCATCCCTTGGCTGATTTGTCCACGCATTTTACGTGGTTTCAAGTTCGCAACAATCACGACTTTCTTACCAACGAAAATACTTGGATCTGGGTACCATTCCGCAATGCCTGAAAGGATTTGACGGTGACCACCAGCATCTCCAGCGTCTAAGCGGAATTGAAGCAATTTATCTGCTCCTTCTACTGGTCCGCACTCGATAACTTCTGCGACTTTTAATTCAATCTTGTCGAAGTCGTCGTATTTAATACTTTCTTTTTCGCTTGAAAGTTCCACTTCTTCTGGGTTCCAGTCTGTGTTTTCTTCTTCGACTGGCGCTCCACCCATTTTAGATTGGATGTAAGCCACTTCTTCTTCCACATCTAAACGTGGGAAGATTGGTTGACCTTTTTCAACCACCTTAGTTCCTTCAGGAATCACGCCAAATGTGTGTAATGAAGGGTAATCCATTAAAGCACTATCTGTAATTCCTAATTGTGCCAAGATTTCGCCAGGAGTTTGCGTTAAGAATGGTTGTAAGGCAACGGCAATGATTCGTAAGCTTTCTGCTAAGTAATTCATTGTACGTGCTAATTCTTCTTGGCGTGCTTCATCTTTTACAGCGGCCCAAGGAGTTGTTTCGTCGATATATTTATTCGTACGAGAGACAAATTTCCAGATTGCAGCAAGCGCTACTGAGAATTGCATGTTTTCCATCGCTTCTTCGACTTCCACGATCATCGCTTTTGAAGCATCGACTAATTCTTGGTCAAAGCTTGAAACCGGTGCAGTGTATGCAGGAATGGTTCCATCGAAATACTTATTAATCATCGCAACTGTACGGTTTAATAAGTTTCCTAAGTCATTGGCTAAGTCATAGTTAATTCGTTCTACGAATGATTCTGGAGTGAAAATTCCATCAGAACCGAATGGCACTTCACGTAGTAAATAGTAACGAAGTGCATCTAAGCCATAACGTTCGATTAGTGTGTTCGGATCGACCACATTTCCTTTTGATTTAGACATTTTACCGTCTTTCATCAATAACCATCCATGTGCGAAGATTTTCTTCGGTAATGGTAAATCTAAGGCCATTAACATAATTGGCCAGTAAATCGTATGGAAACGAACGATTTCTTTTCCGATAAAATGCACATCTGCAGGCCAGTAACGGTTGAATAATGTTTCATCATCGCTACCATATCCTAGTGCTGTAATGTAGTTAGATAAGGCATCAATCCATACATAAACGACGTGTTTTGGATCGTTTGGTACTGGAATCCCCCAGTCAAATGACGTACGAGAAACCGCTAAATCTTCCAAACCTGGCTTGATGAAGTTATTAATCATCTCGTTTTTACGTGATTCTGGTTGAATGAAATCTGGATGTTCTTCGTAGTATTGCAATAAGCGGTCAGCGTATTTGCTCATTCTGAAGAAATAAGATTCTTCTTTGACAAGCTCAACTTCGTGTCCACTTGGCGCAACCCCACCAATCATATTTCCTTCAGCATCGCGGTATACTTCGACTAATTGTGTTTCTGTGAAGTACTCTTCGTCAGATACAGAATACCAACCTTCGTATTCACCAAGGTAGATATCTCCATTATCGACAAGCTTTTGGAAAATCTTTTGAACAGCTTTCGTATGGCGTGGTTGAGTCGTACGAATAAAATCATCGTAAGAGATATCTAACTCTTTCCATAAATCTTGAATGCCGAAAATGATTTTATCGACGAATTCAATTTCTGAAACGCCTGCTTCTTTCGCTTTTTCTTGGATTTTTTGTCCGTGTTCATCTGTTCCTGTTAAAAAGTAAGTGTCAAAACCTTGCAATTTTTTGTAGCGGACCATTGCGTCACTGGCTACAGTTGTATAGGCATGACCAATATGTAAATTACCACTCGGATAGTAAATCGGAGTCGTTAAATAGAATGTTTTTTTGTCTTCAGCCATGTTGGGAAGAGCCTCCTTGAAATTCTTTAAACATAGGGTTAGTATACCATACCTATCAAAAAAATACGAGAAGTGAAAACAAAGTGGAGCACGGTGGGGATGTAAATTGTACTTAGATTCAATTTGGGTTTTCTGGAGTTGGGTTTGTGCTGATGATTTCTTAGAATCCTTGCGGATTCTTTTTATAATCGCTGTTACGGGGGCACCGGTGCAAGCCTAGGTCTTGCACCTTCGAAGCTTCAAACGCGGAGTACGGGACACATCCCTACTCCGCGTAGTTCACATTCGATGCGATTCCCCGTTACTGCGATTATAAAATCCGCAAGCTTCTCCGAAATCATCTATATAGAAATCCAACTGAATTGAGTTTATTTTTTTCTGCTCCACAATGTTTTCTCGTATTTTTTGGGTGGTTGGTAATATTAGAAGGCAAGGAAAATTCAAGAGAGAATAGAAAAAAGAGAAGGGGGAGACCTTCTCTTTGGATGGAGATAACGTATTCTATTTCTTCTTTCGATTGAGAATCGCGTTTAGGACTACGGCAAGGATGCTTGCCATCACGATTCCGTTCGAGAAGAACATTCGAAATGCGGTTGGGAGACTATTGAAGAGATTGCTATTATTGAATCCAACGCCTACTGCAATAGACACCGCTGCAATGAGGAAGTTATGCTCATTATTGACAAAATCCACACGAGCGAGCATTTGCATTCCTTGAAGCGATACGAAGCCGAACATGACAATCATTGCCCCACCAATGACAGGACTTGGAATGATTTGTGCAAGAGCGCCAAATTTTGGAAGGAGTCCAAGGAGAACTAAGAAGGCCGCTGCGTAATAAATTGGTAGACGTGTTTTAATTCCGGACATTTTCACTAAGCCTACATTTTGAGAGAAGCCTGTATAAGGGAATGTATTAAACATCCCACCAAGGAGTACCGCTAACCCTTCTGCTCGGTATCCGTTGCGAAGGCGAGTTGCATCGATTGGATCCTTCGTAATATCAGACAAGGCTAGATAGACCCCTGTTGATTCCACCATTGATACCGTCGCAATAATACACATCATCACGATGGAAGAAAATTCAAAAGTTGGAGCTCCAAAATAAAATACGGTAGGAATATGAAGGAGAGGCGCTTGGCTCACAGGCGTAAAGTTCACTTGCCCCATTCCAGAAGCAATCAAGGTCCCAATCACTAATCCTAGTAGGATCGAAATGGATTTGAGGAATCCTTTCGTAAAAATATTAACGACTAAAATAATAAAAACTGTAATGAGAGCGAGTAATAAACTTTCTAGAGACGGATTTGCCACGTTATTTCCCATATTTCCAATGGCAACCGGAATGAGTGTGAGTCCGATGGTCGTAATCACAGAGCCGGTAACAATGGCAGGGAAATAGTTCGCCAGTTTTGAGAAGATTCCCGAAACCAAAACCACAAAAATCCCCGAGACAATCAGCGCACCAAACATCGCTCCACTTCCATGGCTCTGTCCAATAATCGTTAATGGAGCTACTGATTGAAATGCCACGCCCAAGACGACTGGAAGACCAATCCCAAAATACTTATTGAGTTGCAGCTGAAGAAAAGTGGCTACCCCACACATAAAAATATCTGTTGAGACTAGATATGTCAGTTGTTCGCTATTATAGCCTAGCGCCTGTCCAATCATCATCGGCACCAAAATCGAACCCGAATACATCGCTAGTAGATGTTGAAGACCCAGTACCATTGCCTTGGAATGCTTTTCCTGTTGCATTATAGGTCCGCCTCCTTAAACACAACTTTTCCGTTTTCAAACCGTTCTAAACGTGCCAGAGAAAAGACTGGAATTCCCGCTTCTTCTAGTAAACCTCTCCCCTCTTGGAAGGATTTCTCGATGACAATTCCAACCGCTTCGACTTTGGCTCCTGCCTGTTCAACAATCTCGACTAATCCTTTTGCGGCTTGGCCATTCGCTAGAAAATCATCCACAATTAACACTTTATCCTTCTCCGAAAGGTATTTACTAGCTATCGACACTGTATTGGTCACTTGCTTTGTAAATGAAAACACCTCTGCTGTTAGAATTCCTTCATTCATCGTGATATTTTTGGATTTCTTTGCAAAAATCATTGGAACTCCTAAGGCATCTGCCGTATACAATGCTGGAGCAATCCCCGACGCTTCAATGGTGACCACTTTTGTAATCCCAGCATCCCGAAACTTCTTAGCAAAAACATCTCCAATTTCTTTCATCAAGTGTAAATCTACCTGATGCGTTAAAAACGAGTCTACTTTAAGGATATTTTCACCTAACACATAACCATCTTTTAAAATACGAGCTTCTAATGATTCCATAACTCCTCCTTAAACCTAGGAACTAAAAACGGACGTTAAAAACTTGCCTGATTGAGATAGTTCTCATTTTACAGTTACTATCCTTATTTTTCAACTGTTTTTAGAGTTGTTTTTTCTATTTTTACGAATATTTACCTTATTTTTTCTTTAATGTTCTTTTTGGCTCCTTCTCCAACAAAAAAACGAGCAGAAAATCTGCTCGTTTTTCTTTTCTTTAATCTTTTGTAGGTTCGTCTTGTTTAAATGCCCAAAAACGTTGACCCACATAGTTTAGCAATACAAAAAGGCCCATTCCAGCCCCTAAAGCCAAGTTCCCTTGAAGTTTTTCATCAAGACCTTCAAACAAGTACAACACAAGTGGCATCGCGATACCATAGGCAATAATATAACAAACCGTGATATTAATGGTAAAGCGAACAATCGATTTTTTCGTCGTTTCTTCCACTTTAAACGTAAACTTTTTATTCAAAAAATAACTTAAGACACTTCCACAAACATAGTTCATTCCTGAAGAAAACCAGTATCCCAAGTTTAAAATGTTGTAACAAAAGAACATGATGGTCATTCCAAATAATGTGTTGACAACTCCCACCGCAATAAAGGTTAGAAAGGTCTTGTCGAACACCTTTTTCAATTTTTCTTGCACGTTCTCGCCTCCCAAGTCTCAAGTTCATCCTATTATACAATAAACTGCAAAATAAAACACAACTCATGAAATCATAAGTTGTGCTTTGATAGTTGTTATTAAAGAAAGATTATTCTTCCTCTTCTTCGTCGAAGTCGCTATCAAGGTCTTCGTCATCAATGATAATCAGATCTTCTTCGACACTCACTTCATCTTCTAGATCTTCATCTGCACCTAATTCATTTAAGTCAGAACGGTAGGCATCGATTTCGTCATCATCATCATCATCGTCTAAATCAACATCCATATCATCGTCTAAGTCATCGCTATCGAGATCTTCATCATCAAGAAGTTCTTCATCTTCTGGATCGTCATCATTGTAGTCGATAAGATCATCTTCAGTGCCGAACGCATTGACTTTCTTACGTTTCTTACGAGGTTTCTTCACTTCTTCATCTTCCATTGATGTTGCGATTTCTTCATCGATTGAGTCAATTGGATACCAATCGCGTAGACCCCAGCGATTATCTCCAAGTGAGATAAAGCTTCCATCAATATTTAAATCTGTGTAAAAACGAGCCATACGAGCTTCTAACGCTTCGTCGCTTAATTCCATATATTCTTGAATTTCTACTAATAATTGGTTGAAATCTAAAACTTCATTCTTCGCTTCTAAAATAGCATGTGCTACTTCGACCATTGATAATTCGTTTTTGTTAATGCCATCGAGTTTCTTTAATTCCAATGGTTACACTTCCTTTCCAGTTCATCTTAAACAGTATAGCATAATTTTTAAAGTTTATGCTAGTTTAGAGAGATTTTTTATACATTTTCCTTGATTTGAAGCTGAAAGGTCACTAAAGAGCTCGTAATTAGCTGTTTTTGTTGGAATAATTGGTATTCCAGTACTAGTAACACCATCTCTTCCGTCTCTTCGAGGTGTACTTGTTTGGTTCGAATCTCAAAATGCATTTGTCTTCCTGCGCCTAACTCATAAATTCCTTTAGTCGCCTTCGTATGATGAAAGTCCATTTGGCTACGCACATCTCCTTGACGGTGTAAAGTTACCTGAGGAGTAGCTTCTGTCGTATTCACCTCTATTTTCACGCGCGTATTGGTTTCTTCTTCCACATAACTAAGTACAAAACCAGAGTCCTTACGAAGACGAGTCGCATCCGCAAGCATGCGTTGCTTCATCGTTTCCCCGCCTTGACTCAATACCGTTTCAATCGTTAATTTCATATTCCATCCCCCTCTCGTTCACTTTCCTTCTCCCTTTCTGGATTTTTAGCGGCAAGCAAACTCCGCGCTTTAACCCACTATCCAAAAAGGTTCGCAAATTTTCAAAATTTTTGATGGCGGAGAATCCTACGGAACTTTTTGGGAGGGAGAACCTTACGGATGTTATAAAAACAGTTATGGGAATTCGTATTAAATGCGAATTAGAGGGCGTAAGGAAATTTTCCCTACGCCCTCTTTGAGGCTTTAAAGGTGAGAGACCATAGGCTCGAACCGGTACCTCATAACAGTTTTTATAACAGCAATCCGTAAGGATTCGACCCCCAAAAAAGGAGCCGAAAAATTCGAAGCCATCAAATATAAATATATTTTAGTATTTCGCTAACTCTTGTTGTAATAGTTGGTTTACAACACCAGGGTTTGCTTTCCCTTTCGTTTGCTTCATAATCTGCCCAACTAAAAATCCAACAGCGCGGTCTTTTCCATTCTTGAAGTCCTCAATCGACTGTGCATTGTTATTCAACACCTCTTGAATAATCGGTAATAACTGAGCAGGATCACTCAATTGAACCATACCGTGTTTTTCAACAACGCCTTTTGCAGTTCCGCCTTCTTCTGCTAATAATAAGAAGACTTTCTTCGCTAATTTCGAACTGATGGTTCCGTCTGCAATTAATTGAATCATTTCTGCTAAGCTTTCTGGCGTTAACTTCAAGTCTTTCAATTCTAATTTCTTGCTGTTCATGTGCGCTGAGATATCACCCATTAACCAGTTTGACGCTTGTTTAGAATCGGCACCCGCGGCAACCGTTGCATCGAAGAAATCAGACATTTCTTTTGTTAATGTTAGTACCATTGCATCGTATTCCGGTAAGCCAAATTCGCTCACATAACGTTCACGACGTTTGCTTGGCATTTCAGGAATAGAAGCACGCACTTCTTCAATCCATTCGTTTGAGATTTGGAAGTTTGGTAGGTCTGGTTCTGGGAAGTAACGGTAGTCACTTGAACCTTCTTTAACACGCATTAAGATGGTTTGACCAGTCGCATCATCAAAACGACGTGTTTCTTGTAGGATTTCTCCTCCATTACGTAGGACGTTTGCTTGACGAACTTCTTCGAACGCTAACCCTTTACGCACGTTGTTAAATGAGTTTAAGTTTTTCAACTCTGTTTTTGTCCCGAATTTTTCTTGCCCATAAGGACGGATTGAAATGTTCGCGTCACAACGCATAGAACCTTCTTCCATCTTCACGTCAGAAACACCTGTAAACATGATAATTTGACGAAGTGCTTCAAGGTACGCATAAGCTTCTTCAGGAGAACGCATATCTGCTTCCGATACGATTTCAATCAGTGGAGTTCCTTGACGGTTTAAGTCCACATAAGAGAATCCGTCTGTTCCGTGCGTATTTTTACCTGCATCTTCTTCAAGGTGAACACGTTCAATACGAATACGTTTTGTTTGTCCTTCTACTTCGATATCAATCCAGCCATCATGACCGATTGGGTAATCGAATTGAGAGATTTGATACGCTTTTGGATTATCAGGGTAGAAATAGTTTTTACGGTCGAATTTTGTATCTTGAGAAATCGTACAGTTCAACGCAAGAGCTGCACGCATCCCGAATTCTAACGCGCGTTTATTGACGACAGGAAGTACCCCTGGATATCCCCAGTCGATGACGTTTGTATTTGTATTTGGTTCCGCACCGAAATGCGCTGGTGATGGAGAGAACATTTTTGAATCAGTTTTTAATTCAACGTGGCACTCTAAACCAATAATTGTTTCAAAGTTCATGTCATTGTTCCTCCTTATAATTGTGGGCGGCGTAAGTAGTAATCATTTGCTTGTTCAAATGCATACGCTGCTTGATAAATAGTTTTTTCTTGGAAGTAATTTCCGATTAATTGAATTCCGACTGGTAATCCTTCGCTTGTGAAGCCAGCAGGAACTGAAATCGCTGGTAATCCAGCTAAGTTTACAGGGACGGTTAATAAGTCCGCCATGTACATTGCAAGAGGATCGTCGCTGTGCTCGCCCAATCCGAATGCGGCAGAAGTGGTTACAGGTCCTAAGATTAAATCATAGTTTTCAAACACTTTTGCAAAGTCTTGTTTGATTAATGTACGTACTTGTCCTGCTTTCTTGAAGTAAGCATCGTAGTAACCAGAACTTAAACTGAATGTTCCAAGCATGATACGACGTTTTACTTCCATTCCAAAACCTTCAGAACGGCTCTTCACGTATAAATCTTCTAATGTTTCTGCTTCTGTTGAACGGTGACCGTAACGGATTCCGTCGAAACGTTGTAAGTTCGAAGATGCTTCAGATGACGCGATGATATAGTACGCTGGAATTCCGTATTTAGAGTGAGGTAGGCTCACTTCTTCAACGATAGCTCCCATTTCACGGTATTGGTCAGCCGCTTTCAGAACAGCTGCTTGAACCTGTGCGTCCACACCTTCTGCAAAATATTCTTTTGGCAACGCGATACGCATGCCTTTGATGTCGCCTGTTAATCCTTTATGGTAGGCTGGCACTTCTTGAGGCACACTTGTTGAATCACGGTGATCATATCCTGAAATCGCGCTTAATACTAAGGCATTATCTTGAACGGTACGTGTGAATGGTCCGATTTGGTCTAAGCTCGATGCAAAGGCAATCAAACCATAACGAGAAATACGACCATAAGTTGGTTTCATCCCAACAATCCCTGTGAAGCTTGCAGGTTGGCGGATAGATCCACCTGTATCAGAACCAAGAGATGCTAGTACTTCGCCAGAAGCAACCGCAGCAGCAGAACCACCTGAAGATCCACCAGGCACTTTTGTTAAGTCCCAAGGATTTTTTGTTTTCTTGAAGTAAGAAGTTTCTGTTGAACCACCCATGGCAAATTCGTCCATGTTTAGTTTACCAACGTTCACCGCACCTTCTGCTTTTAATAATTCCATAACGTGCGCGTCGTAAATTGGGTTGAAGTCTTCTAACATACGGCTTGAAGCAGTTGTTAAAAGATCACGTGTTACGATATTGTCTTTAATCCCGATTGGAAGACCTTGAAGAGACGCTTCCTCACCGTAGCCTTTTTCATCAGCAGCAGCCGCTTGTTTTAAGGCTTCTTCTTCATTCAATGTCACGAACGCTTCTACTTTAGGCTCTAAAACATGGATACGCTCGAATGTTTCTTTGGTTAATTCCACAGAAGTGAATTCTTTATTACGAAGACCTTCGTGAAGCTCAACTAATGTTTTGTTTTCAATAATACTCATGCTTCACCCTCCTCGTTTTCGCCCATAATTGCAGGCACTTGAATAAATCCATCTTCGCTTGTTTTCACATTACGCATTAATAAGTCGCGGTCGGTTCCTTTTTCAGCAACATCTTCACGCATGACATTCACTAATGGGTAGCCATGTGTCGTTACAGGAACTCCTGTCGTATCCACTTCTTTTAATTGTTCCACCATATCAATGATATCGCTCATTTGTTCTGTAAAATGAAGGATTTCATTATCGGCAAAAGCTAGCTTTGCAAGTTTGGCAACGTGTCTAACTTCTTTTTCCTCAATGGCCATTTCTTTTCCTCGCTTTCAAAATCATTACTTTTCTATTGTAAACACTTTAAACATTGTTATCAATATTAATCGAATATATGGTAAGTGAACACACCTTGCGTTAAATCTTGCATCAAGAACGCTTCTACTCCATTAATCGAACTAATGCGCACTTCTACTGGAGTGGTTTTCGATAAGTATTTATTCGCTGCATCGGTTACATGCTGTGCTAAGGCAATAATTTCTGATTCACCATAAAATTGCGTCATAATATCAACGACCATTTTTTTAGCCACATTATCTTGATATTTCACTCGAGCCGTTACTCCTGAGAGATTTGGGAAGAAGTTTTGTACTTCTGTTTTGAAATTCTCAAAAGCCGTTGACTCTTCAGTAGCTGCTTCGTTCACTAGTGGTAACACGGTCACTTTCTGGTTTACATTCGTCCAGTTCGTAATTTCGGTTCCTTCAACAGAAGTCGCTTCTAAGACATAAACGCCTCCACCAATATCATCTTTTGAAGTTTGTCTGAAGACTCCAAAGACAATTGGCACAGCTTTAAGCGCATCATTTTGACGCAGTCTTGTTAAGATTTGGTTCACGATTGTTTTCGCTTGTTCAATCATGACTTCTTTCGAAATTTCAGTTTCTGCATCACGATCACCATTCGTATAATAATCAACGCTGTTCATCGCAATCCCAATACTAATCCCACCTAATTCAAAGTTGTTTTCAGTTTGAATCATGTAGTCTTGTTCCAAAATCTGCGCTAAATAAAGTGGAGCACGTCCTGTTGGTGAAGTATCTCCATTATCAGCAGGATTTAACCCTTCTGGATTCTTATCGCTTTTACGAGCAATCCATTTAGCCGTTGTATCAGCATCGATAATCTGTCCTTCTCTAAAGAAATACTGATTCGTAGGGAATACATTTCTAGAAAGATCGATTAAACCTGTTTCGAAATTTTTTAAATTAAATCCCGTATTCAAGCTTAAAGTAGCTCCACGGTTTTGGCTCACTTGATATTTCCCGTTAGTAATCAATGCACGATAAAAATTATTGGACAGTTGATTCGTTGTCGACTGAACCACTTTTGCATTGGCATCATTTTTCGTATTTGTATTTTGGCGATTGGCTTGAGTAATATCTGCACAGGCGGCTAAGGTGAATGCACTCATTAACCCTAATAATCCCAAGCGTAATTTATGTTTCATATGACTTCCTTTCTATGCAAGAGAATCCAGAAATTGTTGTTCACTCCACACTTCAATCCCTAGTGAGTTAGCTTTATCCAACTTGCTTCCGGCTGAATATCCAGCAATCACAACGTCTGTCTTCTTAGAAACAGAGCCTGTTACTTTCGCTCCAAGCGATTCCAATTTTTCTTTTGCATCTTGTCTTGTTAATTGTTCTAATGTCCCTGTTAAAACGACAGTCTTTCCACTTAGGATATGTCCTGAAGCTTCACTGTCTGCTTTTGTCTTTCCAAGATAGCTCATATTCACTCCACGATCTTGTAATTCTTGGATAAGTTCTTGAACGGATGGTTGTTCAAAATAAGTTTTTACACTATAAGCAATAATATCACCTAAACCATCAATTTCCAACAATTGTTCAATGCTCGCCTCTTGTAAAGCCTTCATATTTTCAAAATGTTGTGCCAGTTCTTTAGCAGCCTTGGTTCCTACATGACGGATTCCCAGTCCTGTTAGAAGGCGTTCCAAGGAATTGGCTTTACTATTCTCGATGGCTTCAAGAATATTTTCCGCACTCTTTTGTTGAATTTTGTCTAATTCTAATAGCTGATCCAAAGTTAATTTATATAAATCTGCAACATCAAGAACTAGACCTTCTTCAAAAAATTGCTTAATGATACTTGGCCCAATTCCACTCATATTCATCGCATTTCGTGAAACAAAGTGGCTCATGCCTTCTGTCAGTTGAGCTGGACATTTTGGATTCAAACAGCGAATGGCTACTTCATCTTCCAAATGTTCCAATTTCTCATGACAGACCGGACAAGTTGTTGGAAACTCGTATGGCTGACTTGTAGCTGGACGTTTCTCTAAAATCACGCGTGTGACTTCTGGAATAATGTCTCCTGCCTTATGAATCACCACAGTGTCTTCCAAGCGAATATCTCTTTCTTTCATCAAATCAATATTATGCAAACTCGCACGTCGTACCGTCGTTCCTGCTAATTGAACAGGATCCATCACCGCAGTTGGGGTAACCACTCCGGTGCGTCCCACCGTCCACTCCACATCGCGAACCACTGTCTGAGCTTCTTCTGCTGGGAATTTATACGCAATGGCCCAACGTGGCGCTTTGACCGTGTAGCCAATTTCTTCTTGAGTGGCAAAATCATTGACCTTAATCACCATACCGTCGATTTCATATGGTAATTCTTGGCGTTTCGCACCAATCGTCTCGATGTAATTCCACACTTCATCAATCGTTTGGCATTTTAAGCGCTCAGGATTGGTTACAAAGCCAATCTCTGCCATCTTCCTCAACAACTCTTCTTGTGTTGAAACATTTAGCTCTTCCACACTAGGACTACTGTATAGAAAGACGGACAAGTTTCGCTTCGCCGCAATTTTAGGGTCAAGCTGGCGTAGGCTTCCTGCCGCTGCATTTCTTGGATTGGCAAAGACTTCAAGACCTTCTTCTTCGCGCGACTTGTTTAATGCCACGAATGATTTTTTCGGCATATAACATTCACCACGCACTTCGATATTCCAAGGCTCTTTTAAAGACAAAGGTACTGATTTAATGGTACGCACATTGCCCGTTACATCTTCACCTGTCGTCCCATCTCCACGGGTTGCTCCAAGTTGAAGTTGCCCGTTTTGATACGTCAACGCAATAGAAAGTCCATCGATTTTTAGTTCACATACATACTCGATTGCTCGGTTCGTTAACTTGCGAAGACGCGCATCAAACTCTTCCAAATCTTCCTTCGAAAAGGCATTTGAAAGGCTGAGCATCGGATTGGTGTGAGTGACCTTCTGGAACTGCTCGAGCACTTCTCCCCCCACCCGTTGCGTAGGAGAATCAGCCGTCACGAACTCCGGATGTTCCTTTTCTAAAGCTAGTAATTCATGATAAGCCTTATCGTACTCTGCGTCTGTTGCAGTAGGTTTATCTTCCACATAATACTCATGACTCCAACGATTTAATTGTTCTTTGAGTTGTTCAATTCTTTGTTGAATCGTTGTATTCATCTTCATCCTCTATTCTTCGATTTTTTCAATTGGGGCAAAACTTGCAAGGAGTCGCTTGATTCCCATCCCTGCAAAAGCCACGTCAAGTTCTTGACGATCTCCTTCACCGGTAATACGGACTACGGTTCCTCTTCCCCATTTTTTATGCGATACTTTCATACCAACCGTCCATCCATCGCTTGAAGCAGACGTTGGCGTTTGTTTTTCTACGCGCTGAATGCTTGCAGAAGAGTGAGATTTCTTATGTAAATACCCCTCATTCTTTTGCGCATTCGTGTTGCGGTAACGATCAAAGAGTCGCCCACCTGTTGCAGAAGAACCTCTGTTATAACTTGGTTTTTCTGAGTAGAAACTACTTGAATAATAAGAGTCGCTAATCATTTCTCCTTCTTTTTGAAGAAGTTTATCATCAATTTCTTGCATAAAACGAGACTCGCGGTAATGTTGCGTTTTCCCGTAGAGCAGTCTTGAATACGCACGTGTCATAAAGAGCTTTTTCTCTGCACGTGTAATCCCTACATAGGCCAATCGACGTTCCTCTTCTTCATCACCTTCTTGTAAGGTTCTTGCAGAAGGAAAAATTCCGTCTTCCATCCCTACAAGGAACACGACCGGGAACTCTAACCCTTTTGCCGCATGCAAGGTCATCAATGTAATTTGTGAAGCGCTCGTTTCTTCTTCATTTTCCATATCCGTCACTAAGGATAAATCCGTTAAGAATTGGACTAAAGCTGATTCTTCTGCTTCAGAATCGAACCGTTTTTCTTCGAACTCTTTAGCTACGGATAAGAATTCCCGCATATTATCGATTCGCGCATCTGCTTCCATGGTGTGCGCCTGTTCAAGAGAGGCAATGTAGCCTGATTTTATCATGACTTCTTCGATTAAATCGGTTAGCGAAACGAACTCTTGCATCTTCGTTAAATCGCTGATTAGCTTCGCAAAATCGGCTAATCCTTTTCCTGCTTTCCCACTAATCCCGTTAAGAGTCGTCTCAGCAGAAGCTTCTAAAAGAGAAAAACCGTGCATTTGAGCAAAGTCTTCTAATTTTTCAATACTCTTTCCACCAATACCGCGTTTTGGCGCATTCACAACACGTCTGAAGCTAAAGTCATCGGTCGGGTTCACTAATAAACGTAAATAGGCGAGTAAATCCTTGATTTCCATACGCTCGTAGAATCGTTGACCCCCTACCATTTTGAAAGGCATATTCGCTTTTAATAAATCTTCTTCAAGGGTCCGTGATTGGGCATTACTACGGTATAAAACTGCAAAATCACTATAATCGTATCCGTCAAAATTCACCATCTTTTGAATGGTTCTCATCACATAACGAGACTCTTCATACCCGGAAGCCGCACAATAATAGGTAATCTTGTCTCCTGCTTCATTTTCGGTCCATAGCTCTTTTGGTTTACGATTTTGATTATTTTCAATCACTTGATTGGCTGCTTTTAAAATCGTCTTCGTTGAACGATAGTTTTGCTCTAGTAAGACCACTTTCGCCTGTGGATAATCGTGTTCAAACGACAAGATATTCTCCATATCGGCTCCACGCCAACCGTAAATGCTTTGATCGGCATCTCCAACCACGCAAATATTCTTGAACTTATCCGCTAGCAATTGAACCAGTAAGTATTGTGCATGGTTTGTATCTTGGTACTCATCCACATGGATATAATGAAATTTTTGTTGATAATACGCTAATACATCTGGATGCTCTTTAAACAATTTCACCGTTAACATGATTAAATCATCAAAGTCAACGGTCATATTTTTGCGTTTTTCTGCTTCGTATTCGACATAGCACTTCGCGGTTATTTGGTCCATGAAGTTTGCATGTGTCTTTGCGAAGGTTTCCGCATCTTCAAAATTATTTTTTGCATTACTAATACTTGCTAAGATGCCACGTGCATCAAACTTATCCGAATCAATATTCAACTTTTGCATAATGCGTTTCATCGCAGAAAGTTGATCCCCAGAATCAATAATTGTAAACGACTTTGCAAGACCGATGCGTTCACAATCTCTTCTTAAAATGCGAACGCACATCGAGTGAAAAGTGGATACCCACATATCGCCTGCTTGCTCGCCTACTAGAGCACTTACCCGCTCTTTCATCTCGCTGGCTGCTTTATTCGTAAACGTAATCGCTAGAATATTCCACGGTTGAACTTCTTCCTCGGCTAATATATAAGCCATTCGATGCGTCAACACGCGCGTCTTTCCGCTTCCAGCCCCCGCCATTACGAGAAGCGGACCTTGTGTATGCATAACCGCTTCCTTTTGGCGAGGGTTCATTCCCTTAATTAATTCGTTTGAATTTTTCACTTACTCTTTCCTTTCCTTGAGGAACTATTTTCCATTAAAGAATAAATCTGAAACTTCAATTTCTCCAAGTAGATCCACACTGGACCCTCCACTTAATCGAATCACTCCTAAGATGTCTGTTGCTCTCTTAGGTGAGGTTTGGAAAAATTCAAAATCCCATTTTGGTTTCAATAGTGTTAATAAACTTGCTTTTTCAAGCATGGATTCATAAATCGGCACTAGAATCATTTCCTCAGTAGGTTTCTTGTATTCTACCGGAAGTCCAGTGGCTACTCGTGTAATGATGTCTGATAATCCTTTTCCTAGTTGTGCACTTCCAAATTGTTGTTGGATTAAAGGCAGTTGATTAATCGATTTCACATAAAAAATACCATTATTTCCCATCAAGACTTGAATCGATAGCACCACTGACCCTGAAAGATAATCCACGACTTTAAAAGCGATTCTCTTCAGCTCTTGAACCCATTCTGGATTCATTCGGCGTGAAGCAATACTGTACTTTAATTTTCCAGAGATATATACATCTTCTGTAATTGGTAGAATCGTTACACGATCCTCATAGTCGCGAACAACAGTCAATGAAAAATGGCGTTGAGCAGGCACAAAGGCAGTCAACATACTTGGCCCTTCTTCGATTTTTCCCAAAACTCGCTCGTCAATATCTTGATCATATAAGGCGATGGGTTCTTCGTATCGACTGTTCACTTGATTACTTTCTAGAAAAGCGGGAAGTCCAATACTTTCTAATAAAGTGGGTAATTCCCCAACATGGGTGACAATCCCATAAGGAGCTACGTTGATTGCATGTTCTTCTAAAAATAATTTTTCGACCGTACGATTTTGAGAAATTTCGGCTAGCTCCAATGATTGGTAATATCTTGTTTTACTACTTAGAGCCACTAATGTGTCTACAGAAACTAAATTCGTCATCAGAAGGAGAGTATCTACTTTCTCAGCAAAATCAAGTAAGGATGCACGGTCATCATAGGAAGACACAATTTCATATTCTGCCATCGAAATAGCAGCCTCGTTCGATTGATGGTAGCTATATACAACATACCCCATCTTTCTAGCGGCAATTGCAACAGATGCAACTTGCTCGTCTCCCCCAATGATTCCGACAATGGATCCTGGTAATAATTGACTCATGTATATCCTCTCCTTTTGCATACGTTAAAATGAATTTGATTTCTTAAGAACCTCTTCGCACAGATGCGGTTGTTTCTTCACTTGGCAATTTATCATATTGATACAATTGATGTTCTTCAATCATTTGAATTAGCTTTTGTGCATAGGTTGGGTCGGTGGCGTATCCTGCATCTTGCAAGGCTTGAGCTGCTTGCTTATAATTTCTAGCCCCTAGCACTTTATGATAGAGCGTTGGGTCCCAATCTACCCCATATGCCAACAGTTGCGCATGAGCTTCCACTGAATCAGCCCAGCTATCATACACACGAAAACGACCATTAATCGTAATCCATGTTTCATTGACAAATTCGGCTGTCTCAAGCACTACATTCGGCTGCGCGGTCGTCGCTTTTACCCCGTATAAATTATAATATTTGCTCGCTAATAAGCTTTCTCCCCAGTTCGATTCGAGAATTGCTTGCGCCAGACTGACACTTGGCAATACTCCATAATCGCGATACGCTTTTTGGGCAGCTGGAGCAATCGTCTCTATGAAGGTCTCTCTTGTAGACGTTTCTGCCTTGTGCTGCGGTTTGTTTTCAGACAACCATGTGATGGTACCGGCCAAAAGAACACTCGTTACAGCTACGAGGAGAAGCGCCGTCAATTTAGATAATGACTTAAACCACTCTACAAGATGAAACGCGAATTTACTTTTTCTTTTCTTTCTTTTCGCCACAATTTCACCACTTTCTTTATCTTTCAATTTTATCATAAAATACCCTATAAAAAAATGGATACCCCCTTCTTTTAAAGAGAGTATCCGTGATTTTAAACATTAAATTTTTCTTCTGAATCATTTTCTGGAATAAATACATTTTTACCGTATTCTAAATATTTTTGTTGAGCTTTTTCATCCCGAATCCACTCGAGTAATCCTTGTTTCTTCGTTCCAATTTGTTTATGCGTAATCCCCACAATTCGAATTTCAATAATATCTTGATAACTCCAACTTCCATAATTAGTCGCAATACGTAAGATGGTCACATTCTCTTTGAATTTTCCTTTGCTAACAGCAGCTGTCTTCCATTCTACTCGGACATTTTCTTGACGAATCCAATGATTAGCAATTTGGACTTTTAATCTTAAATACTCTGCCACCGGATCAGAAGCCACTTCAGGAAGAACCTCCGCATTTCTGGCAATTTTGTGCGCCAGCATCCACTCGTAGTCCGTAAACAGCATTGAAATCTTCTGCATATTTTCAGATTTCAGTCCTCTCTCTCCATTCTTCCATCTTGTCCAACTTTGCCCACTAATACCTAATTCTTGTGTGTAAAATGCTTTTTCTGAGAGATATCTTTCTCGAATGGCATTTACAACAATTAATACAAATGCTTCATGCATCTTCATCACCTCTTAATACTATAATACACCTATTAGGTTCATTTTTCAATTTTTTGTCATTTTTCACTATCGTATATTATAATAACGTTATCTTTAAAAAGAGGTGAGAGTGTGTCCCAAACTTCAAAAAATCCATTTCATATCGGACTACGTACTTTAAAAACTGCGATATCTGTTTTTCTTTGCGTTGTGCTATTTAGAGTATTACATCGTGGTTCTCCGATGCTGGCTGCACTGTCCGCCATCTTTAGCCTAAGAACCGACCACGAACAAACCTTTAAATTTGCGCTCTCTCGTTTTGTAGGCAACACTACAGGTGGGGTGGTCGCAATTCTATTGTTCCAATTAAGAGCCATTCTTCCGTACCAAGAATATACGGATTTATTACTAGCACCGATTGGCATTATCTTAATAATTTTATTTTGTAACCAATTCAATAAAACCGGCGTCATTAATTCTTGTTCAACCTTCTTAGTCATTTTCTTTAACGTTGAAGCAGGACAAAATACCGCCTATGCGATTCAAAGAATTTTGGATACCCTTATTGGCGCATTGATTGCCATTGGAGTGAACCATCTTCTTCCAAACCCACACTTGAAAACTGAAGAAAAAGCGTAAACGAAAAACTACGTTAGGATATCCTAACGTAGCTTTTTTTATTTTAGCGATCCCCACCACGATAGCTATTGGCATTCGTAAAGAACACTTTTTCAATCACATCGATCGGTTTGGATAATAAAATTTCTTTTGTTTTGAGCGATTGTACTCGTAATGTTGGTTTTCCATCTACTAACGAAATCATCACCAAATTCCCTTGATTTAAGTATGGAAGTGGAGCGTATGGATCTGTTTCAATCGTTTGACTAATCTCCAACTGATGATTGGCACCAATTTTGTATAGAGTCAATTTATTATTCTTTCGTTCACTTGGTTCTTGATATCCTTGACTTTGAGACAATTCTTTCGATTTTTCAGTAGAGATTACATACACTTGATCCTCCACTACATACAGACTTGTATTTTCAAAAGCCATCGTCTCAGTCGATTCAATCTCGGCGAATTGTTTCGTCTTCGCATCAAAAGTCATCCAATGGAATTTATTTTCTTTTGAATAAGAAGATCCCATGATGAGTCTTTGCGGATCATATACTTTCTCGCTTGAAGCTACTCTCCAATGGAATTCTTGTAGATTTCCCGGTAAATTGACTTTTTCCAATTTAGAAGGCGTTCCGGTCTTCAAGTCAATCGAAAACGTTAATAGATAATGCCCTCTATCAGAATCGCTCCATTGCATAACTGCGTATAAAGTATCCCCATCTCTGTAGAAGGTAGGAGTTTCAATATACGTACGGTCTCCGCGGATTTCTTTTGGGATGGATACCGTATTGGAAACTAACTCTTTCGTCTCTGTATTCATCAATGTATATCCAATCACTGGGTCATTATTTGTCTGATACACATTGAATTGTGATCCGTAATAGAGTTTATACCCTTTGAAAGTGATAGAAGTTCCGTAATGTGGTCTATCCAGTACTGAAAAATCTTTCATTTGATTTCGTAAACTGTACGCGTGGAGATGCTCTCCAAAACCAATTCGCTTCACTTCTCCGTCTAAGAGTGCGTGAGTAGCACCATTATGATTGGTAATATCTTGTGTATAGGGCGTAAACTGAAACGTCGCTCCTTCAACGAGTTTTTTCTCTTCTTGTGATAACTGCAGAGATACAGGAGCAGGTTTGACATCTTTATAGACTGCAAATCCTACACTACTAAGGAACATGAGACCACCGAGCGCAAAGATGGCTGTGGCAAATTTTCTTGATTTCATTGTTCAAACCTCCTTATACGCTGACCTTATGATTTAATAAATAATCACTGAGTAATAAATTGCCGATAATCCACACGACTATTCCCGTTCCTAAATAGAGGATGGTTTCAGATCCGATGAAATAGAAACTCCATTGGTAACGAGAGACGGTTCCTACATAAATGATAAGGAGTAAGATATATCCGATGATACTCATTAATTTCGTTGTTGTGGATTTCTTTTCAACTCCAACCACTAATAAGGTGATTTGGAAAATGGTCACGATAGCGGCTACCCCAAATAGGAAGAAGAAGAAAAATTGAGTCTCATATTTTGGAACAACCGTCTGCATAGCAATGGAATTTGTCACAAGAGACCATGGTGTCACATGATAGGAATCAAGACTCGGAATAAATACTCTTGAAAGAGTGTAATTTAAAAATACTCCAATCACTTGAACGCCTTGTAGGAAGAACGTGATGATTAGCATTGTTAGTAACTTCGATAAGTACACACTAAAGCGGGACCCCGGTAACATCAATAATCGGTAAATAAAGGAACCCTTTGTACTCCACTCTTTCGA
Organism: Granulicatella adiacens ATCC 49175; assembly: GCF_025150565.1. Taxonomy (NCBI): domain Bacteria; kingdom Bacillati; phylum Bacillota; class Bacilli; order Lactobacillales; family Carnobacteriaceae; genus Granulicatella; species Granulicatella adiacens. The sequence continues at coordinate 191,488 of NZ_CP102283.1, read as the reverse complement.
CCAAATCATCGCACTATAGACAAGAATGGCTACCCCTGCAAAAAATACAGGTAATCCAATATTGATTTCTACGAGAACTACTCGAAGAATTTCTTGCTTTTCCGTTAAAATTCTCATTCCACTCAGCAGCCCAGAAGTTACTATCGTAAAAAACTGAAGACCGACTTGAATCAATACTTGAAGCAGTGCCGTAACGAGAATAAATCCTTTGGCCTGGCCTAAATTATAAAGCGTTAGTTGAATGACTTTTCTCAGTGTAAGTATACCTCCCTCATCACATCCACGATAGACTTCCCTTCTTCTTCACGAACTTGCTCTGGATAAAATTCTTTAACGATTTTTCCTCCATCCAGCAAGAGCGCCTTGTCTACAATGTACTCAATATCATTAATTTCATGTGTTGTAATTAATACGCCTCGTCCGTCTAATAAATCACTCGTAAACACGCGTGCAATCTCTTCACGTGTAAAGACGTCGATTCCGGAGAATGGTTCGTCCATCAAAATATAATCTGTGTCTAATCCCATTCCAAGCAGTAAATTCAACTTGGCTACATTCCCTTTCGAAAGAGATCTCACTTCGTCTTTTAAGTTCAATCGGAAGAACTTCAATAAATGTTTTTCTTTCGCACGATTCCAGTTTGGATAGAATGTACGCATAAAATCAATCGCTTCATCTACCGTTTGATTTGGAGAAATAATGGAACTATCCGTAATATAGCTGACTTTTTCAGCAAACACCTTACGCACTGGCATATCATCAATCACGATTTGGCCTTTGTCATAAGGGAGTAAGCCCGCAATAGAATTCATAATGGTTGTTTTCCCAATCCCATTCACACCGATGAGCGCTGTGACTTCCCCTTTTTTCGCGTTAAACGAAATATCATCTAACACTTGTTTTTTTCCAAATTTCTTACTTAAATTTTGTACCGTTAGCATTTAGAACTCTCCTTCCTATCACAATTTCTGGCTCAGATGGTCAATAATCTCTTTTTGAGAGAGCTGAAGCGGAGCAATCGCATCAACAAAACTCGTAATCGCTTCTTCCAACATTTCTTCTTTTAGCTGTTCGATTCTATCCTCATCTTCTGTCACTCTACTCATTACATTATTTCCCGTTGTCACAAGACCAATAGCCTCCATTTCATGAAATGCCCTTTGAACCGTATTCGGATTCACTTGCATCACCTAAGCCAGTTCTCGTCTACTTGGCATTTCTTGTCCGGGTTTTAGCCGTTTGGATACTATTTCCGCCTTGAAATACGCGACAATTTGCTCGTAAACCGGACTTCTTTTATCAAATACAATCATCGGCTTCTCCTTTCTTTCGATTGTATCAGTGTATTAATCGAATAATACACTTTCTTTTAACTGTATTATGCGCTTAGTACACTCGTTTGTCAATAGCGTTTTCAAAAATATTTTTAGAAAATAAAAAAGACGACCCATTTGAGTCGCCTTTATCATTATTGTAATTTTAATTTCACCATTTCTTGCAAGATTAAGTTCGCCATCTCAGAAGCTCCAGTATCATTTGGATGAATTTCATCCTCGAAGAGCAACTCTTTCGTACGTCCCCTCGCATAGGTTCCCCAGTCGATTAAATGCACATTTGGATACCGTTCAGCGGCTGCTTTCAGCTGATCGTTTACTTCTTTAGCCCATTTAATCTCATAGCCTGCCGTTACTAAGAAAATTTCACGGTTACCTGCTGCTTGAATAAGAGAATCGATTTGCGCACTTGCAAAGGCTCCGTTTGAACCGAGTACAAATACGACCGTTTGAGATAATCTTCCTTGTTGCACTAGTTTTTGAACGACGGGAGTACTGTAATACAATTGACGTCCCACTTCCCCGTCCACATAAGCATTTGGAAAGACTTCTCTTAATTTATTGGCAGAAGCTAACAGAACGGAGTCTCCTACAAAGGTGATTGGCGTTTGTCGAACTTGTTGTTCTATATTGGCCTTTACTTCCGAATTTACGGTTGTGACAGCTTCCGTAGTAGGTTCCACGGTTGTTTCTTGAAGCAGTTCCTGATTTTTGCGAATCTTTTCTTCTACTTCATGAACCACACTGGTTTGGTCTTTTTCCTGCGCAAATCCAATCCCGGCTAAGCCAGCAAAGACCAGATACACTAATGAAAAAGCAATTCCGAAGTGTTTCAACCCTTTTGGAAGGTTGGATTTCATATACGCCGTTAACCGATACGGACTATGCGCTTGTCCAATCGGAAGCGGAATTCGTTCTTTTTCAAATAATTGATAAGTGATTTCAGCTAGTACAATTATCGTGATCCATTGAATCAAAACATTCAACCAATAATCTTCAACCCCTCGTAAAAAGGATGGCAAGATTAAATGAATTGGATAAAACCATAAGTAATAAGAGAAACTTCTTTTCCCGAAGAAAGTAAAACCTTTAAAACTAATAATATAGTGAAGCCATACGCCTTCACGAAGGGCAAATGAAACCAGTAATGTCATGACAATGGAAGATACTAGCATGATCATGTAATACACTTCCGCTTGCATCCCATTGAAGGTCACGAGCATCCAAATGAGTGCTCCCATACCAATGATGCTGGCAATATTTAAGTTCCCTTTATTAGAATGATCTTCTGGGATTAAGAGTTTTCCTTCATGAATATAGCTTAGTAAAGCGCCTAAAGTGAATGAGAACAGTCGAGTTGACACAAGATAGTACACATGCGATGGATCTTGTTCCCACCAATATAAAGCTGCCATCCCCACTGCTGAAGCAATCGTTAGAAATGCTAACAGAGCGAACTCTTGCATTCGCAGAAAGTTCATCTTCTTCATCAGTCTTCTCAGCAAGAATCCAACAATTAATAATTGGACATATAACGAAACGTACCAAAGATGGACAAAAGGACTTGGATTAGCAGACTGCACAAAATAAGATTGTTGACTAAAGATCTGATAATCGTTATTGACAAAGAACAGTGCAGATAGCGCCATTCCTCTAATATTGGATAGCATTTGCGGTGCGACTAAAAAGAGCGTAGCGACAGTTGTGATAATCATAAAGAGCATCGGGAAAAACATTCTTTTTAGACTCTTCCACGAGAATCTCTCTTGGTAATCTTCAGCAAAGGTCTTCTTATTCTGTCTAAAGGTTAAATAGCCCCCAACTACAAGAAAACCATTTACCGCCAAAAAGCCCCCAGGCAATAAATGTTGAAAATAGTAATATAAAATAATTGCAAGTATAAAAAAACCTTTCAAGCCATCTAAAGCTGCGCTCCTCTTCCGTTTTTGTTTTTCAGGAGGATGTGGATACGCATTTGACTTAGAAAGTCCCGTTTGATAATTTGAAGTCTCCATTGAAATTCTCCATTCATTATGTTCGTCATCATTATATCTCAAAACCGCTACATTTGGATACTATAAACTTTACATTTTTATTACTTTTGAGAAAACCATTTCTAATTGTTTCCGTGGAGAAAACAGAGTTCAAATTTGTCTCTAAAATCAAAAAAACTAGGCAAAAAATGCCTAGTTTTTTCATTTATAATAAAATATGTCACTCTAAAATCAAGATGTAATTTAACCCAATGGAGATAGCTGCTATTTCAACCCTTTAAAAGCATCTACTTTAATCTTCTTGCTATCAATCCCTTTTTCTTCAAGGAACTTCTTCATCATTTCCACATCATCAGGTTGACCAGATAAGAGATATGTGGCCTTATTTCCATACTTTTCTGCTGCATTTTTAAGGCTGTCTTGACTTTGAGAAAAGCTAGAAGTTGTTTCATAGGTCAAATTTGTTTCTTTTTTTGATAAATTTGCTATTTCTTCATTAAAAATAAGAACCCCTTTATCCAAGTGACTGATAATAATATCCCGTTTTCCAGCCCACTCTTTGATAATTGGCCGTATTGCCGCAATGCCAACGTCAGAAGCAAAAAAAACAAGTGGATCTTTGCCATCTGCAACAGATAAATTAGAGTAAAGCCAGCTCATCTCGACCTTACTTCCTGCTTGCAAATTAGTCAATGTTTTTTTATAGAAACTTCCACTATTGTGTGTCAAAATGAAAATTTCATTCTCATTAGGGTTAGAAGCTATTGTCAGCCAGCCACTATTTTGTTTGTTTTTATCATTGCTCATTGAAGCACTGGATATTACGTCAGTAGTTTCTTGAGCGTTCTCCTTAACATCATGTAATGTAAATTGAGCATAAGATCCAGCTTCCCATGTCACATTGTCAGGTTTCGTCAAACGTATTAAGTAAAGGTCGTCATTGAAATTTTCAATGGATTTAACCGACAAAGTTTGACTCCGTCCAAGATAGGTAATCACACCCCAAGTAATAAGGCACAGTGCCACCAGAATAGATATAATAATTATCACCATTTTTTTACCTCTTTTCATTATTTCCCTCATTTCCAAAATTTAAAAGATACCCAAAAAGCCAGTGCGATAGTAGGAATAAAACCAATCACTTTGATAACAAAATCGGTATCCGGCAAGCTGTATATATAAATTATGATAGTCACTGCTGCCAACCAAATGCCTGCAATTTGCAAAATGGCAGGTAATCCGGTAATCATACATAACCCTATCGCTAACAACATTATGCCTCCAGTAGCAAAGCTCATGAAATCAGGGCTGGATAAGTCAATTGACTGTAGCATAGCTCCCAATATAATGACCAAAATACCAATAACGGCGACAGAAATTCCTGCAATACTCCATCCATTCATTTTTTTACCCCTTGTTTGTTCATAATAATATCTCCTTTATAATTTTGAATGAATAAAATTTAAATTCATTCATTTTCTCTTAAAAAATAAAGAAATCAATTCTTTATTTTTTTAAAATGCCCTTTACAAAATAAGTTGCAAGTATTTCAACTGTTTTACTGACACCCGGAAAATCATTTTCTGTAATGTGCATATCCATATAGTAAAACAGATTGTAAACTTGTAAGATTTCTTGAATTCTTTCTTGTGAATATCCTTCATCCTCGATACGATTGGTAAATGTCTCCTCTAAAAACTGATGAAATGAATTTGAAATTTTGCCTTCTTCCGAAGAATAATAACGATGCAACTCATTAGAAATCATAGGATTGTACCATTCCGAAAGAATTTTATTGGAAGAAATATAACTTCGTGACGTTCTGAAAATCTGACTGACAAGTTCGACCATATCCATTCCCCAATCAATTTCGTTTATCATTGCTTGACGTACACGATTATTCTCATCTACATAAACATCTAAAAAAATAGCTTCTTTACTGTCATAATAGTTATAGAAAGAACCGACTGCCACACCAGCTTGTTTGGCAATTTCTGAAATTCCTGTTGCCTTATAGCCTGTTTTAGAGAAGATATCATGGGCAGCAGCCTTTAAAGCCTGTTTTTTATCCAATTTAACAGATCTCCTTTTTGTTATGAATGAATATTTTTTTTATTCATTCATAATGTATCATATTGCATGTTCCTTGTCAACATAATAAGAAAATAAAAGACTTTAAGTTTACAATCAACACACTTTACAGTCTTAGAATTCCCCCTTATTCTTTCCAAGCGTCAAATCAAACTACGATACCTGAATTGCCTGACTCTGTATGCCAAGATATTTGAAAGTTCCACGCTTTTCTTACTGTTCTTTAACACTTTATATTCCCTCTAATTTTTCATTTTCCTGTTCAATGAACATCAGTCATACAGTTATCAAATTGCAGTGTTTGTTCTCTGCCATCTTTGGCAAAAGTGAATTTTCGTTGTTGTAAAAATTAAGAAATAAGAGGAACAGCAAGCATAGGAAAGGGTTCGTACTTTTTGTGGTGTTTTCCTGCATACAGTTCAAGAATAAGGTCAAGGATTTCATCAATACGATCACTGTCAAGTCCTGATTAGCTTCTACTTCGTAACACGAGCATGAAAAAGCGGTGTTCTTATACTTCCTTTAACAGAAGCGAAAGAGCACCGCTTTTACGATTTCCTATTTAATTTTGATTCCCACAACATGCCTTTTATGTCTGTGGTAAAGTACTTCTATCTGAAGAGTTTTTACAGCACATCAAGGCTTTTTCCTCAAAAGTAGTAAATTGTAGTAAATTCAATCCACTCTCTTGTAAATATCCTTGTATTTCAAAGGGTTTGAGGGTTAACTATTAAAGTTTGCATTTAAACTCTTAATGTTCTGAAGCACCGCTTGTTGCGTCTACTGCTTGTGCTTGAGCTGGAGCTGAATGCCCGCTATCTGAAGCACCACTTGTCGCATCTGCTGCTGGAGCTGGAGCTGAGTGTCCGCTGTTTGAAGCGCCGCTTGTTGCGTCAGCTACAGGAGCTGCCCCATTTGCGCTGACTAAACGTTGGCCAGTTGTTTGTAAGTACCAATCTAACCATGGTTTGAAGTCAAATACGATTTCGTTAATTCCAGCGTAAGAACCATCAGGATAGTACATTGCTTGATAGTTGTGTACGTTGATGATTTCTGGTGGAGTGTTCGGAACGATTGTACGGAAGTAATCCACGTTTCCTGCACGTAAGTTCGCAATGAGGTATTCCACATTTTTGAAGGTACGTGGTGGGTGAACAGTTCCTAAACGGTTACCAGATTGAGATGGCACACGTGGAGCCAACATTTTGTTTGCTGGTTTGTTGAAGTTATAGTACAAGAATTGGTTGTTGTCATCGGCATATGTTACTTCAAATGGTAAAGCTTTTAAGAACATATCGATTTGGTCAACGGTTAATAAACCGTGGTCTAAGCGAACATAGTCGTTTCCTTGAGCCGCTCCAACGATTTCACTTGCTTTTTCAACCCATTCTGGATCATCAGGATCTACGCCTTGAACTGTTGTAGAAATTGGGTTTGTGCAGTCTAAATCTTCTGGAGGAGTTGGTAATGGTTTGCGTAACACTTTTACAACCTCCACATATTTCACGAAGTTTTCTAAGCATGAACGTAAGAACGCAACAGTTCCTTCGCTCTTAATATTTCCTTCTTCGTCAAACGCTTCTTTTGCTTTTCCTAATAGGAATTCGTTCCCTGGCAATACATATGCGTTTACCCCTGGAGCGTCCAAGATTTTACGTAAATGCACTTGCGCACGAGAAGTTCCTTGATCATAGTGAGAAGCTCCCATAATCATTACAGGTTTGTTTTCGAATGGGTGTAAGTTGAATGACATCCATTCTAATGTACTCTTCAACGCAGCTGTAATGGTGTGGTTGTGTTCAGGTGTTGCGATAATCACACCATCTGCACGGATTAATTTGTTGTACATGTATTGTACTGGGAAGCTCTTAGATTGATCTTCGTCTTGGTTGAACATTGGAATATCTTTAATTTCTAAGATTTCAAACTCGAATAAGTCACCGAATTTCTTTTCGATAAATTGTAATAATAAACGGTTATGCGAAAATTCCGCATTTGATCCTACGATACCAATAATTTTCATACTTTACTGTCACTCCTTATTTTTTAGAACTGTCCCATGAGAAGTTTTTCGCTTCTTTTGCACGAGCTTCGTTGGCACGAACTAATTGTCCTGTAATTTCAATGAATAATAAGTAATCTGCGAAAATCTTTTCTAATTTTTCAACAGTTGCTGCATCTTTTAAGTTGCCTTCTTCGTCGAATGCTTGTAAGGCGTGACCTAATAAGAATTCATCACTTGGTAAAACGCGTGCTTTAATTTCTGGTGCGTCTAAAATTTGACGTAATTGACTTTGTGCACGTGAAGATCCGAGTGTTCCGTATGATGCTCCTGTAATCATGACAGGTTTGTTTAATAATGGATAGATACCATAAGATAACCATGCTAAAGCGTTCATTAATACAGCTGGGCATGAGTGATCATATTCTGGTGTACTAATGATGACTCCATCTGCTGCAGCAATTTTATCTGCAATTACTTGTGCTTCTTGTGGCACTACTTTTGGAGTTGGTTTGTTGAACATTGGTAAGTCTTTAATTTCGACAAGTTCAATTTCCGCCTGTTCTGAAAAATGTTTTTGAATGTATTGTAATAGTTGACGGTTTGTTGATTTTTTTGAGTTTGTTCCGACTAAACCGATTAATTTAACCATTTGAGTACTTCCTTTCGAGTAATTGAATCTTTGAAGCGAGTCCTGATGTGTAGAAAATACGATCATCGTCTAAAATCAACACAGCTTCGATGTTAGGGTTTTGTTCCACTTCGAATAAGATTTCATGTGCTTTTTTTCCAAAGAGTCTTGTTGTCCATATCTCACAATCGACTGACTGCTTCGATACAATCGTTAGACTAGCAACGTCCGTCTCTGCTGGATATCCTGTATTAGGGTCCAAAATATGATGGTATTTCTTCCCATCAACTTCAAGTACCCGCTCGTAGACACCTGATGTGACAATCGACTCCTCTTGAATCGGAAGAAGCGCCACATTTTCTCCACGCAGGAGTTTAGGATTTTGAATCCCAATCCACCAATTCCCATCTTCATGATGAATAGCAGGGCCTAGCGTGAGAACATTCCCACCAAGGTTAATAAGCGCAGAGGTCACTCCAAGCTCTTTCAGCTGTTGCATCACTAAGTCAGCAATGTACCCTTTGGCAATACAGCCAAGGTCGATTCGCATTCCTTCTTCCAACAGAAAAATCGTCTGACTGGCTTCATCCAATTCGACTTTCGTTGCATCGGTCAGTTGCAGTTTGGCCTTAATTTCCTCATCCGTTGGTACTCGTGCATCACTAAAGCCCACGCGCCATGTTTGAACAACCGGGCCAATCAAGATATTCATCCGACTTCCTGCAGCTAGACTATTCTCCAGCCCCAATTTCACCAAATGAAAAATCTCTGGATGAACAGCGACTGCATGTTTCCCAGCTGCCAAGTTTACAGCCATCAGTTCTGAAGTGGGGTCATTCGCGCTAAAACGATGTTCATATCGTTTCAATTGCTCGAAAACTTCAGCCACTAAACGCTCGCCTTCTGGATGCGCAATTTTCAATTCGATGACGGTTCCCATCAATCGAATGGTACCTGTATGATACTGTTCCAAAACTGCCACTTCTCCTATTTGAAATATGTGAAAAAAAGCACAGAAACGCCTACACAAAAGCGTTTTCGACTCCTTAGTTTGAATGTAACACAGTAGAAATCAAATTTCAAGAACGCTGGTCTAAAATAAGCCATAAAAATATGCATAAGAAAACGATTCCTATGCATACAATCCTTATTTATTAAATTTTAATTACGGAACTGATTAGGAATGACTAATCCGCAGAGTGTAAAGAGCACTGCCAAACTAGATCCGATTGGAAAAATCGTTGCTGAACAAACAAGCCCGATTACTTTAAACAAAATATCCCACTTGATCCACCTGCTACGTTTTGCACTCATTTCATGAAATTCTTCAGATGGATTCACCTAAGAAACACTTCTAAAGAACACTAATGTTGCTGCAGTAATGAGTAAAACGATGATTCCATAAAACACCTGCACGGTCGCATTATAAAAATCCATCGCAATCAAACTTGTTACTAAGTTTGCTAAAGTTCACTGAGTCGAGGGACGAAAAAAAGCCCCCTACTTTTATAGTTAAAAGCACCACAAAGCCGAATCCTGCTCTTCATGAGAAGCAATAAAACTGATCACTAAGTTTGGTGAAGCTCACTAAGTCGAGGGACGAAAAAAAAGCCCCCTCTTTAATAAGCACTAAAAAGCCGAAGCCGGTCCTCTTCATGAGAAGCAATAAACTTAATGTGAGCCTTTATGGAGTTTTGGCGTTCTCGAGGGACTACAGAAAAAGCCCTTTGGATTCTATAATAACAACAATAGCGACTAGTAACCGTTGCGAATTAGATTCTCTTGAAAATTTATTTTCTAGAGAATCTTTGAGGCTCGGTAGGATTGAGACCTTGGCTCAATACACTCCGGAGCCCTTCTCTTACTGAGAAGCAATAAAACTTATCACTAAGTTTGGTAAATTTCACTGAATCGAGGGACGAAAAAAGCCCCCTCTTTAATAAGCTCTAAAAAGCCAAAGCCGGTCCTCTTACTGAGAAGCAAGAAACTTAATTTGAGCTGATACAAAGTTCCGGCATCCTGGAGGGGCTACAGAAAAAGCCCTTTGGATTCTATAATAACAACAATAGCGACCAGTAACCGTTGCGAATTAGATTCTCTTGAAAATTTATTTTCTAGAGAATCTTTGAGGCTCGGTAGGCGGGAGACTTTGACTCCCACCGGTACAGCTGTTGTCGTTATTATGAAGATATCCAAAGGGCTTGAATGTAGTCCCTACGGGACTCCCATTAAATCTTTTTAACAAACTCAGATTTAAGTTTCATTGCGCCGAATCCATCTATCTTACAATCGATATTATGATCGCCTTCCACGATGCGAATATTTTTCACGCGTGTTCCTTGCTTAATATCTTTCGGAGCGCCTTTTACTTTCAAGTCTTTGATGACTGTTACAGTATCTCCGTCTTGTAATTTATTTCCGTTCGCATCGATCGCTACAGGACCTTCTTCAACTTCTGAGCCTGGTTCCCACTCATACGCACACTCAGGGCATACTAATAATACACCATCTTCATATGTGTATTCTGAACCACATTTAGGGCAATTTGGTAATGACATTTACATTCCTTCTTTCTATTCAAAATTCATCTTAACGACGTTTACGAATCATATCTAACGGTTTTACTGGTTCCGTTACTTTCATTTTACAAATCATCATGGCATGAGGGGCCGCTTCGATTTCTTCCCCGTTTTCATCCCACAACTGAGTTAATACTTCTTCGTGATGACGCATTCCAGGTCCGTAGAACTCGATTTGGTCTCCGACTTTGAAGTTGTTTCGTTGTTGAACGGTAGCCATTTGTGTTTCTGGATCATATTCCAACACTTGTCCAACGAACGCATATTGAGGAATTTGACGGCGTGGGCCAAATAATTGTTCATGTTCGGTTGGAACTTGATAATAGAACCCAGTTGCTAATTCACGTTGCGCTGCTTTCCATAACTCGTCAATCCATTCTTGTTTACATACATAGTTATCTGGATCTTCGCAGTAAGAATCCACCGCTGCACGGTAAACATTTGAAACCGTAGAAACATAGTGAATGGACTTCATACGACCTTCAATCTTCAAACTATCCACTCCGGCTTCAATTAAATCCGGTAAGTTCTGAATCATCGCTAGGTCAACGGCACTCATAGAGAATTTCTCTTCGATTCCTTCTTCACCCGCACCAACCATATTCTTTTCACCAGCAAATGGCATATCAAACAGACCGTATTTCCAACGACAAGATTGCGCACATCCACCACGGTTCGCATCACGATGTACCATGTGGTTAGATAATACACAACGTCCTGAATAAGAAATACACATTGCACCGTGGATGAATGCTTCAATTTCGACATCCACTTTTTCTTGCATTTCTTTGATTTCTTCCATTGAAACTTCACGCGCTAATACGACACGTTCTAATCCTTCGTCTTTCCAGAAGTTGAGCGTTTCATAGTTAGCTGCTGAAGATTGTGTTGATAAATGGATAGGTAATCCTGGTGCTTCTGAGGCACAGATATCCATTAAGGCCATGTCACTAATAATGGCTGCATCGATTCCGATGTCACGAACGGTACGGAAGAAATCTCCTGCTCCTTTTTCGTCTCCTTCGTGTGTCACCATGTTTGCTGCGATATATACTTTTGCATTATGTGCATGGGCAAAATCAACGGCTTCTTTCATTTCCGCAAAGTCGAAGTTCCCTGCACGGCTACGAAGTCCGTACGCTTCCCCACCAAGGAAAACGGCATCTGCTCCGTATAAAATAGCTGTTTTTAATTTTTCAAGAGTACCCGCTGGAGCAAGTACTTCAGGTTTTTTCAATATCTTTCTTCCCATTTGACTCTCTCCTATTTCACATCTTCTGGATTTAATAAGTAAAATCCTGCCTCAAGGCCACGAACTTCTGGATGAAGGGCACGAACTTGTAATTCAAGACTGGCGCTCTTTTCAGTAGTCCATGTTCCTGCTTCGATTTCATTACGAGCATTCACGAATAATTTTGCCACTTCGACAAAGTTTTCCCCTGGAGCGAGTACTCCGTCTAGCTTCCATTGCGGAATCCCCATTTCTGTTAGTTCTAACAAATATGGTGCTAATGACACGTCGTTGTTCGCAAAAATATGCGTTCCATTCATATCTTCGTAGATGGAATAGTGAGAATCGTCATCTGCTGGTTCTGACACAAACAGACCACGGCGTTTTTCAACCGATTCTTTTTTCTCAATATAATTGAAATAGTTATTTAAAAGTGGACGTTTTGAATGATGGATACAAGTTGCTCCATAAACAAGAACCTCAATTGGAATTTCTACACCCGCTGCCAAGATTTTCATCTCTTCACGAGGAATTTCACGCGCAATCACCGCACCAACGGCACCACGTTTTCCCCAGAAGTTGACTTGACGACTACTTGTCACTAGTACGGCCGCATCATAACGGTACGGAATCGAATACTCAGGATTCTTCATAATTTGAACCACTCCTGGATCTCCTACCGCAATGTTATCCGCACCAATTTCCTTTAAAAAGGTTAAGTATTCCGGAACGAGCGCAATCCCTTCATTATGGAAAATCGCGTTTACCGCAACACTTGCTTTCTTCCCATATTGGTGCGCCAATTCTGTTAATTCTTTTTGTTCCTCACGTGTAAACGACATCGGAAGACGAAGCCCAAATTGGTCCTCCCCGAAATAAATCGTATCCACGCCTGCTTCAAGCAAATCTTTTGCTTGTTGGATCGATTCAACTGTTGCAATCAGCTCTATCATCCAAAGGCCCCCTTTGTTTTCTTTAAAATTTATACTTATCTAGAGTATCACAAAACAACTGAATTTTCTATTGTTAAAATATAAACAACACTCTCTTGATTTTTTATTCATAAGAAAATCCACCCTACTAAAATTGTAGGATGGATGCTATATATTATTCTACTTCGAATCGAATGCCTATCCCTTCTGGTAAAGCTTTAAATACAGCAATCTCAGATGGTAATAAATGACCGATAACGTTTTGACGCGCATCTGATGGTAAACTTTCTTTAGTAATTTCAATTTCGCCTTGATAGCGACCATACCCCGCATTAGCCTGATTGATTTCTCCAACGGTGCGGATTGTTGTAGAAACCTCTCCGCCAAGCAAGGTCCAGCCGCGAGTACCGAGTACACGGTACACAAAATCACTGGCATCGATACGGTCACGAAGCACTTTTCCTGTTAATTCAACTGGTACTTGCGCCTTTAATGACACGAATCCTTCCTGAAATTCCTTCATGACTTTTTGTGTTGACTCATGAATAAATGTATCACCAACCAAAATCATGTCCGTATGCGCACGAATGAGTTCACAAATGGCAAGACGCGTATCCAAAGTACGATGTGTTTCCACAGTAGGCAATCCTTCATGAAGCGGACCCCTTAAAGGTTCGTCTCCTGGAATAAACGCGAGTACTTTGACCCCAAGCGCCCGCAATTTTTGATTAATCGCCGTGAATTTCTCAAGCGAAATTCCTGAATATACTTTTGGATAATAATTGTGGCAAGCAATGATTTGCTTAGCAAATCCTAGTCGCTCTAACAATTGGTATTCTCGATTTGTAAATGTTGAAGCATTTACTACAAGCGTAAACGCCTTACCGCAACGTTCAATAAACGCTTCGTCCCCAAATTCGTCCAGACGTAGGTACGAAAGCCCTGCATTTTTCAGAGCCTCAATATTTTCTTTGGTAAGATCTTTATGGGCGATGTCTGGGATTAAATCCACTTCATATGAACGAGCAAGTTCCACAAGACGTGTCATATCTGCTATTTCTAGCGGATGTTCTGGTAACTGAAAAGAAGTGAAAGCCACGGTTTGACGCGCGGCTTTCATTTCTTCTAATACTTGTGTAACGACTTGTTCACCAAGATTGATATAAATGGAGCGCCCAAAAGAAATATTTCTTTTACTTGTTTCCATATACTTCATTAATACGATCTTCATCTACACCGAAGAACCATGTAATCACAAATCCTCCGATATAAGCTCCAATCATTGCAATTAAGAATTGTAATTGCGTTCCTGGCACCATGATTAAAGCTCCGAATAAACCTGAAACCCCTTGAGATACTGTTCCTAGGTGGAATAGAACTGCTAATACACCACCAACACCAGATCCTAAGCAGGCTGTTAAGAATGGTTTTCCTAAAGGAAGTGTTACAGCATACATCATTGGTTCCCCGATACCTAAGATCCCTACTGGTAATGAGTCTCTTGTTAATTGTTTTAATTTTTTGTTTTTAGTCTTCAAGTATAATGCTAAACCTGCACCGACTTGACCACCACCGGCCATCATTAAGATTGGTAATAGGTAGTTGATACCAGCACTTGGTCCGTTTGGATCGTTTAATAGAACGTGAATTGGTGTTAATGCTTGGTGTAAACCAACAGATACGATTGGTAAGAAACCAGCAGAAAGAATATAACCACCAACAACGCCTAATTGTTCATATACAAAGTTTAATACTGTATAAATTCCTTGAGTCATTGCTGCACCAGCAGGTTGAATGACTAATACAGACAAGAATGCTCCAATAATCAGTGTGCATAATGGTGTCAAGAATGTTTTCAACATTTGTGGCATGAATTTATCAATGGCACGTTCTAAGTAAGCTACTAAAATCCCCATCATTAAGGCAGCTAATAGACCACCAGCACCTGGGTTAAATGCTTTACCTGTAAACGGCATTAATACTTGGCCAGCATCTGTTTTTAAAAGAAGTGGCATTGTTGAAACACCAAGTGACATGCTTCCTGCAATCGCCCCAAGAATTGGAGTTCCTTTGAATTCACGAGCGGCATTATACCCTACGTATAAAGGTAAGAACGTAAATAGTCCCCAACCCATTGTACGAATGGCTTGGTACCACCATTCAAAGTTATAAGCATTTTGTGTAGTTACGTTAATTACGTTTGAAATCCCATTGATTAACCCAGCGGCGATAATCCCTGGTAATAGTGGCACGAAAATATTAGCAATATGTTCCAAGAATCGTTGGATAGGACCCCTATGTGCGGCCTTATTTTCTTTTTTGTTTTCCTTCGCTAAATCTGCTGCATTAATCTCATCCACACTACCTAAATCAATTCCTGTTAAAGCTGAAAATTCACGACCTACTTCAGTCACTTTACCAGGTCCTAAAACGATTTGAACACCTTGTTCACGTTCAACAACTCCTAATACTGAATCTACATCTTTTAATCCAGCTACATCCACTTTTGATGTATCTGCTACTGTCAGACGTAAACGTGTCATACAAGTTGCATTACTGACCACATTTTCCTTCTGTCCGACCTTACTTAAAATTTCACTTGCTACCTTTTTTGCATCCATTTTATTAAGCCCCCTTATTTTGTATTGCTCTAACAATATTCATTTGATTATCTCGAAGAAGTTTTTCCGCTTCTTCTACTGAAATATGATGTAATTGAGAAATAATAGCTACCTTTAAATCAAAATGATTGTCCTCAAGAACTTTTCTGGCATCCTCTTGAGGTAAGTTAGTTACTTTAGCTAGAATATTGGTTGCTCGTTGTTTCAATTTTTGATTTGTTGGTTGAACGTCGACCATATATCCTTTAAAAATTTTCCCTACTTGAATCATTGCTGTAGTAGTAATCATATTGAGAATGATTTTTTGTGCTGTGCCTGCCTTCATTCGAGTAGAGCCTGTAACCACTTCTGGTCCGGTAATAGCCTCAATTCCCACTGAGGCTACTTTAGAAATTAAAGCATCTGGAGAATTTGAAATAGCTCCAGTAAAGCATCCCACCTCTTTTGCGTAGCTTAATCCTGCCACAACATACGGTGTTCGCCCACTTGCACTAATTCCAACGACGACATCTTCTTTGACTAGACCAAGCTTTTTCAACTGTTCTTGCGCAATGGTTTCATCATCTTCTGCTCCTTCTATTGCATGACGAAGGGCATAATCTCCACCTGCTATAACGCCAACTACCATATCCGGTGAAACGCCAAAGGTTGGTGGACACTCACTTGCATCCAAATCACCGAGTCTACCAGAAGTTCCCGCACCAAGATAAATCAATCGACCTCCTTTCTCAAACGCTTGTACGACTGCTGCAGTTACTTTTTCAATCGAAGGAATGCATCGTTCAATCGCATCTGTAACGGTCCTATTCTCATCATTCATATAATGTAAAATCTGACCAATCGATTGTGTTTCAATATCCACACTTCTATCATTTACTTGTTCTGTCATCAACTTGGAAATGTCATCCATTTTCTCCACCTCCTCCTTAAAATTCCACTAGAATCAGAATTGGAATCGTTTTCTTAAGAATATTATACATCGTTGTAAATTTTATTTCAATACTATATAATTGAATTGGAAATAAAGTTTCAGAAAGCGGGATATTGTATGAAGAACTATTTAACAACTACAGACAAAAAAATCGAATCGTTCATTGCACAGAATTCAGATATAGTACTCTCATCTAGTATTCATACTTTATCTGAACAAATTGGTGTTTCCCCATCATCCATCAGTAAGTTTATTAAGAAAATTGGATATCGTTCGTATTCACGGTTTAAAGTGCATCTCGCACAGAAAAATACTAAAACCATCGATGAACAAATCGAAAAAGACGACTCTATTAAAACCATTCAATCAAAACTTTTTAGTACCGTGACTCGTTCCTATGAAATGACTTTAGAACTACTCGACGACTCGGCGCTAAACAACATCATTAGTTTGATGAGAAATGCAAAAAAGATTTATGCATTTGGCGTGGGGGCTTCTGGAATGGTCTGTAATGATTTCTATTTTAAACTAAGCAGAATTGGGAAAAATATTATCTATCATACAGATTCCCATACTCAACTGGCAAGTCTTAGTAGTGCCACTAAAGAAGACCTTATCATCGGTGTTAGTTACTCTGCACAAACAAAAGAAGTTGCTACCGCGTTTGTGATTGCCAAAGAACGTGGAATTCCAACCGTATCTATAACAGGACTTGGAAACACACAATTAGATTCTTTAAGTACTTATTGCTTAAAAATACCCCGACACGAAAATACGATTCGTTCTGCCGCTATCACTAGCCGAAACGATTCATTATTTTTAGTGGACTTACTCTATTTAGGGCTTCTCCAAAAGGAAGATAGTCTCCAAAATGATATTTTAGAAACCAGTTATAAATTTACTCACCAATTACGGAAGTAAACATCCCTAAAAATTCCCCTATTCACTAAACAGATAAAAATTGAGAGGACCGTTATTATGAAAATTGGCATAGATGCTGGAGGAACAAAGACCAAAGGTGTTTTATATAAAGATAATCAAATCATTGATGAATTAATTGGAGAGATGGGCAATCCCATTGTCAACTTTGAGCTCGCTGTTTCTAATGTTTTGCGAGTCATTGAGAAGTTACTATCTCAAAATAAACTCAACTACATGGATATTTCGATAATATCGATTGGAATGGCTGGAGCAGGTACAATAATTCAAGAACTCACCTGCGCTTTTAAAGAAAGAATCCCTTGCAAATTTGTCGTAGATTCCGATTTAAAAATGAGTCATATCGCTACTTTTAAGAATCAGGACGGAAATTTATTCATTGCTGGAACGGGTTCCTCTCTTCTTTCACGAAAGAATGGAGAATTTATTCAAAAAGGAGGATGGGGACATATTTTAGGGGATGAAGGTAGTGGCTATTGGATTGGCAAGAAAATTTTAACTACCTATATTCATTATCTTGATTTTTCAGAATCTCCTTTAGACTTTAGCGAACTGATTCCTACTCTAGAAGAGCGATTCCCTGACAGAACTTCCATTATACAAACTGTGTACTCCAAACCTAAAACAGAAGTCGCAAAACTCGCCACCTTCTGTACCACTTTTGATGCAAATTACTTTTTACATACCCTTGCTGAGCAGGCTGGAAAAGATATTGCAAATACTTTACTATCTTGCAATAATGACAGCATTATTCCAGTTGCTTTTGAGGGAAGTGTGATCAAAAACAATGTGACTATACTCAACAGTTGTATTTCAGCATTGCAAACTTTTCACAAAGAGCTTCAAATGATTCCTTCTCGCCCTGCTACCGAGAGTGTGTTCTATTTGTAAATAAAAAACGATTGTGCCGATGAGATTACTCCCATCGGCACAATCGTTTTTTATTTATAGAGTAGGGTACGTAATTTGCCCTAAAATAACACTCTTCTTGGCACCAGTTGCAGAAGGAACATTAGAAGGGCTTCTATGGTAAGTCTGATTCCCAAGAATCACAAATGCTAAAGCTTCTTTTGCTTCAGAAGAAAAACCATGCTCTTCCTGTGTCATTACCGTTACTTCCGGAATCTCATTTCTGATAAGTTCTAGTAAATAAGAATTATAGGCTCCCCCACCACCAATAATACATTTCTTTAAACCATATTCAGAAATTAAATATTTTTTATAATGATAGGCAATCGAGTAGGCCGTAAACCAAGTAAATGTATGAATCAAATCATTCGGTTCACAGGAATGATATTTTTCAAGAATGGATTTTGTAAAATGCTCTCCAAACATCTCTCTACCCGTTGTTTTTGGAATCTCCAAATTGAAATAAGGATGTTCCTTTAATTCTGCTGCTAACGATGAAATCAGATTTCCTTGTCGTGCATAATAGCCATCTGTATCATATTTTTTGCCGTAAAAAGTTCGTACGGCTTCGTCAATCATCATGTTTCCTGGTCCTGTATCAAAAGCGATAACTTTTTTAGTGTCTCCTTTTTTGGGAAGGACAGTTACATTTCCAATGCCTCCAATATTTTGCAAAGCCACCGCTTGATTTTCTTCACTGTATAATAAAGTCTCACTATAAGGTACCAATGGAGCTCCTTCACCACCGACAGCCATATCCATGACTCTAAAATTGGAAATAACTTTAGTTTTGCATTCATTCGCTATAATCGCTGCCTCTCCAATTTGTAAGGTGCTCGGCACATAATCGTCATAGGGTTTTGGTATATGGAAAATGGTTTGTCCATGACTTGCTATAAAAGAAAGATCTTCCAACTTCACATTAGCATCTTTACACAGGCTCTTTACAGAGTCTGCGAAAAGATATCCTAATTCAAAATTCACCGAACAAATTAAATCCACCGGAATTAATTCTCTGCTACAGCATTTTCTTATTTTTGTTCTCAAACTTTCTGGGATGTCATATGTTTTAAAATATAATTGTTTTACTTTGGTGGACTCATCTTGACCGCTTATTTCACAAAGAACGGTATCCACACCATCTAAAGATGTTCCAGACATTAACCCTACTGCAAGCATTATTCAACCTCCTTAATGAACTGTCTTGTTCGAACCAGCAAATCTTTCGTGACATTAAAATCTGTCTTTGCAATTCCATAATACAATAAATCTGTAATCGTTAATAAACTATTTCTAGAAGTAATCGATCCTAAGCGAATCTCTTTTTCTTCTACAGGAACAAACAGTCGAATATCCGACAATGTCGAGAGTGTTGATTTTAAATTGTACTTTGTCACTCCAACAATTCTGGCTCCCATTGTCTTAGCAACTTTTGCAATGGAATTAACCGATTCAGTTTCACCATTATAACTAATAACAAGAACAACATCGTTCTTATCTAACTGCGCAATACGAGGCATTAAAGTATGCAAGTCACGATCGTACATGACATTTTGATGAATTCGAGTCATTTTATGATAGAAATCCAAACAAACAATACTGCTTCCTCCTACACCTAACAAGAAGACGGTTTTGGCTTCATGGATAAATTCGATGGCTTTTTCTAGTGCATGATAATCGAGTAAAGAAAAAGTTTCTCTTATATTTTGTGTTAACATGTTTTCCGTTTTTTGAAGCAATCCCATTAAGGAATCTTGAGGATTTAAAAAAGTTTCAATGTCATCTTCGTTTGTATACGATTGAGTTTCTTTGGCAAGAGCTACTTTAAAAGCAGGTAAGCCTTTATATCCCATCTTTTTAGAAAATCGTACCCATGCAGCTGCCGATGTTTTCGTCATGTCTCCTAATTCTTTGGCATTAGACTCTAGAACAACTTGTCTATTGACAAAAACAAACTCTGCAATCGATCGATCGGTTTCTGTAAAAGCACTCATTGAACTTTTAATTTTATACAACACACTCATGATACACACTCTCTTTAATTGTTTTTCTATGGTCCTCTTCTAGACGCTACGAACTTTATTCCTTATTCTTTATAATCATACACTCAACAGTTAATCAATATTTTCTTTTTTGTAATTCTTAATGAAGTCTTTATACCAATAGAAACTATCTTTTTTATATCTTGCATAGCTACCATTTCCGTGATTGTCAGCATCTACATAAATCACTCCATAACGTTTATCCATTTCACAACTACCCGCTGAAACGATATCCACAATCCCCCATGCAATAAACGCTTCAAGAGGGACTCCATCTTCAAGTGCTAATTGAGCTTGCTCGTAATACGACTTCATATACTCAATGCGATAATCATCATGGATTTGATGTTTTTCGGTTAATACATCTCGAGCGCCTAACCCATTTTCAGACACAATCACCGGTTTCCCGTATCGTTCGTAAACTCTATGAAGAGACGTTCTTAATCCTACCGGATCTATTTGCCACCCCCATTCGCTTGCTTTCAAGTATGGATTTTTAGTAGAAACAACTAAGTTTCCAGCGGTTTTGTCTGCTTCATCTACAGTAATTACTGAGGAAGTATAAAACGAAATAGATACAAAATCACATGTATTTTCTTTTAATAATTTTCTATCTTCTTCTGTAATTTGTAGCACTATATTTTTGTTTTTGAAAAATGTTTCTGCGTAATATGGGTACTCACCTTTTGATAAAATATCCATACAGTACCACTGGTTCATTTGTTCTTCAAACACCAATTTCAAATTGTCCTCAGGTTTGCTCGTTAATGGATAATAGCAGAAGCAAGCGATCATGGAACCAAAACGACCTGGTAAGTTCATTTTTCTTGCTAGTTGAATGGTTTTAGCGCTAGCTACAAACTGATGATGTAACGCTTGGAAAACATCTGACAATTGATATCCATTTTCTCCTTTTAATAAACCAACGCCATTATAAGGACTAAAATACCCTGCGTTGATTTCATTAAACGGTAGCCAATATTCGACTAAATGTCCCCACCTCTCAAACACAAAGGCTGCAAAGTGAAGAAAATGGTCAATACATTCTCTTCCTTTCCATCCTCCATATTGCTCTACTAAATAGATAGGCATTGCATAGTGGTTTAATGTTAGAAATATTTTGATTTTTTTCTCTTCTAACAACTGGAACACTTTATCATAATAGGCAACACCTTCTTGGGAAGGTTCTTCTTCAATTCCTTTAGGGAAAAGTCTTGACCAGCTAATCGAAAATCTATATAAGTCTAACCCTAATTCGGCAAAATACTCTATATCCTCTTCTAGGTGTTCAAACCCTTTTGTTCCATTTCTAAAAGGATAGTATTGTTTAGACGCTTCATTTTTAGCTTCTTCTATTTTTTCTCTTGTTAATAATCGAGTTTCTTCTGTGGCATTCGAAGTACGAGGTAAATAGGGTCTACAATCTTGTGTATCTAGGCCTTTTTCCAGAGTAAATCCGCCCTCATATTGACTAGCTGCTGTTGCTCCGCCCCATAATATCTTCATTGTTTTCTCCATTCTGCTTATTTAAGTCTAAATTTAAATTTCTGCCAAGGTTTAATTTCATCTAAAATAAAGTGTTCTATATCCACTACTTTTGCGACAACATTGGTCTTACCTGAATTTTCCATATCCTTCAAGGCGATTTGTAATTCTCCTGCATAATGTCCGTATTCACTACTTTCGATTAAAATATCGCCTCTCTTAATCTGATTAGGAGCATTAAACACTTCAAATCGATGTCCTTTATACTTCACACGACTCTGTGTCGAACGAATAAAGTAGTCATTCTGATCTCCTCTATTGAAATGAAATTCCTCTAATACAATTTTCTTTTCTATCTCCGGAATGCCTTCAACTAATTCAACATCAAAAGTCACTACATCCAAATCTAGTCCTTCTATGCGAGACAATTCTTCTTTCGTTGGATAGCAATTAGAAATGAGAATATCATCCACTAATTCCATTGCAATATGGTGTTTTATTTGCACATCTAATGGCAACTCACGATGCAATTCTAGCGTTGGTAATCCTTCAGTAGTTGGCCAAGGTCCAAATGCCCCTTTATCATGTGAAGTGACAAATGTTGCTGTTTTTAATCCATACTTGTTAAAACGTTTTGTACATTCTTTATAGAAATCTAAGTTTAAACCGGAATAACGATGTGGATAAAAATTGTGACACCCATATAATTTATATTTATTAGGTCTATAATCCATGATGGTATCAATCGTATGAACATTATTGCTCATATTGATTTCGATAATTAAATTTTCTGGATTATAGGTCATAATAGATTCTTCTAATCCCGAAAAGCCGGCATCTAAACGAATTCCGTCTGCCCCAATTTCTTTGAAAAACGATAGATCCTTATATGAAATATTTAACTCTCCAAATACTCGTGGAGAAACATCAACAATGACTTCAAAACCTAGTTCGTGAGCAAAAGTATTTATTTTGGTAAATTCTTTTTTTATTTCTTCTGCAGGCTTATTCACAGACAATAGACAAGAGAAAACTCTAGAAAAGCCTAAACGACTCGTTTCTTCAAGATAGTTCTTGATTTCTTCTACCGTACTTTTTTCTGGATATATAGATACTCCTAATCTTCTCATTCATTTTCTCCTTAAAATTTAGTATAGAAAAGCCCTGCTACTAGAACAGGGCTCATAGTTTCATTTTTATTGCTCTTGTTCTTGAGCCAATAATGATTTGTCGTACATTGTAAAGAATGGATAGTAAATTAAAATCGACAATACAATTAATACAACGTTTAATACGATGGCTCTCCAGTCACTACCAGTAGCTAAGAACGCTCCAATAGGTCCAGGAAGAGTCCAAGGTGCACTTGCTACAACTTTATTCACTAATCCAGCGGACATTGCAATCCATGTTACAATCCCATTTGCTAATGGTGCTAAAATAAACGGAATAATTAATTGTGGATTTAATACAATAGGAGTACCGAAGATTAAAGGTTCATTGATATTACATACTGCTGGAATAAATGCTGTCTTACCTAAAGACTTACCATATGCAGATTTAGAACGCCAGATTAATAAAATAGCTAAACCAATCGTAGCCCCAGAACCACCAATCATTACAAACCATTGATAGAATGGTTCAGCCGCAATATTAGGAATTGCAGAGCCGCTTGCGAAAGCTGAAGTATTTTCTTCTAACAATACTAACCATAACGGTCTTGCAAGAGAACCAACGATTGACCAACCGTGAATACCAAACGACCAGAAGAATTGTGATAAGAAAATCACCACAATAACTGAGAAAATGGAATCTGTCGCTTGTACCAGTGGAGCAACGATACTACCTACAATTTTATGAACATCGATACCGATAAACATAGTAACAGTTGAAACAAGTAATAGTACGATAACTGTTGGTGTTAAAGCTTCAAAAGAACGCGCAACTGATGCTGGAACTTGAGGTGGCATTGAAATCTTGAATCCACTCTTTTGAGTGAAACGATAAATTTCAACAGCAATAAAGGCTGATAGAATCCCTATAAACATCCCCGCGGACCCCAAATTACTCATCGGGAGAACAAATCCCGAAGGCAATGAAGATAAATAATTTTTTAAAGGTTCGCTTGAATCTGCTAAAGCTTTTACTTCTGCTGAAGCAGCTGGAATTGCTTTAGGAATAATAGTTAGTAAATAAGCTAATTCAGCTAGAATCCCCCCGGATAATCCATCTAGATCATAAGAAGATGCTAGAGAAAATCCAATTCCGAAAACTGCGTACAATGTCATAATGTACATTGAAACACGGTAAGGCAATAAAATTTTAGCTTGGTTCGCTTGAATAAATTGTGTAATTCCCCAATCTTTCGGCATTGAGTTTGGAAGAAAGGCAATTACTAAAAACATTGATGCAACGACAATAATTGGTAGAGTTGCAATAATACCATCACGAATCGCTCTTAAATGGCGTTGTTCTGCTAATTTAGCCATCGGTGTCGACAGCTTCGTATCCATAAACTCTGTGATTTTATCAAACATATGATATCCCCACTTTCCTTATTATATTTCTAATTCCTCTTTGATTTGTTGAAGTAGTTTTGGTCCTCCTAGAGGAGTGTATCCTTGTGGTTTAATTAATAAACATGGGACACCTGCTTCATCTGCGCTAGCTTTCAATACATCATAACGATGACGAATTTGAGGTGCTACAAGAGAAATTTGATAATCCTCTTTTACTTTTTCTGCAAAAGCTTGTGTACCACATTCATCTACTTGAATATCTAACCCTTCTTTTGTGCCCGCATCTTGCAATGCTTTTGCAACAATAGCACTAGACATTCCCCCTGAACAAACAAGTAAAATTTTCATAATTTTCACCTCCACTCATTATAAAATTACTCCGGTCATTACGATAAAATAATAAATAATTCCGATAACGATGCTCCAAATTCCTCCAACCCACCAAAAGGCTTGAGTAATTCCTTTTTTTGAATTCACAAAGAATTGAGAAAATGAAACTGTAAAACCTGCAACGAGCCCTCCACAAATGACAAAAGGCCATTTAAAGTCAATATGAACCAAATCGCAAATTGCCGGAATCACAAACATTGATAGTACGATACTAGCGATAATCAGCAGTACGCTCTTATAACCAAACATCGGAATATCATAATCTGTGGTTCCCATTGCCGTTTTATATTGCTTTTTTTGGTCCACATTCTTAACGGTCCATTTTCTGAATTTAACCATCGTTTTCTCCTTACTCTTTATGTTCTAACTTCCAAAGTCTTTCATTCATTCGAATAACATTTTCTGCTAGAGTTCTAACTTCTATAGAAGTCATTAGGTGATCTTGAGCATGTACAAAAAGTACTGTAACTTCATTTCTTTCACCCGCTGCTTCTTTTTGAATTAAGTCTGTTTGTACTTGATGTGCTTTATTTAAAAATGTATCAGCCTCTTCAAGTAATTTTCTAGCCTCTTCAAAATTTCCTTTTTCAGATTCTTCCATCGCTTCATATACTAAAGCTTTGGCATTTCCACCATTACTGATGATTTCAAAAATAATTAGTTCCATATCTTGCATTAAATATCACCTCCTAATACTTGGATGGCGCGCTTGATATGCCCATTTCCCTTCATTAAAGCTTCTTCGGCAGTCTGCCTATCAACATCCATTATTTCCATAATGAGTGCTTTTTTTACATTATGGCCACTCTCTTCATAAAGCTTCTCTGCCAACTCATCATCTACTCCCGTTAAAGTACGGATCATATTTTTAGAACGAACGACAAGTTTCTTATTCGTTGGTTTTAAGTCAACCATATAATTTTTATACACTTTACCGAGCTTAATCATGACACTCGTTGAAATCATATTGAGAATTAACTTTTGAGCTGTTCCAACTTTCATTCGTGTAGAGCCCATAATCGCTTCTGCACCTGTAACCGCCTCAATAGGATAATCTGCAAATTTAGAGATTTCTGCATTTTGTACACAAGAGATGGCTCCAGTTAAAGCCCCAATTTCTCTTGCATAACGTAATCCCCCAATCACGTAAGGTGTTCGACCGCTAGCTGCTAAACCAATTACGGTATCATTTTCATTTATTTGATACTGAGATAAATCGCCTCGAGCTAGCTCAAGAGAATCTTCCGCTCCTTCTTGGGCAATAAACATCGCATTATCTCCACCTGCCATAATCCCAACAACTAGACCTTTATCTACTCCATATGTTGGAGGACATTCAGCCGCATCTAATACTCCAAGCCTCCCCGACGTTCCAGCTCCAATATAGAATAGACGTCCACCTTTTTGCATACGATCAACAATCTGGTCTACTAAAGCTGATATTTGGGGAACACTTTTAGAAACAATAGAAGCAACAGTTTGATCTTCATCATTGATTTTTTGAAGGATTTCTTGTGTTGATAAAATATCGATATCTATTGTTCGTTGATTATTTTTTTCAGTATCTAACTTAATTAAATCTGTCATCTTCCCACTTCCTTCTGAAATCATTTTATCATAAAAGCGTTACCATTGAAATAGAATTTTAGAAATTTCTTTATATTTTTAAAAAAATATTTCTTGTAGTATAATATTTTTGGAAACATAATTTCTACGAAAGGAGTTATATATGAAAAACTATTTAACCGTCACCGACAAAAAAATTGAAGCTTTTATTTCAGAGCATTCAGAGATTGTACTCTCTTCTAGCATTCATACATTGGCAGAACATATTGGCGTTTCGCCTTCTTCTATTAGTAAATACATTAAAAAGATTGGATACCGCTCTTATTCTCGTTTCAAAGTAAACCTTGCGCAAAAAAACGCTCAAACAATTGATGAGCAAATCGAAAAAGATGATTCTATCAAAACCATCCAATCCAAATTAATTAGCACGGTCACTCGTTCTTATGAAATGACCTTGGAACTTGTGGATGATATTGTGTTGGATAAAGTCATCGACCTCATGAAAAATGCGCGTAAAATTTATACCTTTGGGGTAGGGGCTTCTGGAATGGTCTGCAGTGACCTTTATTTCAAATTAAGCCGGATTGGTAAAAATATCCTGTACCATACTGATTCACATATTCAATTAGCCAGCCTGGGTAGTGCGACACCGGACGATCTCGTCATTGGGGTGAGCTATTCGGCCCAAACCAAGGAAGTCACGAGCGCCTTTGAAATTGCACATTCGAGAGAAATTCCAACCGTTTCGATTACCGCTTTAGGAAACAATCAACTCGATTCGCTCAGCACCTATAGTTTAAAGGTACCTCGACATGAGAATATTATTCGTTCTGCTGCGATCACCAGCCGAAACGACTCCCTATTCTTAATCGACTTGTTGTATCTTGGACTTCTCCAAAAAGACGACCGCCGTCAAAACGAAATTTTAGAATCCAGTTACCAACTCACTCACCAATTAAGAAAATAAAAAAGAACCATCCTCAGGTGATATGTACCCAGAATCCTGGACATATTAATAATTAAGCTGAACGCATGGATGTTTCCCTGTATTGAACAGGGACATCCATTTTGTTTTTTCTTGAATTCTTTTGTTATTGTAATAATCTATGTAATCTTTAATTGCCGTTTGAAATTCCTTAAAGGTAGAATATTCCTTTTCCAAACCATAGAACATTTCGTTCTTCATTCTGGCAAGAAGGTTTCTATAATGCAGTTATCATAACAAATTCCTTTTCGAGACATTGATTGAATAATCCCTCGTTCTCTTAATGACTTTTGATAAAATGCGTGTTGATATTGCCAACCTTGATCAGAATGGAGAATCAATCCATTTACATCAGGGAATTTTTTAAAAGCTTTATTTAACATCCTTTGAATCTGTTCTAAGTCGGGACTTAGAGAAAGATCATAGGAGATTATTTCATTAGTAGACATATCTAAAATTGGAGAAAAGAAACATTTTCCCCAAGGAAAAGTGAATTAAGAAACATCTGTACTCCATTTTTGAAGTGGCCTATCGGCCGTAAACTCTCTGTTAATAATATTATCAGCAACTTTCCCAACATTGCCTTGATAAGAATGGTATTTTTCTTTAGGGCGTTTCCCAAACAATCCATTTACATGCATAAGACGTTGAACTCTTTTATGATTAACTACGTAACCTTTACGGCAAAGTTCTTGGTAAATTCTTCTAACGCCATATCTACCTTTATTTTCATGAAATATTTTTTTGATTTCTGATAATAAAACACCATTCTTCTCAGCCACTACATCAACTTTAGTTAATTCAAAATAGTAAGTAGATTTAGCCATTTTCATCGCTTTAAGAAGATGTTTTAGTTATTATCCTACTTCTCGTAATTCCTTGATGATCGCTGCTTTCTCGCCTTGAGAAGCGCAGCTTCCTGTTCTTCTCTCAAGGTTCTCATTTTTTTATAACAGCATTTTCAGCTTCTAAATATGCATTTCGTTCACGTAATCGAACTAATTCTTCTCGTTCGGATTCTGAAAGGTTATCAGGTACAGCTTTTTTTATTCATAATAGGCTCCTTAGATAATGGTCGCCCTCTTTTCTTATTCTTTAGACCATTATATCCATAAGTTTGATACTTGTGGACCCAAGAACTTAATAATCCATCACTAATTCCTTCTGAAAAAGAAACTTCTGTAAGAGTTTTCCCATTTAAAACCTGTAGAACAAATGTGAATTTTTCTTCTAAAACTCTTTTGCTTAACTTTTTTAGGCGTTTCTGCCCACGTTCCTTGTCGATACAATTCTACTCATTTCATTTTGAATTCAAATGAGTAACGCATAATAAATACCCCCTTTACTGGTTTGTCCAGTAAAGGGGGTACATATCACAACAGGATGGTTCTTTTTCTGTTTGCCTTTTACCGTTCCATGATTTTTCGAACGAATTTGATCTGCTCTTGATTACAAGTTTGTCCCACTTTATTCTTTAAATTCAAATGGAATACATGTCCCTGGGTTTTCTTGTTATTCCCGTACTCTTTAAATACAAAATCAATTTGCTTTTGCTCCAACACTTCTTTCAATCGGTGCGAATGCTTTCGTAGGAAATCCCCATTACTAGTGGCTAAGTATACAGGTGGAAAATCTGGTGTAATGTAACGAACCGGGCTCATTTTCTTAATAGAAGATCCTGTTGGCTTTTCTCCAAGAATATCCGTTAAGAACGGCGTTAATAGCACTCCTCTATGTTCTACTTCCCCTTCCATATCAAAGACTCCGCAATTTAACACGAGCGCCTTTGGAACAAGCTTCTTGGACACTGTAATTCCTGGAAAGGCTTTGGCATACTCCTGGTTTAATTGAATCGCCGTGTACGCTGTTGCTAAATGCGCTCCTGCAGAGTCTCCTACTAAAAAGAGATTGCTTGGATCAAGGCGGTACTCTTTTGCATTCGTAACAACCCACTCCATAATGCTTCCTACATCTTCTAAAGGAGCTGGAAAAGTATGCTTTGGCGCAAGTCGGTAGCTAGCATTTACCACTGCAAACCCCTGAGCAGCTAAATACATACAATACGGAGCGTATACCTTCTTATCCCCGTAAACCCAAGCGCCTCCGTGAATATTAAGGAGTACAGGCAATTTGCCTTCCTTGTCTTTTGGACGATAGAGATCCAGCAGATGCCACTTGTCGCAGGATCCATAAGATAAATTTTCAACAGTCTCTACATTCGTTGGTGGAACCCAACCCAAGTCTCGTTTTAAGTCCCCGATGGTAAATAACGTACGGACAATATGACTCGTAAGTGACATTGCTAAACCCCCTTTCCTTTTAAGGCTACTCATTTCTTTCTAAAAATGGTGTTACTAATTCCATCCACTCCAAGGGAAGATAAGTGGATAAATATCCGTGATTATACCCCTTTGCTTCATACAGCGTGCAATTAGGATGCATCTGTTGAAATAGTTTTGCCGATTCCTTCACGCACTTCATTTCCTTTTCTCCATAAATATAAAGAACCTCTGCTGAACTATCAGAAATCGCTGGTTTCAATTGATAACTGGCCATATAGGTCTTATAAATCGTTACTAATGTTTTCATCGGCAATCGTGGCATATCTTCCAAATAGTAGTGTTCTAATTCTTCTGGATAAGCCATCTTAGGATACATCTTTTTCATGAGTTTCAGTTGCATTTTACATGCTGCCTTACCGAACATCAACTTCCCAAAACATTTTACAAAGGCGATGCTCATTTTTGCTAGTTTAGGTTGTGGTATACATAGACTTCCGTCAATAATTACTTTATCAGCAATATGAGCATCTAACGAAAGTAACTCCATGACAATCTGCCCACCAAGAGAGACTCCGCCTAAAGCAAATACATGCCCATCGCAATGCTTTCTTATATACTCCAGGAGCTCCTGCGCAGATCGTTCAGTGGACACATATTCCTTTTGATACTCCTCACCATGACCATCTAGCACTGGTAAAATCACATGGTATTTATCTGACAGAAGTCTCGCTTGTCTCAAATAATTCCACCATGAATTCCCTCCACCATGAATTAATACAATATGAGGATTGTGATTATCTCCAAATTCATGAAATTTCATCAAAAAGCTCCCTTTCCACTACCATTTCTTTTACTATTGTAACCCAAGCGTTCAAAAAACACATCATAATTCTTCTCAAAGTCAGTTCACATGATTATATCCAACAAAAAAGGTCGGACTGGATAGTCCGACCTTTAAACATGTCATTAAAAATTATTTTAATGTTACTGAAGCGCCAACTTCTTCTAATTGAGCTTTTAATGCTTCAGCTTCTTCTTTAGCTACGCCTTCTTTTAATACGCCAGGAGCGCCATCAACTAATGCTTTAGCTTCTTTTAATCCTAATCCAGTTGCTTCACGAACAACTTTGATTACTTTAATTTTTTGGTCTCCAGCAGAAGTTAATTCTACAGTGAAGTCAGTTTTTTCTTCTGCAGCTTCACCAGCGCCACCTGCTACTACAGCTACAGGAGCTGCTGCTGTTACGCCAAATTCTTCTTCGATAGCTTTTACTAAGTCGTTTAATTCTAATACAGTTGCTTCTTTAATGTCAGCAATGATTTGTTCAATGTTTAATGCCATTTTTAATTTCCTCCATTTTTTGGTTGTTTTAATAATTTTTGTTTTGTGTTTTTAAAGTTAGCTAGCTCGCTTTATTAAGCTGCTGCGCCATCTTTTTGATCTGCAACGGCTTTGATTGCCAATGCAGTGTTGCGAACTGGTGCTTGTAATACTGATAATAGCATTGAAAGTAACCCTTCGCGGCTTGGTAGTTTTGCAAGAGCTTCGATTTCTTCTTTTGAAGAAACTTTACCCTCAACCACACCTGCTTTAATTTCTAAAGCTTCAACTTTTTTAGCAAAGTCAGCTAAGATTTTAGCAGGAGCTACTACATCTTCGTTACTGAAAGCTACAGCTGATGGTCCTTTGAAAACGTCATCCATTCCTTCTAAACCAGCTTCTTTAGCTGCACGTGATAAAATGCTGTTTTTAACAACGGCAAATTGTACACCTGCTTTACGTAATTCTGAACGTAGATTTGTAGCTTGTTCTACAGTAATTCCTAAATAGTCAACAACAACAACTGATGATGCGTTTTTGAACTGTTCAGCAACTTCTGCAACTTGTTGTGCTTTTTTAGCAATGATTGCTTCACTCATCTTCGTTTTTCACCTCCTGAAATTTAGGTAGGGCATAAAAAAATCTCTATGCCCACAAAGACACAGAGAAATAAGATCAACTTGTTCTCCCTCGGTAGGATATTAAGGCTAGCGCCCCCTACTGTCTTCGGTCGCATTCAACTTTTATTAGTTTACACGATTGACTCTTCATTGTCAACAAAAAACACTAATAAAAAATGAACCAAGCACTTAGCCTGGTTCATTCATTTTAAATTATAGAGAAGCTACGTCTACTTTAACCCCAGGGCCGAAAGTAGTTGTCACAGCAACGTTACGTACGTATTGACCTTTAACTGTAGCAGGTTTGATACGTAATAATGTTTCGTGAATTGTTTTGAAGTTTTCTACTAATTTTTCATCTGAGAATGAAACTTTACCGATTGGAACGTGGATGTTACCAGCTTTGTCAACACGGTAAGTAACTTTACCAGCTTTGATTTCTTCAACAGCTTTAGTTACGTCCATTGTAACAGTACCTGTTTTAGGGTTTGGCATTAAGCCTTTAGGTCCTAATACACGACCTAAACGACCAACTTCACCCATCATGTCAGGTGTTGCAACGATAACGTCAAACTCAAACCACCCACCTTGGATTTTTTGAGCTAATTCGCTGTCACCAACGTAGTCTGCACCAGCTGCTTCAGCTTCTTTAGCTTTTTCACCTTTTGCGAATACTAATACGCGTTGAGTTTTACCAGTTCCGTTTGGAAGTACAACTGCTCCACGTAATTGTTGGTCAGCTTTCTTTGGATCTAAACCTAAACGGTATGCAACTTCTACAGATGCATCAAATTTAGCGAAATCTGTTTCTTTTGCTAATGCGATTGCTTCTTGAACTGGGTAAGCTTTAGAAGAATCGATTTTTTTAGCGGCTTCTAAATATTTTTTGCTTTTCTTTGCCATTGTATAATTTCCTCCTATTGTGTGGTTTTAACGGTTTTACCTCCCACAAAGTCCATGAGTGGAACACTCGTGCTAGGGACTTTTGGAAGCTGCATTTGTTTTTAGCCTTCTACTACAAATCCCATTGAACGGGCTGTACCTTCGACCATGCGCATAGCAGCTTCTACGTCTGCTGCATTTAAGTCAGGTGCTTTTAATTCAGCAATTTCTCTAACTTGATCACGAGTTACAGTAGCAACTTTTTTCTTGTTTGGTTCGCCTGAACCTTTTTCTACTTTAGCAGCTTTCTTTAATAATACTGCTGCTGGTGGTGTTTTACAGATGAAGTCGAATGAACGGTCTTCATAAACTGAAATCACAACCGGAATGATTAAACCTGCTTGGTCAGCTGTACGAGCATTGAATTCTTTACAGAATCCCATGATGTTCACTTGTGCTTGACCTAAAGCTGGACCTACTGGTGGAGCTGGAGTTGCTTTACCTGCAGGAATTTGTAATTTAACTAGTTTTACAACTTTTTTAGCCACGAGACATTACCTCCTTGATTGTTTCGTGCGTGGTTTAATGGAGATGAAGATTTCTCCTCCCACGGTGTTCCGACATGTGCATTTTCATGCACTTTGGTATTATATCAAAACTTAATTTGCAATGCAATATTTATAGTTCCCTCTTATGTAAAAAAAACTTGCGTTGGTCTTACAAACCACTTCCAATCCTTGGGGATTAATTTATAACCACTGCAATGGGGCACCGGATTGAGCCTTTCGTCTCAATTCTTACCAAGCTTCAAACTGACTCTACGGGTTTCACCCTAGAGTCAGTAATTCACATTGGTTGCTATTCCCCAATGCTGTGGTTATAAAATCCGCAAGTTTTTCGTGGTTTGTAAGAAAATGGGATTTTTTTGCAAAAAAGTGAACTGCTAGAAATCGCGTTGCAATGGGATTTGTGCCAAAGTGCGAAAATGACATGTCGGTGCCTATAACGGCCTCCCATGCTGCAAGAATGCGATGAGGACGGGGTTTGTGCTGGGAATGTGAGGTGCATACGTAAACTGCTCGAAATTCACTTATAAGTGAATTTCGGGCAGTTGTGCTAATTGTTAAATTCAATAAAGAAAACTTTGAGATAATCGCTCAGCGGAGTCGATGCTGGTACTGCAAAATCGCTTGGTAAGCCTTTCTTCAAGACAATGCGATAGCGACGATTACCGTCTGCTTCACGAATCCCCTGTTCAATCATTTGTTGGAACTGGGATTCAGTCACATTCGCTGC
This sequence comes from Granulicatella adiacens ATCC 49175, assembly GCF_025150565.1. Lineage (NCBI taxonomy): Bacteria > Bacillati > Bacillota > Bacilli > Lactobacillales > Carnobacteriaceae > Granulicatella > Granulicatella adiacens. The sequence continues at coordinate 157,909 of NZ_CP102283.1, read as the reverse complement.
GTTTGTAGATAACACAAGCGTGCCTTTTGGTGCGACTAATGGGGTGATTTGCGCCACTAGTGTCCCGTAATCTTTTACTACAGAAAAAGTACGCTTCTTCGTACGTGCAAAGCTTGGTGGGTCGACCACAACGGTATCGAATGTCAACTGTTTCTTCAACGCGTATTTGAAATAATCAAAAACGTCCATGACATAGATTTGTTGTGTCTCAGGGTCAATGCCGTTTACTGCAAATTGTTCTTTTGTTTTCTCCAGGCTACGGTTAGCAACATCCACACACGTTGTTTTAGTCGCTCCTCCCATCGCTGCGGCTACAGAAAAAGCACCCGTATAACTAAATGTATTTAACACGGTCCGACCGGCACTGTAGCGCTGACGGATGGTTTCACGGACTTCACGTTGGTCCAAAAAGATACCGGTCATTAGTCCTTCGTTCATATAAGTCGCGTATTTAACGCCATTTTCTAGCACAATCAGTGGTTCTGGCGCTTCTGTCCCACCAACAAACCTACTTTCTGGTAAATCCGCTTCGTTTTTAAAACGAATCTTTTCGTAGACCCCTTTGACACCTTCAAATGCCCCAAGCGCCTGCGTTAAAATCAAGTCACGATAATGATACACGCCTTCGCTGTACCAAGAAACGACAATAAACCCGTCATACCAGTCGATTGTCACTCCGCCAAAGCCATCGCCTTCCCCATTAAAGAGACGAAACGCTGTCGTATCGTCAGAATGCAGGAGGGCACGGCGATTCCAGAAGGCGGTTTTGAAGATGCCACTAAAGAACGCATCATCCAACGCTTCGTCTTCCTCGCGGCTATAGACCCACGCAACCCCCTTGTTTTGGAATCCGACATACGCCATTCCTAAGAATCGATGTTGTTGGTCAACAACTTTTACTACTTCACCTTCATCTGCGCGAAGTTCTTGCGCAAGGTCCATCTGACTAATCAGTGGACTTCCTTTTTTGATGCTCGATGCCGTTTTACTTTTTACGACAATCTTTCCCGTCATTATTTTTTCCTCCGCTTCTTAATCAACCGATACAAGAGAAATCCCAGCCAACTGCCTAGAACATTACAAATAATGTCATCAATATGGCTGACCCCTGTATAAAATATAAACTGTGCAAACTCGATGAAAAACGAGGTCAAGAACCCGTATTTCAGCGAGCGCGATTCTCCTTTTTTACTTCCATACAGCATCCCGCAGAAGAAACCAAGTGGCATAAACCAAACAATATTTCCCACTACATTATAATACGCTGCAAATATCGAACCTTGCATAAAGAGTTTGATACTATCCACAAATGGAACCCACATAATATCTGAGAGTGGATGCATGACAAATTCCACGGTAAAGGATTCATCCAAGTTTCTAAAAATCGTCACCTGGGAAAGTAGGATTAAATAGAAGATAAATAAATTGCGATAGAGTTCCCATTTCCACACAATTCGTTTTCTTTTTCTAAACAATAAAGAAATAGACCAAACGATCAACCATCCTATAAAAAGGACGATAGCGTGGTCTAAGCTAAAAATAAACAAACGAACAAGTGGAAGATGGTTCACTCGGTCCGCAAAAATCTCTACTATCCATCGATAGAATGGACCTAATAAATACATGGTCTTCCTCCTTGTTCGTTTTTCAATCTATGATAATTCCGGCTCCCCAGGGAACACTACTCTAAATGTAGTCCCTTGACCGATTTCACTTCGTACAGAGATTCTACCATGATGACTATCCACTAGTGATTTAACAATCGCCAGTCCTAGCCCACTTTCTCCATACTTCGTACTCTTTCTGGAAATGTCTGCTTTATAGAAACGTTCCCAGATTTCATTAATTTCTCTCTTGTCAATTCCAATTCCCGTATCTGAAATTTCAACAATGGCTTTTTTACCATCGTTCCAAGCTTTCACCACGATTTTACCATCATCGGTAAATTGGTTTGCGTTTTTCGTAATATTCACCAAAATTTGTACAAAACGGTCATAATCCGCATATACACTAAACTCTGGATCACATTCATAAGAGATTTCATTATTTTTCACTTTAGTCAGTGCTTGCATTTGTTCCACAACCGCTCGGATCGCTCCAAGGCCTGCAAAACGATGTTGCACTAACACGATTTGGTTTGAACGAATCTTTTCATAATCCAGATTCTCATTGACGAGTCGAATCAATCGTTGTGTCTCACTTGAAATGAGTTCGAGCGAACGTCCCCTTCTAGATTCTGGAACCATATTGTATTTCAAGCCATCTAACAAGCCGTTCATCGTTGTTAGAGGTGTTCTCATTTCATGAGCCACGTCCATCATAAATTGCCTACGAACATTTTCTTGTCGCTCGACTTCTTTTTCCATTTCACGTAAGGAACGCGCCATGCTATTAAAGTCTAGCATCAATTCGTCAAACTCATCTTGGCTATCCACTTTTAACTGAACATCAAAGTCCCCTTCAGAAATTTTATGGGTGGCTTGACGTAATTTATTAATGCGTCTGTTTTGATAGTTCGCAAAAATAAAGCTCATCAACATTCCGATAATTCCTGCCGCACCAAACGCGATAAACATCGAGTTTCTGAGTTCTCTCACCTCTGTTTGGATACGACTGATAGGACTCGCTAAAGCGACATATCCTTTATATTGCTTTTCTTTAATAATCGGATAATAAACGGTCAATAAGTTTTCTACAGGATCTCCAGAGAAGTCTGTTTGAACCTCTTTTAAGTTAATGGCAGACCCGTTTTTTAGGTGATTTAACTCCTCTTCTGATAACGAGTTTTCACTAGCAGGATGCTTCGACGGAAAAGTCATATTATTTTGTTCGTCAAAAATCGCAATAGTGACATTTTCTTCTTTTAAAGCCGTCCCTATTTTTTTAATATCCGCATAGCTCATCTCAGAAGCAATAATCCCTTTGGCATAAGACTGCAATTGTTGCGATCTTTGCGTGTAGATATTATTGCTCATTACATTATAGAAAAGAATTCCACAAGCAACAATGGTTACCAATACAACGGAAAGGAACCCAAATAGTTGCTGATAAAAGTACTTCATTGATTACAACTCGCTATCATCAAATTTATACCCTACGCCCCAAACTGTATGAATCACGTGTGGTCCTACAGCTTCAATCTTTTGACGAAGTTTCTTAATATGAGCATCTACTGTACGTTCATCCCCGTAGAATGGATCTTCCCAGATTTTTGTTAATAGATGTTCACGGGTGAATACTTGGCGTTGATGTTTCGCCATCACCATTAATAAGTCAAACTCTTTTGGCGTTAAGTTTTCGATTTGTTTTCCATCGATAAACGCTTCATGCGTCTTCGTATTGATTTTGACATGGTCTGTTTCTACATCGAACGTTGACAATGCCCCGCTACCTGAAGCTGATGATCTTTGTGTACGACGTAAAAGAGCTTTAATACGCGCCATAATCGTTACCGCGCTAAATGGTTTTGCTACATAGTCGTCCGCTCCGATTTCAAGACCAATGACTTGGTCACTTTCAGAATCACGAGCTGTCAGCATCACGATTGGAACAGCTTGATTTACCTGACGGATTTGACGGCAAATTTGCATGCCATCCATGCTAGGTAAGTTTACATCTAAAATCACAATGCCCCATTTGGATTGATTTTCCATAAAAGCATCGAAGCCTTCTTTTCCATCATGATAGAAACTTGCTTTCCAGCCTTCGTTTTCAAAAAACATTTCCATCATTTCGCAAACTGCTTCTGTATCTTCAATCATTAAAACATGCATCATTTACACTCCTTTTTCACGTAAATCGTATTCAATATAAAGTTTCTTCACAGATTATACACTGTTAATATGAAATCATAGGCGACTAATTGTGAATATTATATGAATAAAGCTCTAAAACTGGACTATTCCTTCCGTTTCTTAGACCCTAAACTGAATCTCAAGTGATTCAATAAGGACAGTTGAGCGTCACTCCACGGATTTCTTCTGCCGTTTCCTTTTTGATGAAAATGACGCGTAAGCTCCGTCTGTTTATCGCGACTGCTCTCTAATTCCTTATAAAAATCCCGTGCAGACTTTCGAAGCGCTCCTTTTTGGAAGATAAGCCACTGCTCTGCCAAGTCGCTAGTGGCAACAGACACTTGTACGAGTCGCGTGTTCATTTCGGAAACGGTGCGTTCAATATAGCTATCGGCCGTTTCTCCTTCAGAGGTGAAAATCACTTTCACTTGCGCTTGGTCAAACGACTGCGTAATCCCTGGTACAAATTGGGCGTCGAACACAATCCAGACTTCGATATTTTCAAACTTCTGAAAATTCGAGCAGCGTTGAATGAGTAAATCTCGCGCGCTCTCTAAGTCGTCTTGCTTCTTTAAAGCGACCAGTTCCGGCCACGCTCCAATCATATTGTAACCATCTACAATATAGAGTTGCTTTTTCAACCTGCTCCCTCCGTTTCTATAGCGAACGATTACGGAAGACTTCGTACATCATTAAAGCACTTGCCACACTCGCATTGAGACTTTGCACATGCCCGACCATTGGAATCGTAACCATCTCATCGACGCTTTCTTTTACAATTCGAGATACGCCTTTTCCTTCGTTCCCCATCACAATCGCTAGAGGCCCTTTCGTATTCCATTTGCGATAGTCGGTTCCGTTCATATCGGTTCCAAACACCCATACGCCACGAGCCTTCAATTGTTCAATGGTCTGTGTCAAATTCGTCACGCGGACAACTGGCACGTGTTCGATGGCTCCGGTTGAGGCTTTGGCAACGGTCGCCGTCAGTGAAGCGGAACGGCGTTTTGGAATAATAATACCGTGAACCCCGGTTGCATCAGCTGTTCGTAAAATACTTCCTAAGTTATGCGGATCTTCCACACCGTCTAAGATGACGATAAATGGATCCTCCCCTTTTTCTTCGGCTTTCTTGAAGACATCTTCCAAGTCGGCGTATTCATAGGCTGCAATCGAAGCCACAAGTCCTTGATGAACCGCATTCCCAACCAAATCTTCAATCTTGGTCTTCGGAACGGTTTGAACTTGAATACCTTTTTCACGTGCGAGGTCAATGACTTTTGCGGCATCTCTTCCAGACGTCCCTTCTTGGATAAAGACGCGGTTCACGCGGTCTGGCGTTTGCAAAGCTTCCACCACTGCATGGCGTCCAAACACAAAGTCCACCACATCCTGAGCTTCAACACGTTCTACGTGTTCCCGAGTAGGGCGTGGTCTCTTCTCAGCGCGCTCTGAACGCCCACGGTCTGAGCGATTTCCGTTTCTTGATTTTTTCTTTGGTGCATATTCATTTCGTGCCATGTTACTGTTCACCTTCCACTTGTTGTAAGCACCAGTTGATGAGTTCTTCTAGGCGTGCTTGTTGGCCTGATAAATATAAGTACCCCATCAATGCTTCAAACCCAGTCGCAATACGATATGTTCCGACATCGGCATTTTTAGCCACCGTATGACTCTTACTATTGCGTCCTCGTTTATAAATTTCTAATTCTTCTTCATTTAAGAAGTTTTCTTGCTCTAGCATTTGTTGCATCAAGCGTGCTTGTGCTTTTGCTGAAACAAACTTCGTTGCGGTCGCATGTAATTGATTTGGCTTTGTGAGCCCTTTTTGCATCACGTGATTTCTGACATACACTTCATAAATCCCGTCCCCCATATAGGCGAGTGCCAAACCATTTAGCAGCTTCCAGTTTTTTTCTGTCATGCTTCTCTTCTCCATCTTGTTCCTTGTGGAGTGTCTTCTAATACAATCCCTTGTTCTTTTAATAAATCACGAATCTCGTCACTGCGAGCAAAGTTCTTCGCCTTACGCGCTTCAAGACGTTCCTCGATTAATGCTTGAATATCATCATCGAGCAGTGCTTCTTGTTTTTCCACGATACCGAAGATTCCAAATAGAACCGCTGCTTTTTCAAGGAGTGCTTCGAGTACTGCTTTAGAAACCACTTCTTGTTCTAAGTACACATTCCATTCTTTCAACCATTGATATAGCACCGTCATGCCGTTTGCCGCATTGAAGTCATCATCCATTTCTTTTTGGAAATCTGCTTCAATCGCTGCAAATTTTGCCAAACGTTCTGCATCTTCTGGCAATGCATCTACGGCTGTTTCTAGGCGGTAGCGAGCATTTTTGAAAGTCGTTTGTACTTTTTCAAGGTTCACGGCTGCTTCTTGAAGAGCCGCTTCACTAAATTTCAATGGACGACGGTAGTGCGCACTTGCTAAGAAGAAACGGAGCACTTGTGGGTCGAGTTGTTGGATTAAGTCGTGAACGAGTACGAAGTTTCCTAGAGATTTACTCATTTTCTCCTCGCCCATCGTCACAAATGCATTGTGCATCCAGTAGTTCGCAAATTTTTTCCCTGTTTTGGATTCACTTTGCGCGATTTCGTTTTCGTGGTGAGGGAACGCTAAGTCTTGTCCGCCACCGTGAATGTCGATCGTATCCCCTAGGTGTTTTGTCGCCATTACAGAGCATTCAATATGCCATCCTGGACGGCCCTTTCCCCATGGAGAGTTCCAGCTAATTTCATTCGGTTTTGCGTTCTTCCATAATGCAAAGTCTAGTGGATTGCGTTTCTTCGCATCATCTTCAGAGGCGGTACGATTACTTGCCCCCATCTGTAAGTCTTCGATGCGTTGGTCGCTGAGTTTTCCATAACCTTCAAACTTTTCAGTAATGAAATACACATCACCTTCTGATTCGTAGGCCATTCCTTTATCGATTAAATCTGCTACAAAGGCAATAATATCATCCATGGTATTCATAACCGTTGGATTTAAAGTCGCCTTCTTCACGTTTAGCGCGTTTGTATCTTCAAAGAATGCTTCAATATATTTCTTTGAGACTTCTTCAGCTGTCATGCCTGTCTCATTGGCCACTCGAATGATTTTATCGTCCACATCCGTAAAATTCGAAACGAAATTCACGTCATAACCGCGGTATTCAAAGTAGCGACGAATCGTATCAAAGGAAACCGTACTACGAGCATTCCCGATATGAATATAGTTATAAACCGTTGGACCGCACACGTACATACGTACTTTGCCTTCTTCAATCGGTTTGAATGCTTCTTTTTGTCTTGTTAAAGTATTGTAGATTTGAATCATAATTTTCCTCCGATAGTAGTATCTCTTTCAATCTCTTCTGGTGTATGGATGCGAACCACTCTCGCTGGTAATCCTACCGCTGTTGTATGTGGTGGAATATCTTCTAGAACGACTGCCGCTGCTCCAATCTTGGCATATTCTCCAACTGTTACAGGCCCAATCACTTGCGAATGCGCTGATAAGAGCACGCCGTTTTCGATGGTCGGATGGCGTTTGCCTGTATCTTTCCCGGTTCCACCTAAGGTTACCGCGTGGAACATCTTCACATCATCTCCGATAATGGACGTTTCTCCAATCACGATCCCCATGCCATGGTCGATAAAAAATCTTCGTCCAATCGTAGCTCCTGGATGAATCTCAATTCCTGTGAGGAACCGACTAAAGCCGCTGACCATTCGAGCAAGCAGTCTCAGTTTTGCCTTCGTATGTAACCAATGCGCTGCGCGGTGCAAGACCGTTGCGTGATATCCTGGGTACGTCAAAACGATTTCCAAGCTGCTTCTAGCCGCCGGATCATTCTTTTTATACGTTGCCATATCTTCCCTAAAACGTCCCATTCCTTCACTTCCTTTGCATTGTCTTTCTTCTCATTATAGCACAGTTTAAAGCACACAAAAAGCTGAAAAGCAGGGCTACAGGGCCTTGCTTTTCAGCTTTCTTAGAAATTATTGTAAGTCTAAAGTAACATCTACTGTTTGTAATGGTACATCGTAGAATGGATCTTCGCGGCGACCCAAGAAGTCTTTTGCTTGTTGTGGGAAGAGTGCGTACATTAACACATCTTCGTCAGATTTAGCGTATTCTTTAATCTCTTCGCGAATTTCTGGTAATTGATCTTCGATTAAGTCAGCTGGACGAACCGTCACTACTTCTGCATCTCCGATAATTTTTTCTTTCACTTCAGGATTAATTTCTGCTGGAGCTTGTCCGTATAATCCTAAAACGTAGTCTTTGATTTCTTTTGGAACGAGTTTGAAACGTTCGCCTGAAATCACGTTCATTACCGCTTGTGTCCCAACCATTTGTGATAATGGTGTTACAAGTGGTGGGTATCCTAAGTCTGCACGAACTTTAGGCACTTCAGCTAATACTTCGTCGTATTTATCTGCTAAGCCTTGTTCTGTTAATTGACTTAAAAGGTTTGATAACATTCCACCAGGTACTTGGTAAATTAATGTTTTTGGTTCTGTATCTTTAACTTTAGGGTTTAAGATACCTTCTGCACGGAATTTATCACGAATGCCGTTGAAGTGAGCTGTTGCTTCTTCCACTTTCTTCATGTCCACGCCAGTGTTAAATCCTAATTCTTCTAAAGATAAGACCATTGATTCAGTTGCAGGTTGGCTTGTACCACCAGAGAATGATGATAAGCAAGTGTCGATAATATCTGCGCCTGCTTCAGCTACTTTTAAGTAAGTCATTTCAGAAATACCGCTTGTAGCATGCGTGTGAACTTCTAAAGGAAGATCAGTTTTTTCTTTAATACGGCTTACTAATTCGTAACCTGTTTGAGGTGTTAATACCCCAGCCATGTCTTTAATACAGATTGAGTCTGCACCGAATTCTGCCATGCGTCCTACTAAATCAACGTAGTAGTCTACAGTGTGAACTGGACTTGTTGTGTAAGAAATCGCTGTTTGGCAGTGTCCGCCTGCTAATTTTGTTGCTTCGATAGATGTCTTCATGTTACGAACATCGTTTAAAGCATCGAATACACGAATAATGTCGATTCCGTTTTGTACAGATTTTTCTACGAATAAACGTACCACATCATCAGCATAGTTACGGTATCCTAATAGGTTTTGTCCACGTAATAACATTTGCAACTTTGTATCTTTCACTGCTGCGCGAATTTGACGTAGACGTTCCCATGGGTCTTCATTCAAGAAACGAATACAAGAGTCAAAAGTTGCTCCTCCCCATACTTCTAACGCATGGAATCCAGCTTGATCTAATGTTTCCAAGATTGGTAACATATCTTCAGTTGACATACGAGTCGCGATTTGACTTTGTTGTCCGTCACGCAAAACCGTTTCAGTTAAACGGATAATTTTGCTCATAATATCTTCCTTTCTTAAGGTCTTTGGGTCGATGTGTATGCTGCAATCATGTGAGCGATATGCTCTTGCATTTCTAGGACCGTGTGCTTTCTAGAACGGGCGCACACTTTTGCTTCCTCATTGCAGATAAAACAACGTCTTGGAGGCATTCCAAGGGCTGTTCTGGAAATTGGAGTTGGTGTCTCTCCGGCCATTTCCACGACATCGATATCCAGTAATCGTCCGAGCGGGTGTCCTTCTTCAAACTGAGCAACGACACGCTTTACTTCAAGAGCGTCGCCACTGAATACACGGTAATATTCCAGTCCTGTTGAAAGTGAGAAATCTTCTTGATGAAGTCTCTCAAAAGACGCTAATGTGGCGTCCAATTCAGAAATCACAGAGGCGAAGACGGTTGTAATCGCCTCTGAATTTTTAACAGGACCTGGAATATTGAGTGTAATAGACACCAATACACACGGATTAAATTGTTCTAGTAATTGTTGTTGGGTATGAGCACGTCTTTCTCTGGCATCAAGCATTTGCATGATGTCTACCGGTGCCCCGTCAAACAAGGAATTAAACATTGCGAACAACGTCGATGATGCTTCCATCACGGTATTCGATGACCGCAACCACTTTGTCACCATATTGAATTGGTTCTGGGTTTCCAACGATGCTGTATGCTTTTTCTTGTAATTCTTTGATTGTGTATTGAGGTACATCTAAACCTTTGAAGTGTTCAATTAAGTCTTGACGGTTAGGGTTGATGGCAATACCAACTTCAGTAACAACCACGTCCACACTTGTACCAGGAGTAATCACAGTATTTACTGATTCTACGAATGTAGGGATGCGTCCACGTACTAATGGGCTGATAACCATTGACATTTTTGAAGCAAAAGCTGTATCACAGTGACCACCTGAAGCTCCACGGATAACACCGTCAGAACCTGTCATTACGTTTACGTTGAAGTCTGTATCTACTTCTAAAGCAGAAAGGATGGCAACGTCTAAACGGTTGATTACTGAACCTTTAGATAATGGGTTTGCGTACATGCTTGCGTCGATTTCATAGTGGTTTGCGTTGTTTGCAAGTGAAATTGCTGATGGGTGGTCGAAGTCTTGAACGTCGATGACTTTCTCAACTAAACCTTCTTCTAACAATTCGCACATTGAGTTTGTAATCCCCCCAAGTACAAAACTTGCTTTGATGCCGTCTTTAATCATCGCTTCACGGATGAAACGAGTTGCAGCAAGAGAAGCTCCACCTGTACCAGTTTGGAATGAGAATCCTTCTTTGTAATATGGAGAACCAGTGATTACTTTAGCAGCGTATTCTGCGATTAATAATTCTTTAGGGTTTTTAGTGAAACGAGTTGCCCCTTTAGCAATCCCTTTAGGATCCCCGATTTCATCAACGACAACCACGTAGTCCACGTCTGTTTGTGGAATGCTGATTGGAGTGTTTGGATATGGTACAAGGCTATCAGTAATGGCAACTACTTGATCAGCGTATTTAGCGTCGATCATTGCGTATCCTAAAGAACCGCAAGTTGCTTTCCCTTTTGTACCGTTGATGTTACCGTACTCGTCAGAACTTGGAGCTCCGATGAAGGCAACGTCGATGTGGATGTCTCCTGCAGTGATTGCACGAGCACGTCCACCGTGTGAACGAATCACAACTGGGTTTTCCATGATCCCGCTAGAGATGGCTGCCCCTAATTTATCACGTAAACCTGATGAAGTAATGTTTGTTACAACACCGTTTTTGATGTGTTCGATTAATGGTTCGTGTACGTTTGCGATTGAAGAAGGCGCGATTGATAGGTTTTTAATTCCCATTTTTGCAATTTCTTCCATAACCATGTTAATCACATAGTCTCCTTCACGGAAGTGGTGGTGGAATGAGATTGTCATGCCATCTTTTAAGCCAGTTTTTTCAATAGCTTCACGAATGCTACCTAATAATTTTTCTTGACGAGGTTCAACAGGTTTAATTTTACGGCTAGCTGCTTCATAAGGTTTAATGCGAGCTAACTCACCTTCGTATACCCCATATTGATCTGCATATTCTTGTGGAATGTCACGTCCAGCTTTATTTAATACCATCTTAAATTTCCTCCTCGCTAATCAATCCAGCCGCTTTCGCCAATGCGATTACGCGCTCAGCACGTTCAACGATTGGTTTGTCGACCATTTTACCGTTAACTGAGATAACACCTGAACCTTTTGCTTCAGCTTCACGAATTCCCCAGATAACTTCTTTAGCGTTTTGAATTTCTTTTTCTGTTGGTGCATATACTGCATTAGCCACAGGAATTTGACGAGGGTTAATAACAGATTTTCCATCGAAACCTAATTGTTTGATGCGTTCTACTTCTTCACGGAATCCATCCATGTTGTCTACGTTAGAGTAAACAGTATCGATAGCAGCGATTCCTGCAGCACGAGCAGCGTGTAAGATCATGCTACGAGCGAAGAATAACTCTTGTCCATCAGGGTAACGACGAGTTTTCATGTTTGTTACGTAGTCTTCAGCACCTAAAGCGATCCCGATTAAACGGTCACTTGCTTTAGCGATTTCGCGAGCGTTTAACACACCTTCAGCAGATTCAATCGCAGCCATCATTTTAGTGCGGCCTACTGGGATGTTGTTTTCACGTTCAACGCGAGTGATGATTTCATCTACGTCTACGATATCTTGCGCTGTTTCAGTTTTTGGTAAACGAACAACATTTACACCAGCTAGTACAACTGCTTCAATATCTAAAGCACCTGTTGTATCTAAACCGTTGATACGTACAACTGTTTCTACATTGCTGTAGTCAAAAGTTTTTAATGCGAAGTGTACTAATACACGAGCTGAGTCTTTTTCTTTTAAAGATACAGCATCTTCTAAGTCAAACATAATTGAGTCTGCGCCGTAAAGTGGAGCATCACGCAACATTGCTGCGTTAGCACCAGGTACGAACATCATTGTTCTTCTTAAGCGTTCCATGAGTCAATCTCCTTCCAGTCGTAGTTTTCAACTTCTGATGCACGGTGAACAGCTGTCACTGTACGAGCTTGAATTGTGCAATCTAAAGCACCTTTATCTACAGCAACTACTTCTACTGAAGTAATTCCTAATTTTGATAAAGTATCTTCGATAACACGACGGATTTGATTTCCGAATTGTTTTTCGACACTACTTTCTAATTGAATGTCGATTCGACCAGCGGTACTTGGATTTAAAGTAATCATAATGTCACTTGATTCCAAAGTGCCGACTACTGCACTTTTTTTAATTTCCATTATTGTTTCCACCTTTTCTTTTGGATTTTAACCAATGAAATGTTTTTCTTCTAAATAATGATACGTAGTTGCTGGAACGAGCTGTTTTAACTCGTCTACGTTTTTATCTTGAATGGCAGCGCGCACCCGCGTCGCACTCACCACTTCCTCTCGAACAGAAAGTCTATCTATAATGACTAATTCTAAGTCGCTCCCAAAAGCATCTCTTAGCGCGTCATTATAAACGGAGGTAACTGGGGAGAGTGGTTCTTGACCCACAAAACGTTTGGTCAATTGTAACGTTGGAACAATGTTTTCTAAGAAGAGTGTTGCATCCAATGTTGCTTGAACTTTTGCCACTTCCAAATCCGCCTTCTCTTTCAAGAAGTAGGATGGGAAAGTCGCACTTGAGACCATGTAGTCTCTGGTTGGAAGCACCGTTACGTTTGGCAAATGACTCACACCACGTTTAACCATTTCCATTCGGTCATTCGTATGAAAGAACGAACGATCCTCAGAAACAACGAATACGTAGAGGTGACTCGACTGACGAGCAGCCGTTTCTACCAAATATTGATGTCCCAGCGTAAAAGGATTGGCATTCATGACAATGGCACTATTGCTACTTCCTTCTACGAAATGTTCTTTTAGTAATTTTAAATAATCACTAAAGGAAGGGATGCCTTGTTCTAAAAAGGCAAGATTTTCTGTTTCGGCAATCACGCGGTACCCTAAAGATTTAAAGAAGATAATGTTCTTTGGTTTTGTATAGACAAAACTGTTTGTGTACAAACGTTCTCTTAATTCATCTAGAAGGGCCATCACAAGATGCGTTAACAGATTTTCTGATTGATATTTTTTACAAACCACTAAACATTTCAAAATGTTGCGGTCTAAAGAACCCGTCGCTGCAATGTCACCAGAGTGATGATAAATTGCAACTGTGTAATCGACTTGTTCCGTCTTGCCAAGGTTAGCCTGATCCATTAACCATTCCCAATCTTGGCGTGCTTTTTTATCGCGATCAAGCCATAATCGTTTGAGAATGAAATTTTCCATGGAACGGCCTCCTTATTTTGGCGGGAATGCTTTTAAAAGTAATGCAGAAACGGCATATAGAATTCCTAATACTAGGAAAACTCCACCCATCCCTAAAGCCATTAATTCAAAAGCTTGTGTTAAATGTTCTGCGTTGAAATTCATCGTTTTCCTCCTTTTCCTTCTATATTATTACATGAAGAATGATAATAATAATCCACCGGCAATAACAGAAGCGATTTGTCCAGAAACGTTAGCTCCAACAGCGTACATTAAGATGAAGTTTTGAGGATCTTCGTCTGTCGCCATTTTTTGGATAACACGACTTGACATTGGGAATGCAGAAATACCTGCAGCTCCGATCATTGGGTTGATCTTTTCTCTACGGAATAAGTTCAAGATTTTAGCAAACACAACACCACCGATTGAGTCCATGATGAAGGCTACTAAACCGAACAAGATGATCATTAATGTTTGAACATTTAAGAATAAATCAGCTTGCATTTTAACTGAGATCGTAATCCCTAATAAAATAGAAACAATGTTTACTAATTCGTTTTGAGCGGCTTGAGATAAGTTATCTAAAACGCCACATTCGCGTAATAAGTTACCGAACATTAAGAAACCAACAAGTGGTAATGAAATTGGGGCAATGAAACCTGCCACAATTGTGATAATGATTGGGAACAAGATTTTCGTTAATTTAGATACGCCTGAAGCATGGTAAGTCATACGAATACGACGTTCTGCTTTAGTAGTAACCATCTTGATTGCGATCGGTTGGATGATTGGAACAAGTGCCATGTATGAGTAGGCCGCAACCGTAATCGCTCCAAGTAATTGTGGTGCTAATTGGTTCGCTACGAAGATAGAAGTAGGACCGTCTGCCGCACCGATAATACCGATTGAAGCAGCTTCACGAATATCGAATCCAAATAATACAGCTACAACAACGACAAAGAAAATACCAAATTGTGCTGCTGCACCGAATAATAACATGAATGGGTTTTGTAATAATGGCCCGAAGTCAATCATCGCACCGATACCGATGAAGATTAATAATGGGAATAATTCAGTTTCGATACCGATTTCGAATAAGATCTGTAGGACCCCATGTTGTTGTTGTCCACCAACGACTTGGTCAAGAACCCCAGTCCCTGGGAAGTTTACTAAGATTGTACCTAATCCCATTGGTACTAATAATGTTGGTTCGTACTCTTTTTTAATCCCTAAGTACATTAATAGGGCACCGACAAGCATCATGAAGATTTGGCCGCCCGTAATAGACATTACATTTTGAACTAATGTTTCCACTGTTTCACTCCTTGAATTTCAATATAATTAGTTAATTGTAATTAAAGCGTCTCCTGGGTTTACCACTTGACCTTCTTTAACGTGAATTCCTGCTACAACCCCTGCTTTAGCTGCAACGATTTCGTTTTCCATTTTCATCGCTTCTAAAATCATTAATGGTTGGTTTTCAGTAACTGTATCCCCTACGTTTACAAGTACACGTAAGATATTTCCTGGCATTGGAGATGGCATTGCGTCTGCGCCTGCTGGTGTTGATGCTACAGGAGCTGCTGGAGCAGGTGCTGCTTCTACTGCAGGTGCTGCTGGAGCCGCTGGGGCTGCTGGTGCTACAGGAGCTACAGGAGCCACTGCGCCGATTTCTTCCATTTCTACTTGGTACTCTTGACCGTCTACTTTGATTTTGAATTTACGTAACATTTCGTAACATTCCTCCTAAAATAAATTATGATTTACGTTTTTGGTAGATTTCTTTAACAGCCCACTGACTATCATTTGATTCGCCTGCAGCAATTGCCGAAGCGATAACCGAGATAATCTTGGTTTCTGGGTTGCGTTTAAGGACGCGTTTACCCACAAATTGGCTTTCTGGGTAATCTGAGGCCGCAATCGCTGCCGCAATAATTGAGACGTGCTTAGCTTCTTCTGCTTCTACCGGTACAAAAGCTTCTAATTTTTCCCATTCCGATTGAGGGGATGCAGGCTGCGTTGATGCGTGTTCCGTTGCTTCAGAACTCTTTTTGCCAAATAATCGTTGGAGAATTCCCATTCCTTCACTCCCTTCCCAACATAATCTGCATAGAATTATTATACAGAAAACACTATCATTCCAGAAATATAAAATGGGGCTTTTCCTGTTCTTTTGGTGTTTTATTATAAATAGGATATAAGCATTATGTTCAATTTGTCACATCAAACTGTTTTTTTATTGTTTTTCGATATGAAAACACTATCTTTTTTATTAAATATTGTTTAAGATATCGCTATAAGTAAACGAATTCATTTTTGAGGTGACTTCGTGGAGAGCCCTTCAGGTTTTAGCGACTGAATGTTTCTCCTGCTATTATAAAAATTTTTTCAAAAAAGAAAGGAAGATATGATGGTTATCACAGTTGCAGCTTATGTAATGATGGCTATTTTCATGTACATTATCATGAAGAAAAAAATGTCACCATTCACAGCTTTAGTATTAATTCCATTAATTTTCGCAATTATTTTAGTTGCTACAGGTCAAGTACAAGACGTTAACATCGGTACATTAATTCGCCAAGGGTTATTCGGAAATAACTCAAAAGATAAATTAACAGCGATGAAAGGAACTGCTGAAACAGGGGTTATGCTTCTATTCGCGATCCTTTACTTCTCTACAATGTTAGACGCTGGATTATTCGATCCAATTACTAACAAAATGATTCGCTTCGCTAAAGGCGATCCAATGAAAGTATTGATGGCTACTTCTATCGTAGCTGCTGCCGTATCATTAAACGGTGACGGAACTACAACTACATTAATCTGCTGCTCAGCTTTCGTGCCAATTTACAAAAAATTAGACATGAAATTAATGAACTTAGGGGTTCTTGTTATCTTACAAAACACAATCATGAACTTATTACCATGGGGCGGACCTACTGCTCGTGCAATGTCAGTTCTTGGTGTAGAAGCAGATATCCTAGGTTACTTAGCACCAGGGATGGTTCTTTCAGCACTTTACGTAATCTTCGTTGTAGCTCGCTCAATGGGTAAAAAAGAACGTGCTCGTTTAGGAATTCAAGAATTAACAGATGCTGAATTAGACGAATTAACAACTATTTCTGATCCTGAAGTATTAGAAAAACGTCGTCCACAAAACTTCTTAATCAACGCAATCATGACAATCGTATTAATCGGTTGGTTAGTTGCAGGTTCATTCATCGATGCAATCGAAGTGAAACCAGTTGTATTATTCTTAGTTGGTACAGGTTTAGCCTTAATGATCAACTATCCAGACTTAAAAGCTCAATCTAAACGTATTGGGGACAACGCTGGGGACGCTGTACAAGTAGTATTACTAGTATTTGCTGCCGGAGTATTCATGGGATTATTCCAAGGAACTGGAATGGCAACTGCTTTAACTGAAAGTATCGTTCGTGTAATCCCTAAAGAATTAGCAGGCTTCTGGTCATTAATCATCGCGATTATCTCAGTACCTGGTACATTCTTCTTAACAAACGACGGATTCTACTATGGAGTATTAATTCCATTCGCTGAAGTTGGACGTCAATACGGATTCACTGATATGCAAATGGCATTAGCTTCATTAATGGGTCAAGCATTCCACTTATTAAGCCCATTAGTAGCGTTCATCTACTTACTATTACGTCTAACAGGATTAGACATGGGTGAATGGCAAAAAGAATCAGCTAAATACGCAGCTGTTATCTTCGTAATCTTCGTTGTAACAATCGTATTAATGGGTCACATGCCATTATATATCGCACAATAATTCAAAACGAATTTGTGAAAAAGACTTGTTCAGGCCCAGCCTAACAAGTCTTTTTTGTGCATTTTTCATTCTTTTCGTTTATACTATTTCTGATGCATAGAACAAATTCAAGGAGGCTATTATGTCAGCAGTCATTCAAGCAGTTAAAAAGAATTTAGACATTACTCAAAATAAACCTCTCAAAATTTCACTTTACGAAGCATTTCGTAAAACGATTATTTTAGGGGAGATTCCTGCCGGCACAAGAATTAACGAAAAAGAGTTTTCGACTGAGTTAAATATCAGCAGAACTCCTATTCGATACGCCTTAAATGAATTAACGAAAGAATTGTTAGTAGAACACATTCCTAAAATTGGCGTTATTGTAAAAGGAATTTCTATCAAAGACGCCCATGAAATCTTTGAAATTAGAAAGTCCCTCGACACCTTAGCAACCATTAATGCTATGAAGCTCATGACGAAGAAAGATTTCGAAGAGCTCGCAGCCATCTTAGAAGAGTGCGATAAACTAAATGCTGAAGATAAAGTAGATGAAGTACTCGCTAACTTCACAACCTTTAATGACTTCATTTACGAAAAATGTCAAATGACTCGTCTAAAAGAAATCGTTAACGAACTCCGTACTTACGTGATATACTTCCGTGACTTATCGATTCGTTCATCCGAACGCCGCACAAAAGCGCTGAACGAACACAAACTCATCTATCGCGGAATGCTTAACAAAGATGTGGAACAAATCACACTCATTACACATGAGCACTTAGACCGTTCATTGAAATTTATCCTAAAACAAATGGAGACATTACACATTGATTAATCCTGAGTTTTTAGCACAATCGGCAACGGACGCCCTTCTTCAAGAAGTGAATCTCGCGCCAAAACCAGGGCTCGTCGATCCAATTTCCACCGGCGCTCATAAGGACATGACAAAGGACACCTTCTACAAAAGTATCGAAGCGCTCCGTCCTTTTTTACTCGCCTACGCCGAAGCAGGAAGCCGCCACAACGGCACTCCACTCGACTTATTTAACGAGCTCCGCGCTCTTGGAAAACAAGCCGAAGACGCGATGATGGCTGCCACAAACCATATCAACACCCATAAAGGAGCCAACTTCTCCTTTGCCCTGGTTTTAGGTGCCACCGCTCATACAAAAGGCAACATTCCAGAAGCTTTGCACTACTGCCATCTCATGACGCGCCATCTCATTGAAGTGGATTTTGCCAATCTCGACCAAAAAGAAAACCTCTCTTACGGGGAGAAACTTTATGTCGAACACGGCATCACAGGCATTCGAGGCGAAGCAGCAACAGGCTATCCAAGCCTTGCAAAAGCCCTCGACTATTACAACACACTGAACACGCATACTCCTCGTCACCGTGACTTACTCCTGCTCCTCTACCTCATGACATTCGTAGAAGACGGAAACCTCATTCACCGAGGCGGAATCGAAGCGTATAAACAAGTCCAACAAGAGGCCAAACTCCTCTTTGACGAAGCCCAAACGATCTCAGAAGAAGAGCTTGTCTCCAAATTAGAAGACTACGACAATGTCCTTATCGATCGCAACTTGAGCCCTGGAGGCAGCGCAGACCTACTCTCACTCACCTTCTTCTGTCACAAAATACAACAAAACGGATGAACCCTCATCCGTTTTTTCTTTGCCCTTTTTCCGCCCCAGCATTTTCCCTATCTGCGTCCATTACTAGCACACACTTCATATCCTCCTCTTCCCGGCGCCAGAGAACGTAGCATGCACACTCCCGTTGCACTCTCTTATTCAAGAAAGGATTAACCTTTTTATTTATTCTTTCACCCTTCGGACTGATATTCGGAAAAATCTCGGATTCTATAATAGCAGTAATGGGGAATCGTATTAAATGCGAATTAAAGGGAGTTAGGAATTTATTCCTTACTCCCTTTTTGAGGCTTTAAAGGTGAGAGACCATAGGCTCGAACCGGTACCCCATTACCGCTATTATGAAGATATCCGAAGATTTTGGAGAATATCGGGCCAAAGGCCCATTTTTTTAAATAAAAAGAGTTAACGCAGTTTGCGTTAACCCTTTCTGTCAGCTTTTATTTAATAAGAGCAAGTGCAGCTTGGATATGTGCAATGCTGCGTTCTCTTCCAAGCAACTCAATCGTCTTACCGATAGCCGGCCCGTGTGTTTGTCCGCTCGTTGCCACACGAATTGGCATAAACAAGTTTTTACCCTTCACGCCAGTTTCCTTTTGAACCTCTTTAATGGCTGCCAAAATACTCGGCTCATCGAATGTTTCCATCGCTTCTAATTTAGACATAAAAGCATTCAATACTGTTGGAACAGTTTCACCTTGAAGCACTTCTTTCGCTTCGTCATTTTCCACTTCGAAATCTTTTCTGAAGAATAATGTTGATAAAGCAACGATTTCATTCATGTAGCTCATTTGGTCGTGGTACAGAGCCACTAATTTCACTAACCATGCATGTTCTTCAGGAGAAACTTTTTCCGCTACGATTCCCGCTTTTTTCAATTGAGCAATCGCCATTTCAGCCACTTCTTCTAATGGAGTTTTCTTCACGTATGTGTTGTTAATCCATTCTAATTTCTTCGGATCGAAGGCTGCTGGTGATTTACCAAGACGTTTTTCGTCGAAGATTTCGATGAATTCTTCACGGCTGAAGATTTCATGTTCACCTTGAGGAGACCATCCTAGAAGCGCGATAAAGTTGAACATCGCTTCTGGCAAGTACCCTAAGTCTTTATATTGTTCGATGAATTGTAGAATTGATTCATCACGTTTCGATAATTTCTTACCTGTTTCTGTATTAATGATTAATGTCATATGTCCAAAACGTGGTGGTTCCCAACCGAATGCTTCGTAAATCATTAATTGTTTTGGAGTGTTGGCAATATGGTCATCTCCACGTAAAACGTGAGTGATTTCCATAAAGTGGTCATCCACTGCTACTGCGAAGTTGTATGTTGGCATTCCGTCACGTTTTAAGATAACGAAGTCTCCACCGACGCTTGTAGACTCGAATGAGATTTCGCCTTTAACGATATCGTCAAAAGCATACGTTCCAGTCTTTGGAACGCGGAAACGAACAACAGGAGTGCGTCCTTCTGCTTCAAAAGCGTCACGTTGCTCTTGTGTTAAGTGAGCGTGTTGCCCGCTGTAGTGAGGCATTTCGCCACGAGCACGTTGCGCTTCACGTTCTGCTTCCAATTCTTCCTCTGTCATATAGCATTTATACGCTTTGTCTTCAGCAATTAATTGCTCGATGAGTGGATTATAAATATGTTCACGTTCTGATTGACGGTAAGGACCGTATTTACCAGGTTTGTCTGGACCTTCATCCCAATCCATTCCAAGCCAAGTTAAGTTTTCTAATTGGCTTTCTTCTCCGTGTTCAAGATTTCTCTTGCGGTCAGTATCCTCGATACGGATGATGAACTCTCCACCATAATGTCTCGCGAATAAATAGTTAAATAGGGCTGTACGAGCATTCCCGATGTGCAAGTGCCCCGTTGGACTTGGTGCATAACGTACACGCACTTTATCTGTCATTGTAAAACTTCCTTTCTTTGTCATTCTTACTTATTGTAAAACTTTTCAAGTTATATTTCCATGATTAATTTACAAGTCTTCTAAAATATATTTAAAATCTTTTTCTTCCATTTTTTGAATCATAATAATCCCATCCCCTAAAGGAAGTAAGGTTGATTTTAAGGTTGGATCGCTTTGCACTAAATCAAGGAACATGTTGAGACGGCGATGAATTTTGCGCACACGTCTTGGACGATCCATCACATCCTCTAAAATCGTTCCTCCTTGGAAAATATCATCCACCACTAGCACGCCGCCAACTTCTAGCACGTCCATGCAATATGGGAAGAACTCAATATATTTTGCTTTGGCACTATCCATAAAGAGAAAGTCATATTTTCCTTGTTCAAGCGTCGGTAAAATATCAGCCGCATCGCCTTCCAATTGGGTGATTCGGTCGGCTAAACCTAATTTCTCAAAGTTTGCTTTGGCACGGCTATACATTAACTCATAGCGGTCAATGGTCGTGACTTTTGCTTGTGGTGAAGCTGTTGCCATTAAACTCGCTGAGAATCCAACGGCTGTCCCAATTTCTAAAATATTCTTTGGTTGGAAAAGTCCAACTATAAAATCTAGGAAAACAGCTGTTTCATGAGGAATAATGGGAATTCCTAATTCATTAGCCGTATTTTCTAATTCGCCTAAGCCCCCCGGAAAACGGCGTTGACTAGTGCGCATGTACTCGACCAGTTCCGGTTTGACAACAGGTCTGTGCATCATTTCGTTTAACATAAATTCTCCTTCGTTAGAATCCGCCACCGCCGGATCCTCCACCACTACCGCCGCTCGATCCGCCAGAGAATCCTCCGCCGAACCCACCAGAGTTGCTACCTCCATTCACATAAGAGCTAGAACTGTTGTATGAGCTTGAGAAGGCACTATTAAAGTCCTCAATAGGATAATAAATCGTTCCTGTTTGACTTGAATAGAACACACTGTCTGGTAGTTGGTCTGGTATTAATTTCTTCAACACTTTAATCACGTGTTCCGCTACGCCTAAAGAAATGGCATAAACTAAGAAGTGATCCCACAGTTGAATACTTGGTAAATCTTCAATTCTCTTCATTGGAGAGAGATCTTTCAGCATTTGTTTAAAGGCTTGCCATTGACGGTAACGATACTCTCCTTCAAGCGTACGTCTCTTCGCTGCTGCTCCACCTCCGATTAATGTCAGAGGAATGAAAACAAGGGCAAAGATAAACGTAAGGGCAGCTAATACTGGGTTCTTACTTAAAAGGCTCAACCCGAAAGTGGCTGCGACAAGTAGGAATACAAAACAACCTGCAAAATAGTTTCTCGCTTCTGGTTCTCCTTTTGTAAAACGGTCCACACGATGTTTTTCTGCAGCCGTATCGACCGCATTCAACCAACTAGTGGCTGCATTATAATACGCTTTCGGATGATCTTCAGCGTATTCTTTAATATCTTTTAGGTAGATGGTATCATCTCCGCCACCCACGTCTTCAAAGAGCAATTTCACTGCTAATTTCTCGTGACGAAGAAGTTTCGATACATCTCCAACGAGTTTAATTTCATGTGGTTGTGTTTCCGACAAGGTTAAAATCTTCTTGCGGACTAAATCCATGACCGTTGCACTTAAATCTTTCATTGTACTCTTGCCATAAATCGCTTTGTTCATAATAGCCGGAGTAATATCTTCAGGAATTTCAAAGAGATGATCTGGAACGTGAGGAACTTTTTGCAGTCTCTTACGGTTAGCAATAAAGCCTTTAACCCATGCAAAGATTAAGTTCACAACCATCAGAATCCACCCTATATACACACCGATGGACCCTAGCGTCTTCATACCTTCTTCTTGTTGCACCAATTTTTCTTCTTGCGCCACAATATCATCAAAGGCTTTTCGATTCACTACATTGGTATTTCCTGGAGTCAATGTTTGTGGGAAAATCATATGCACTTCAACGAAATCCCCACTCTTATTAGAAGGAGCTGTGAAGGTCACCGACTTGTAATCATCGGCAATTTTTACATTCCCGTTTTGGCCAGCCCCATGTCCCCAGGCACGAAGCGTTTCTTTAGACGCATTTCCTGGAAGGTTAACCTTGACGGTGATGTTTTCTTGGTCGATTTCCCACTGTGTACCAACGACTTTACGGTTTAATTCCGCTGTATCCTCATAATTAGTAATTAATTTTGGAATCGTATATTGGAAGGTAATGGTTCTTCTCGAATTCGAAAACGGTGTGAAGACTTTAAATTTTAATTTATCCCCTTCATGAGTAAGCTGATAGGTACCACTCGTTCCTGTCGAATTTTGAGGCATTTCTACCGCTCCAGAACCCGTCTCCAAAAAGGCAGTGACATCCGTTGGTTCTCTAAACCCTGAGTAGTCTAAGTTATAGAACACTCCATTATAAGAACCATCTGCCTGAAACGTAATTTTTTCTTGAAACTGAACATCGCCGTTTTCTAAAATATTCACAGTGATATCGTACTTGTCTACTTTTAAGCTACGAGCATCGACACTCGAGCTAAATCCAAAAAAGGCCACTAATCCTAATAAAAACGTAATGATGTAACGTATTTTTCGATTCATGTTTTCACCTCTAAACTGTCAAAAAAAGTGTGAAATCACTGCGGGATTGTCCACGAAGGAACTTCGCCATCATCTCACACTTGTTTGTACTCTCTTACATTACTGATCCAACAATATTCAATTTTTTCTTCAAATAGAATTTAGCCGCTAATGCTGCCGCTCCAATGAGTAAGTACCATTCATAACTCATTACAAGATTGATGGCATTTGGAATGAAGGATTGGCTGGCTACGACTAAGAGTAACCAAGCGACCATCGCCACTGTACTTACTACTAAGTAACGAATGTATCCACGTTGACCTTTTGGATTGTCAAATTTAGGAGCATTTTTCGAAATAGCTAACATTACAAAAGCGCCTGCGATGAAGTTGATGATTAATGTTAATAATCCCATTGGTTGTGACCCTGAGTCTGGATTTAACATCAACATCACCCCTGTAACAAGAGCGAATAATCCGCCTACTAATAAACCACCATCTAAAGCGATTTGCCAATCTGGAGATTTTGCATCTGGATCTTTAGCAGGTCCTTCAACAATCGCATGCACGCGTTCTGTTACCGTTCCGAATAGTTGACGTGCAGTCACCCCTGATTTTTGATGTTCGATGATTTGAGGAAGCATAAGGGCTAATTCTTTCTCGATTTGTGCCCCTTCAAATCCTGCTTCTTTTAATGCGCGTTCTAATTGATAGATATATTGTTCATTTTTACTTGTTAATTTTGCTTTTTGAGCGTCTACTGACACTACTTCTTGTACGTTTTGTTCTGACATACTACAATCCTCCGTTATCCTTACACATTAAATCTAAAGAGCATTACGTCGCCGTCTTGCACGACATATTCTTTACCTTCTTGACGAACTTTTCCGTTCTCTTTTGCAGCTGTCATACTACCGTATTCAAGTAAGTCTGCATACGCAACCGTTTCGGCACGGATGAATCCACGTTCGAAATCGGAGTGGATGATTCCCGCACATTGCGGAGCTTTCATGCCACGGCGGAATGTCCACGCACGTACTTCTTGTTCCCCAGCTGTAAAGTAAGTCGCCAAGCCTAATAAGTGATACGCTTTTTGGATTAAGATGTCTAATCCAGAAACTTCAATTCCCATCTCTTCTAAGAAGGCTTGTTTTTCTTCTTCCTCAAGTTCTGCCACTTCTTCTTCAATTTTCGCACAGATAACAACGACTTCTGCATCTTCTTTGGCAGCATAATCTTCCACTAATTGCACGTATTGATTATGGCCACCTTCCATCACGTCATCTTCGGAGATGTTTGCGATGTACAGCATTGGTTTCGTTGTTAAAAGGAATAAGCCTTTCACGATTGGAAGTTCTTCATCTGTGAATTCAATCGTACGCGCTAATTGACCTTCTTCTAACACCGGTTTGATTTTTTCTAAGACAGCAAGTTCTGCAACCGCGTCTTTATCTTTTGTTTTCGCAATTTTTGCCACACGAGCAATACGTTTGTCCACTGATTCAAGGTCGGCCAACACTAACTCTAGGTTGATTGTTTCGATGTCGGCGATTGGGTCTACTTTCCCAGCCACGTGTGTAATATTTTCGTCTTCAAAACAACGAACCACTTGGCAAATCGCGTCTACTTGACGGATGTGGCTTAGGAATTTGTTTCCAAGACCTTCCCCACGGCTTGCCCCTTTAACGATCCCCGCGATATCTGTAAATTCAAAGGTCGTCGGAACAGTCTTCTTAGGTTTAACTAATTCCGTTAATTTTTGTAAACGAAGGTCTGGCACTTCTACCACTCCCACGTTTGGGTCAATCGTCGCAAACGGATAGTTCGCTGCTTCGACCCCTGCTTTTGTAATTGCATTAAATAATGTTGACTTTCCAACGTTTGGTAAGCCGACGATTCCAGCTGTTAAGGCCATTTGTCACACTCTTTCTTTATTTGTTTTCTTCGGCAACAGAAATCGTCACCTTTTTCATCTTCTTCTCGAATTCCCGCCTTGGCATTAGGACCATTTGACCACAGTGATCACACTTGATACGAATGTCCATTCCCATACGGATGATTTCCCAGGAATTCGTTTGGCACGCATGCGGTTTTTTCATTTCCACATGATCGTGTAGTTGATACGTTGTTCCTGCTTTCATAAAGACTCCTTTATTAATCGTCTAATTCGATTTCTAATACTTCTAAAATACGGGTTAAATCTTTTTGAGAAAGATACTCGATTTCGATTTTACCACGTTCGCCTTTTTCAACGATTTGCACGCTAGTTCCGAATTTATCCATTAAACGTTCTTCTGATTCAACGATATACATGGATTTTTTCGGTTTTTGGATTTTTTTCGTTGTTTTCTTAACAGGTTCATTGATGGATTGGACTAAAGTTTCTAAGTCGCGTACCGTTAGATTTTCTTTCACGGCCTTTTTAGCCACCGCCCCAATTTTCGTTTGGTCTTTTAATCCAAGAAGCGTACGTGCATGCCCTGCTGAAAGAGACCCATTTTGTACGAGTTCTTGGACTGCAGCTGGCAAGGTTAGTAATCGTAAGAAATTCGCCACGTATGAACGGCTCTTCCCTACTCGGCTCGCTACTTCTTCTTGTTTTAATTTCAATGAATCCATTAATGTACGATACGCCATCGCTTCATCTAAAGGCTTCAAGTTTTCGCGTTGTAAGTTTTCAACCACTGCGATTTGAATCATTGTTTCTTCTGAGTAGTCACGTACGATGGCTGGAATCGTTTCTTTCTCAGCTAATTTAGACGCGCGCAGACGACGTTCCCCAGCAACTAATTCATATCCTTTAATTTTAGATTTGCGAACGATAATCGGTTGGAAAACTCCATTTTGGCGAATCGATTCCGCAAGTTCTGCTAATCCTTCCTCATCAAAGTCTTTACGCGGCTGATAAGGATTTGGACGAATTTCTGATACAGCAATCTGTTGAATTTGCTCGGTTTCTTGTACTTGTTCTAAGGCATCAAGGGTATCTAAGTCATTCATAAACAACGCGTCGATTCCACGTCCAAGGCCTTTTCCTTTTTGATTTTTACTCATGTGCCAACACTTCCTTTGCTAACTCCATGTATACTTCCGCTCCTCTAGAACGTGGGTCATAGTCCACAATCGCTTGCCCGTAACTTGGTGCTTCAGACAGACGGACGTTTCGAGGGATAATCGTTTTATAGACTTTCTCACGGAAATACTTAATCACATCCTCTTTGACTTCATTCCCTAAATTCGTACGCGCATCGTACATCGTTAGGAGAACGCCCTCAATCTTCAAATGAGGATTAAAATGCTTGCGAACCATCGTGATGGTGTTCATGAGTTGCGACAACCCTTCCAACGCATAATATTCGCACTGCACTGGAATTAATACCGTATCACTAGCGGTAAAAGCATTCATTGTTAAATGTCCCAGTGAAGGAGGACAGTCGATAAAGATATAATCATAATCGTCTTTAATCTTCTTCACAGCCTCTTTCAAACGTTGCTCACGACGCGGTTGACTCGTTAACTCGATTTCTGCACCTGCTAACTGAATCGTCGAAGGGGCAATCATCAAGTTTTCACGACTCGTCGGAACAATCACGTCCGCCATCGGTACTTGGTTGACTAAAACATCATATACATCTTGTTCAAGTTCCCCTTTTTGTACGCCAAGACCGCTCGTTGCGTTCCCCTGAGGGTCACTATCAATAATTAATACTTTTTTGCCATTGACCGCCAACGCAGCCGCTAAACTTACAGTTGAAGTCGTCTTCCCAACTCCACCTTTCTGATTGGCAACGGATATTACACGTCCCATACTCTTCCTCCATGTTTCTTGTTCTAAAAAAGGGAGAATGCAAGCATTCTCCCTCTCGCATGTCTACAAAATGTTCTTCATTTCTCGCAATATTTTGTTCTTTTCTATTGTAACAAAAAAGTGCCTTTTTTTGTAGTCATACCGGTTTATTTTACGAAAAAAGCTCTGCCCTTACTGAGGCAAAGCTTTCTTTTGTTGTTCATTGAATTGTAAGTACGCAATCGTATATTCTTTGCGGGTTTGCTCGCCTTCATCGACAACTGTAATCTCCACATTTGTGATAAGATTTCCAGCGGCATCGGTCTTGATTTTCAACTCCACTTTCGACGTATCATTCGTCGCAATTCCTAGCACTGACGTTAATGCCTTACGAATCGTTTCATCGTCTCCAGAATAGGATTTTTCATAACTTTGCCACCCCTTCGTCCAAGGAACGAGTTGATGGATTTCTTTTGTAAATTGAATCAGTTTTGTATACGGAAATACGACCGTATTTTGTAAACTGGAAGTCGCTGTAATGGTTTGTTCCCATTTATCTTGATAATAGCGAATAAAGCCAATATTCGCATCAGCAATCACTTCGAGTTGATTCGTCACTTTCCCGGAAGTCTTATCGATTTTAGAACCGTATCCCGTACCATCTTTCCAAGCGCTCGCACTGGCAATGGTTTGGGCGGAAGGAGTTTTCGTCCCTTCTTTATAGTCCGATTGCTTTACGGTAATATGATAATTTGCAATCGAGTCAGCAGAAGTGACTACTTGTTCTTGCACTGCTTCAGTCGATAAACTCTTCCCGCAAGCCGTCAAAATGAATAGAAACGCTATAATCATCGTGCTTTTAATCCATTTCATCATTCTACCTCCTCCTTTATCATCCGTTTCATTATAGCAAACTTCCTCTTAAAATTCCTATAAAACAAAATGGCTTTAACATAAAAATCTCTACAAAATAAGCTGGGCACAAGGCCCAGCTTACACAGTTTGCGTGGCAACGTCCTACCCTCGCAGGGAGAAACCCCCAACTACTATCGGCGCTAAGAAGCTTAACTTCTGTGTTCGAGATGGGAACAGGTGTATCCTTCTTGCCATCGTCACCACACTTTATTTCTGAAAAAACTTTCGTTCTTTCAAAACTGAATCTATATCCAACGCCATCAATCTACCAGCTATACAACTCGTGGTTAAGTCCTCGACCGATTAGTACTAGTCCGCTCCATGCCTCGCGGCACTTCCACTTCTAGCCTATCTACCTGATCTTCTCTCAGGGGTCTTACTCACTGAATGTGATGGGAAATCTCATCTCGAGGGGGGCTTCACGCTTAGATGCTTTCAGCGTTTATCCCGTCCACACATAGCTACCCAGCGATGCTCTTGGCAGAACAACTGGTACACCAGCGGTGTGTCCATCCCGGTCCTCTCGTACTAAGGACAGCTCCTCTCAAATTTCCAACGCCCGCGACGGATAGGGACCGAACTGTCTCACGACGTTCTGAACCCAGCTCGCGTACCGCTTTAATGGGCGAACAGCCCAACCCTTGGGACCGACTTCAGCCCCAGGATGCGATGAGCCGACATCGAGGTGCCAAACCTCCCCGTCGATGTGAACTCTTGGGGGAGATAAGCCTGTTATCCCCAGGGTAGCTTTTATCCGTTGAGCGATGGCCCTTCCATACGGTACCACCGGATCACTAAGCCCGACTTTCGTCCCTGCTCGACTTGTAGGTCTCGCAGTCAAGCTCCCTTCTGCCTTTACACTCTTCGAATGATTTCCAACCATTCTGAGGGAACCTTTGGGCGCCTCCGTTACACTTTAGGAGGCGACCGCCCCAGTCAAACTGCCCGTCTGACACTGTCTCCCACCCCGGTAAGGGGTGCGGGTTAGAGTGGTCATGTCACAAGGGTAGTATCCCACCGTTGCCTCCTCCGAAACTGGCGTCCCGGATTCTTCAGCTCCTACCTATCCTGTACATGTGACACAAACACTCAATATCAAACTACAGTAAAGCTCCATGGGGTCTTTCCGTCCTGTCGCGGGTAACCTGCATCTTCACAGGTACTATAATTTCACCGAGTCTCTCGTTGAGACAGTGCCCAGATCGTTACGCCTTTCGTGCGGGTCGGAACTTACCCGACAAGGAATTTCGCTACCTTAGGACCGTTATAGTTACGGCCGCCGTTTACTGGGGCTTCAATTCAAAGCTTCGCTTGCGCTAACCTCTCCTCTTAACCTTCCAGCACCGGGCAGGCGTCAGCCCCTATACGTCATCTTTCGATTTTGCAGAGACCTGTGTTTTTGATAAACAGTCGCCTGGGCCTATTCACTGCGGCTGGTATTGCTACCAGCACCCCTTCTCCCGAAGTTACGGGGTCATTTTGCCGAGTTCCTTAACGAGAGTTCGCTCGCTCACCTTAGGATTCTCTCCTCAACTACCTGTGTCGGTTTGCGGTACGGGTCCTATAAATCTTGCTAGAAGCTTTTCTCGGCAGTGTGACATCAGAAACTTCGGTACTAAACTTCCCTCCCCGTTACAGCTTGTCGCATCTGTGATAAGCATTTGACTCATCAGCCGACTCACTGCTTGGGCGTACACTTCCAGTCGTACGCTTTTCTTAGCCTCCTGCGTCCCTCCATTGCTCAAACGATTTATAGAAGTACAGGAATATCAACCTGTTGTCCATCGACTACGCCTATCGGCCTCGCCTTAGGTCCCGACTAACCCTGGGAGGACGAGCCTTCCCCAGGAAACCTTAGTTATTCGGTGGACGGGATTCTCACCCGTCTTTCGCTACTCATACCGGCATTCTCACTTCTAAGCGCTCCACATGTCCTTACGATCATGCTTCACCGCCCTTAGAACGCTCTCCTACCACTGGACCATAAGGTCCAATCCACAGCTTCGGTAATCTGTTTAGCCCCGTTACATTTTCGGCGCAGGGTCACTCGACTAGTGAGCTATTACGCACTCTTTGAATGATGGCTGCTTCTAAGCCAACATCCTAGTTGTCTGTGCAACCCCACATCCTTTTCCACTTAACAGATATTTTGGGACCTTAGCTGGTGGTCTGGGCTGTTTCCCTTTCGACTACGGATCTTATCACTCGCAGTCTGACTCCCGGATATAAATACATGGCATTCGGAGTTTATCTGAATTCGGTAACCCGAGATGGGCCCCTAGTCCAAACAGTGCTCTACCTCCACGATTCTCACTTCCGAGGCTAGCCCTAAAGCTATTTCGGAGAGAACCAGCTATCTCCA
The DNA here is from genome assembly GCF_025150565.1 of Granulicatella adiacens ATCC 49175. Taxonomy (NCBI): domain Bacteria; kingdom Bacillati; phylum Bacillota; class Bacilli; order Lactobacillales; family Carnobacteriaceae; genus Granulicatella; species Granulicatella adiacens. The sequence goes on along the minus strand of NZ_CP102283.1, from coordinate 127,445 downwards.
AGTTCGATTGGAATTTCTCCGCTACCCACACCTCATCCAAGCACTTTTCAACGTGCCCTGGTTCGGTCCTCCAGTGCGTTTTACCGCACCTTCAACCTGGACATGGGTAGATCACTTGGTTTCGGGTCTACGTCCACATACTTCATGCGCCCTATTCAGACTCGCTTTCGCTACGGCTCCGACTCTTCATCTTAACCTCGCATGTAAACGTAACTCGCCGGTTCATTCTACAAAAGGCACGCCATCACCCATTAACGGGCTCTGACTACTTGTAAGCACACGGTTTCAGGTACTCTTTCACTCCCCTCCCGGGGTTCTTTTCACCTTTCCCTCACGGTACTGGTTCACTATCGGTCACTAGGTAGTATTTAGCCTTGCCAGATGGTCCTGGCGGATTCCGACGGGATTCCTCGTGTCCCGCCGTACTCAGGATGCTAGTAGAGTTCGTCAAGATGTCGCGTACAGGATTGTCACCTTCTGTGATGGGCCTTTCCAGACCACTTCTGCTATCTTGATGTCTTCTCACGTTCTAGTCCTACAACCCCAACAAGCAAGCTCGTTGGTTTGGGCTCCTCCCGTTTCGCTCGCCGCTACTCAGGGAATCGATTTTTCTTTCTCTTCCTGCAGGTAATGAGATGTTTCAGTTCCCTGCGTGTACCTCCTAATGAGCTATGTATTCACTCATTGGTAACACCCTATGAAAGGTGCTGGGTTCCCCCATTCGGAAATCTTTGGATCTTAGCTTACTTACAGCTCCCCAAAGCATATCGGTGTTAGTTCCGTCCTTCTTCGGCTCCTAGTACCAAGGCATCCACCGTGCGCCCTTATTCACTTAACCGTTGGTTAAATGTCGCATAGCGTTGCGTTTTGTTAAAAAACTCTTTTCGTTAGATCTTACTCTAACTCTCGGTAAATTAATTGGTTATTTGTTGTGATATAGTATTCAGTTTTCAAAGAACAAAATTGAGAGATGAACCTCTCAAAACTAAACAAAGAAGTCTAAACCCTGTAGGGTTCCGTATTACCTTCAATACCTTACGGCACTGAGGTTTATCCTTAGAAAGGAGGTGATCCAGCCGCACCTTCCGATACGGCTACCTTGTTACGACTTCACCCCAATCATCTATCCCACCTTAGGCGGCTGGCTCCAAATGGTTACCTCACCGACTTTGGGTGTTACAAACTCTCGTGGTGTGACGGGCGGTGTGTACAAGACCCGGGAACGTATTCACCGCGGCGTGCTGATCCGCGATTACTAGCGATTCCGGCTTCATGTAGGCGAGTTGCAGCCTACAATCCGAACTGAGAATGGCTTTAAGAGATTCGCTTACCCTCGCGAGTTCGCTGCTCGTTGTACCATCCATTGTAGCACGTGTGTAGCCCAAGTCATAAGGGGCATGATGATTTGACGTCATCCCCACCTTCCTCCGGTTTGTCACCGGCAGTCTCACTAGAGTGCCCAACCGAATGCTGGCAACTAGTAATAAGGGTTGCGCTCGTTGCGGGACTTAACCCAACATCTCACGACACGAGCTGACGACAACCATGCACCACCTGTCACTTTGTCCCCGAAGGGAAAGCTCTATCTCTAGAGTGGTCAAAGGATGTCAAGACTTGGTAAGGTTCTTCGCGTTGCTTCGAATTAAACCACATGCTCCACCGCTTGTGCGGGTCCCCGTCAATTCCTTTGAGTTTCAACCTTGCGGTCGTACTCCCCAGGCGGAGTGCTTAATGCGTTAACTGCAGCACTGAAGGGCGGAAACCCTCCAACACTTAGCACTCATCGTTTACGGCGTGGACTACCAGGGTATCTAATCCTGTTTGCTACCCACGCTTTCGAGCCTCAGCGTCAGTTACAGACCAGAGAGTCGCCTTCGCCACTGGTGTTCCTCCATATATCTACGCATTTCACCGCTACACATGGAATTCCACTCTCCTCTTCTGCACTCAAGTTCCCCAGTTTCCAATGACCCTCCCCGGTTGAGCCGGGGGCTTTCACATCAGACTTAAGGAACCGCCTGCGCTCGCTTTACGCCCAATAAATCCGGACAACGCTTGCCACCTACGTATTACCGCGGCTGCTGGCACGTAGTTAGCCGTGGCTTTCTGGTTAGATACCGTCAAGGCGCTAACAGTTACTCTAGCACTTGTTCTTCTCTAACAACAGAGTTTTACGATCCGAAAACCTTCTTCACTCACGCGGCGTTGCTCCGTCAGACTTGCGTCCATTGCGGAAGATTCCCTACTGCTGCCTCCCGTAGGAGTTTGGGCCGTGTCTCAGTCCCAATGTGGCCGATCACCCTCTCAGGTCGGCTATGCATCACGGCCTTGGTGAGCCGTTACCTCACCAACTAGCTAATGCACCGCGGGTCCATCCATCAGCAGAAGCTTGCGCCTCTTTTCCTCTTCAAGCCATGCGGCTCGAAGACCTATGCGGTTTTAGCATCCGTTTCCGGATGTTATCCCCCTCTGATGGGCAGGTTACCCACGTGTTACTCACCCGTTCGCCACTAGATTGACCAGTGCAAGCACCGGTCGCTCTCGTTCGACTTGCATGTATTAGGCACGCCGCCAGCGTTCGTCCTGAGCCAGGATCAAACTCTCATGAAAATTTGAATTTTCATAAGCTTTGAAAGCTCATTTTAATTACTGACTTATTGTATCTCTTTAAGAGATAAGAAATTGTTGTTTCTTCATTCAATTGAATGAAGTCCCTACACATTTGGTTCGTCTTCTTTGTTCAGTTTTCAAAGGTCAATCGTTGTTTTGCAACAACTTTGATATCATATCACGCGTTAATTTTCTTTGCAAGAAATATGATTCGATGTTTTTTAACATCTTGCGCGACAACGTTTAATAATTTATCACAGGATGAAAGAGACGTCAACGAATAACTACTCGATTTTTGAAAAAAATTGTATAATCGAGAAAACGACTGCAAGGAGGGCCTATGAGACTCGAACATTTATTAATGAAACATCTGGTGCTGAGCCGCCGAGAAATGAAGAAACTCATCAAGAACGAAGCGGTTCTGATCGACGGGATTCCGGCCACTCACGTTAGTAATAATGTCGATGCAACCCTGCAAGTCATCACGGTGAACGGGACGCGGATTCATGACGATAGCCAGAAGTACTATATGCTAAATAAACCTCAAGGCCTTATCTCCGCTACGACCGATAAAGAACATACGACGGTTATCGACCTCTTCGCAAATGAGAACGTTGAAGGCCTCTACCCGCTCGGACGACTTGACGGGGATACCGAAGGACTGCTGCTCGTGACCAATAATGGTCCGCTGGGTTACCGCATGCTGAACCCCGACCAACATATCGAGAAGGAATATTATGTAGAAGTCAACGGTCCACTTGACAATGATGCCGTAGAAACCTTCAAACGTGGTGTCACCTTCCACGGTGGGTATCAATGTAAACCTAGCATGCTTACGATTATCGAAAGTAGCGACAACTTGGGCCGTGCGACCGTCACCATTTCTGAAGGGAAATTCCATCAAGTGAAGAAGATGTTCCTGTGCGTCGGTGTGAAAGTGACGTATCTTAAACGCATTCGCTTTGGAGAGTTTGTGTTAGATGAATCGCTGGCTCCTGGGGAATACCGAGAACTAAACGAAGCAGAACTCCAACTTGTAAAGACGTATTTCTAAAAAAGCAAAATATAACATATAAGTTACGTAACTTATATGTTACATTTCGGTTGTTCAACAATGAGAATTCTTCTTGCTCTGTCAAACGCACTCTCTCACAGTCATAAAGAGATAGACATCACTCGTAAAAAGTGGTTTAATAAAAGTAACAGCATTCCATACAGTTGAACATTTTGGAGGTAAGGTTATGGATTATGAAGTCATTAAACTTAACGTTTCAAATGATAAAATTCGAGAATATAAGCAATTCGAGGGATTAAAATTATTTTCTACTATTATAAAATCACAAGATGAACGGACTCTGACGAATAAAAGAATTTACGTTACGAAAAAGAACAACTATGTTTATTACGAACGAACCGATACGAATTGGAATTTTTGGTCAAACCCCAAAAATCATCAGTCTTCGTTCATACCTGATGAAGAAAATCACCGCATTCTCTTCGAAGTCGCACCTGATTTAAGTGCATTCTCTAAGTATTTGGGGGAAGAACTGATTCGAAAAATCCAGATCAAACAACAGAATGGTGAAATCATCGAAAAATTAGATATTTAATGACAGTGGATTCACAAATACGGATACTCCCGTATAATCCACTGAACTTGTTTAAATACAAAAAAGCTCGCCTGCACAACGCAAGCGAGCTTTTCTACTCTATTTCACTCTTCAATACCATAGTGCGAAGAATACCATGCTCCTATGGCCATCAATATTAATGCAATAAAATAAGTGACTTCTGGTATCTGACCAAAGATGAGAATCGACAAGAATGCTGCAATGAATGGAGAAACCGCATAATAAGCACTAGTTCTCGCCGCCCCAAGAAGTCGTTGCGCATGGACATAAAAATAAATACTTAGTCCATAAGACACAATCCCTACTGCCATAACCGCAATGACGCTCCAAAGATTCATCAATCTCTCCCCAATCACTAAACCAATCACGATAGAGCCAGTTCCCGAAAATATCCCCTTTAATAAGACGATTTCTAACGGATCGCACAAAGAAAGTTTTCTGGTGCAATTATTTTCCAACCCCCAGAAAACAGCAGCCAATAATACGAATAAAGAGCCATAGGAAAACTCTAGACTCGTAACATCTTCAAAAGACAAAATAACGCTAGAAAGGGTTACGAAAAAAATTCCCATCCATAAACGTTTACTGATACGTTCACTAAAAATGACTAATGCAATCAGCGCAGTCGCAACAATCTCAAAATTATTTAACAAAGAGACATTCGCAGCAGTTGTTGCGTTTAACCCTATCAACATACAAATTGGCGCTGCTATATCTAACAATATCATAGCGACTATATACGGCATTTCCGCTTTGCTGAGATGAATCTCAGTGGTTTCCACTTGTCTCGCTTTTCTTGAAACCGCAATTAAGCTCATTCCAATCCCCGCACCTAAATATAAAAATCCTGCCATTAATGTCGGCGGCATTTCATTTAATAATATTTTTGAAAAAGGAGAACTCATCGCATATAATACTGCAGCAAGTATCGCCATCATAATCCCTTTCCGCATCTCTTGCTTCATCTACTCACCTCTTGAAATCTAACAGAATATACTGTATATTTTGTACACTATCGAACACTTTGTATCGTAATTATATAGAATTATATTTTTTCAAAACAACAGTCAATTTAGTATTTCTGTAAGATAACGAACATTTTAAATAAATTGTACGGAGGAATCTTCCTATGGATCGACGACAACAAAAATCACGAAAAGCTATTTTTGAAGCTTTTAGCCTTCTTTTAGAAAAGAAGCGTTACAGTAAAATTACTGTGCAAGACATTATTGATACCGCCAATGTCGGTCGAAGCACTTTTTACGCTCATTTTGAGACAAAAGATGAATTGTTAAACGCTATTTGCGAAGAGATTTTTGACCATATCTTCGAAAGTCTTCACACTGACGATTCATACACTTCAGAGAATCGAAACAGTGCACTAGCCGATAAACTCTCTCACCTATTATGGCATCTACGAGAGCAAAAAAATGAGATTAGCGCCTTTCTAACCGATGAAAACAGTAATCTCTTTTTAAGATACTTTAAGCAACACTTAACCATTCTTTTTGCGGATTTTTCTAACAGCGCAAATAAGTCCATCCCAAAAGAGTTCGTCACTAATCATTATGTGACGAGTTTTGCGGAAACTGTTAAATGGTGGTCGAGTAACGGAATGTCTCTTTCTCCAGAAGTGGTTGTTGAGTATTATATGCAATTAATTCGTTAGTCCTTTCGACAAAAAAAGCTCGCCTGCACCACGCAAGCGAGCTTTTCTACTATATATAAAATTATTGGATAGGTCCTAAGAGAATATTCGCCCACGCATCATGCAATGACTCTTGGTCACTTGGTTGGAACAAGCCAGCCAACACGTCGCGGTATAAGCGAGATAATTCTGTACGGTTGAAGTACGAACTTCCGCCGCTCGCACGAACGATTTCTTCCACGGCTTTCTTCGATACTTCCACTGAACGGTTCTTAATCGAAGACAAGCGAGGCAACCAGATGAAGCTGTATTCAGAGCTTGCTTCTAGCGTGTCGCTCAACTCGTTGATTTGCGGTTGGATGCCGTCTAGCATAATCGCCGCTTCTGCAATTCTCCAGCGAATGTTTTTATCGTTAGCGTAAGGCGCATCATTCGATACAGAGTGACGTTTCTTCACTGTCTCTACCCCGATTTCTAGCGCACGTTTCCCGATACCAAAGTATGTTGCCGCTAATAAAATCTCGAAGTATGCAAAAATACCGAATACCACTGGATCAAAGCTTGGTCCAGGAGCCACTTTCGTTAAAATTTGCTCTTCTGCTGCGAAGATACCTTTCAACTCAACGCTGTTTGATTGCGTTGCACGCATGCCCATTGTATCCCAGTCGTCTTTTACGATGAACGTTTCTTTGTCTGGTGTTAAATACGCGAACACTGATAGTGGTGACTCCCCTGTGTTATCTTGCCCAAATGAAACCAACTTGTCGCAATATTTTCCCATTGATAAGAAGACTTTCTTGCCGTAAAAACGATACGCGCCGCCATCCTCTGGACGAGCCTCAGAAATCGAACCGAATAACACGCGGTCATTCGAAGGTTCAGAAATCCCAAACGCCAACAACTTGCCTTCTGCAGCATCGCGAAGGAGTTGTTCTCCCTTCTTGTTGCCAAAACGAACCATGTGCTTGCCAAGGCCCACAATAATCTGGTGCATGTTCACCCCAAGCGCTGTCCCTGGAGCCGCCATCGCTAAACGCGTTTGTTCTTGCGCGATCTCTTTGAGCGACAGACCGAATCCGCCGTACTCTTTTGGCACGAACGCCTTCAAGTATCCCGCCTCTTTTAGCGCTGCATAATCTTCCGCAGGCCACGCATTCTCTTTGTCGTAACGCGGTGCACGCTCATGAATTTCTTGTAATAACTCTTCCGATAAAAACATAAAAACCCTCCTTAATGATTGTACATCGTTAGTATACGATTAGGGGCGGGTGGATGGCAAACGTAAGACAACGGTTGCAAACAACTTTTTCACTCAGAATTGTAAATACTCACTTAGTTCAATATTAGTAATTAATTTTAGTCAAAACAATACCTCATTGACCAAAATCAGTAGGCTTTGTCATATTATAATTAAAGGTAAGAGCACCTCAAAAACATATTAAATACAATTTCTTTATATCTTTTTGGTCAAGCCTCCGCAAAATTTTTAATTAGAAAAAGTTCATAAACTGCCTCTAATTTCTTCACCATTTTCAGCTTCCACCCTTTGTTTTTTAGCTTCGATTTCGTAACGATTAGACAATTCGTAGAATATTTGCGCCGTTTTTGGATATCTTGATTCTAAAAATTCAGCATTAGCTCTAAACTTTCCTGCTATTTTCAACTCTTCTTTTCCTGCACATGGACTAAAAATACCCCGACGATTGAATACGGCTATCTGATAACTATTTAACATCTTATCATCACAATATTTTTCAATCATTTTTCGCACACTTTCACATGGCTCATGACCATCATCACCCAATGGAGAAAAAGAAAATAATCTACCCAGAGTTGACGTAAAGAGTCTTTCCCGATTATTTTCAATTAGTAAATCTCTATATTTATTTATCCAGTTTTCTAGTTCACTTTCATCTACTCTGCCATTAATTTCTGCGGGGCAAAAATGAGCAATACCATAAATTGAATACATATTTTGAAAATACTTTTTGTCAATTGATAAATCATCTGCTTTGTCATGATCTCTTTTGAATATTCCACAAACTAACTGAGTAAATATTTCTGGAGAACTTTTAATTTTTTGATTCAAGCACTTCATCTGCTCCCATTCCAAAAAATTTCTGAAGAATAATTCTATTTGAATAATCCTATTACACTTATCTATATCTTTCATATACGCATTCTGAATTATACTAATAAACTCTTCAACATCATATCTTATTAACCAATTATTTTCGGAATAGGACATCCTTTCAATCCCTTCAAAACAGTTAAATATCTTTTCTGCTGTAAGTGGTCTCCTAAGATGTATTTGATGTAGCTGATCTAAAAACACATTTAAATTTGCATATTTCTTACTCTCGGATATTACCCAAGAATTATTACATTCCTTACAATACACGCTCGTTCTCCAGAACTCTTTCTTAATTATTTCTGAAGCTTTTTCTACTAGTGGAATATCCGTCGCTCTTTCCGCTTCACTTCTATATATTTTTGCCAATATTTCTGTTGAATAACTATAATTTGTTAGTTCTTCAATAATTTCGCCATAGTCTATATATTTACTTTCACTAATATTTCTTAAATAATCAAGCGCAAAGTCTCCTGATTTTTGTATTTTTAACAAACACTTAAATACCTTATAATCCCAATCTCCGCTGTTCCAAAACTTCGCTAGATAAATACCTAGGGTTGAATGTGGCTCTTTAGCACATATTTTTACTAATTTTGCCAAATTATAATTTTTAGAATGAAACTCTGAGATTTTATCTTTTATCAGCCATTCTGTAACTTTCTCATTTTCTTCTTTATCATACGGTGAAGGATTTCTTAATGGACAATCACGATTAAATAAATAGCTGTATTCATACTCTTTAGTCTCAATATATATTTCATCAAGAAACTTTTCATATTCAACAATAATATTTTCAGCCATTGCCCGATTAGGTGAGGAATAATACCTATGTTTATAAATTAGATAACGAACTTCATTTTTTATTAGTATTACCTTTTCATCAGACATTTTACTTAATTCATTTAAACACTTCTCAAAAATACTCTTTCTGAGATTATTTGTCACTGTCCCTGATAAGTTAAGCAGCTTTTTCCATCGATCTACTGAAAAATCCATATGTTCCAACAATAATTGACAATACCCTAATTCTGACTTTTTCATTTCATCTATTGTCGTTGTTTGCAGTTTGCAGTGTTCACGATATTTTGGTGCAGATAACTCACTAATTCCAATACTAATATTGTGATTAATTGATGTAAACAAATATTGCCACATATTATTATAATTAATTTCAAAAGCAATTCGTGCTGCTTTAATTTTCTCATCTGCAGACTGTAAGCAACAGACATTGATTGATGTGCAAAATACATTTATTAAGGTGTTTTTAGGAGAGTTTGATTCATACTGAAACTGTTTAGAATCCAATTTTAAAAGCCATCTAAAAGCGCGCCAAAAAAATTTCTTTTGGAGAAGTAACTGTTCAACTCCCCACAAAATTTCAATATAGGGGTTCCTCTCAAAAAAAGAATCATTTGTTTGATTTTGAAATAGAGATAGTAACCCCGAATGATCATTCCATTCGCTTTCAATCCTTTTCATTACCGATGTAGGGGAAATCTCACATAATTCTCGCCAAAAATTTGATATGTAAATCCACTGTTTATCCGTTTTTATATCTTTTAGTATTGTCTCAATTAAATTATCAAGATGCCATTGAGTATCTTCATCCCCATTAAAAGTTGCCTTGATAAGTAACGTCTTTAACATCCCTTTTCTTATTGTTACAGACCAAAATAATTGTTCACCTTTAAATTGAGCACGGAGTCTATCGTTACTATTATATGTAAATAATTCTTCTGATGCTTTAATGACCTTAAATACTTCTTCAGTAAATACCCTCCAAATTTTTTCATTGAATAATACATCTAAATAACTCCATATATTCTCAAGACTTGCTAAATAATATGACACTTTACCATTACGATTAACTCTATACAATAATGGGTCTTCTCCTTTTACAAAAGGAAGCACCTCGTCAATAAATTTATCGTATGAATCCTCGTATAATGATTCAATAACCTTTTTATCCCCTTCACATTCTTCCCAACTTCCAATTAGAAGACATATTTTTTTTGCTTTTTCGCTAATTTTATACATCCAAGAAGGCTCTTTCAAATATCCCCCTTTAAAAATCTGCTTCTTCATTTGGCTATACAACCCATGTGTATCAGATAAGAAAGCATATGCTTTACTGTATTCTAGCCCTGCATCTTGCAAACAATTTAATAATGTATCTCGAGTTCTTGGGCGCAATTCTAAAACAGGATTTCTGAACGTTGGAGTATTTTCATCAACCACAAAAATATTGGTATTATTTTCAATCGCTACTATCTCATCTGCATAAAACCAAGGTATATAAATGTTCCCTTCCCTCCCCATTAATTGTAATTTCTTCCACGATTCTGGTGTTCTCACTACATAAATAGGACGATGATCTTTAATTTTCCATAATTCATTAAGAACGCAATAAATCGTTTCCTCTCTGTTACGGCCTCTTACAAAGACTAATTCCTCGTACCTCATATCTTTAATTTGCTCTTGAAAATTTTCATCATCGTTAACGAAAAAGTCTATCCCTATAGAGGGTGAGATTGTACTTCTTCTAAGATTAACATCTACTTCTCCTGAAGATAAGATTTGCAATTTCTCGCGATTATGTAGTTCAATGTCACGTGACATTTTATCAATACGTTGCTGCAATTCCAACGAACTGTTTTTCGCATCATCTCTCCATTCTCGAAGAAAATACTGCTGATATCTCTGTGGATCAACAGTTTTCAACCCTTCTAAGATTACATATATAATTCTTGTTATATAAGATTCTGCAATCTCATAAGGAATCTCATATTTATTCATTAATTTTGAAAAAGACTTAAATAACCTATCTTTTAAATCGTATCCATCTGCACTTTCTAAATTCTTTGCAATTTCAGACAAATTATCTTTTGACAAGACTAATAATAAATCATTAAAGAAATCACTTTCCTTTTGATCATCCTGAATAAAAAATTCCCCAGATTCAACGACCAATTTTTTCCAATCCTGTGAATCTTTGAACTTTTTTATTGCTTGTTCCCCTACAGAAAATAAAACATTTTGTGCTGTAGCACTCCCCAACGAAGCAACGACACCCAATACAGCTTCAATCATATTAACCCTCCTAGACTTTCAACTCTTATTGCGAATTTTATGAAGCATTTGAGTTCATTATATCATTTTCACTAATTAAATTTAAGCGTTTTTGAAAACGATTTACTTTTTATTACTATCTACCTTTTTCTCTTTCTTAAATGATAGTTTTCAATATAAATTTCTTTCAAAATTGCTTAAAACAAAAAGACGCCCTATTCAGAGCGCCTCTCTTTCTTATACCCTTTTAAAGCCATTATAAAAATCGAGGATAACAGGTAATAATGAATAGTAAAAATTTATCCCACAAAAATTTTCACTTTGTATTTTGCACCTCTCACGTTTTTGATAGTGTCACTACATTTATATCACGTTTTCCGTCTTATGTTCTTTCATTAAATGCTCAATAAACCAAGATACCGTACTTTTCCAAGATACTATTGCTTCCCCATATATTTTATCGCTTCTATTATTATATCTTGTATTTGGTAGATAGGAGATTGTGTTCATATGTCCTAGTTCTGTTGTAAGGACCAATTTTTTATTTAAAGAATTCACTTTAGTTAAGATATTCATTGCAGCATCAAAAGAATTCCATACCTCATCTCTAAATGAGCTAATCAATAATAACGGGCATTTCACCTTTTCTAATTCCATTATTCCCGTTTTATCCTTCATCGGAATTTTAAACAACTTATTTTTAATAACTTCAATCCATCTAAAAGGTTTATAAGGAACCTCCTTATCCTCATATGTCCAGGAAGAATGTTTTGCATTCATTTTGCCTCTTAATCCTTCATAAACTCTATCGCTTGGTGAGTTTAAAACAGCACATTTTAATCCAGAATATTTTGTTAAGGATAATAAAGCCAACTCTGCTCCTTTAGATCGTCCATAAATCCCTATGTTAAATCCATCTACAAACTCCAATTGCTTTAAATACTGCAATGCTTCTTCTATACTTTCAATTGGAATTTGATTAAGATCCGAAGGTTGTTTACGCATCCCAAAGTAACTTATAGCCATCGTCACAAATCCGTAATTCGATAATAACATCGCAATATTTTGAGCTTTTTCAATTCCTCCGTCACTTCCTGATAAAACTATAATTGCCGCCCTAGGATTATTGGGTTCCTCAAAGAACAGTCTTCCCTGCCATGCATTTTTTATGATATCCATATATTGAATACTCTCTTTTTTATACCATCGGTCAAATGATTCTTGCGCAATAATTCTATTAGCTAATAAGGCTGTTATTTGATAAGTAACCTTTTCTTTTAATTGAACACGATTTAAATCTATCACTCTTTTCTGTTTCACTACTTCAATAGGCCGAAGTGTTTCAAACAAACCCATGTCTCTAACCCCAAGATAATCTCCTCCTATTGACGTTGAAGTATTTACGGATACAACACCTGATGCATCACTTAAATAAATAGCCTCTGATTTCCAATATGTTGCCTCAGAAAAATTCATTGGGGCATTAATATTATAAAAGCACTTTGTTTCTAATATAATTGTTACTTTTTCAAAACCCTCAAACCCCTTTATATAGATATCTAATCTTTCATCCATGATCTGTTTAGGATCGTTAATCACAATTTCATAACTCACTAATATTCGCCCTTTCTTAAAAGCCCTCATAATTTTTATAACCGTTGACATCTCTTAAAAATTTCAACTTATCTTTCATAACATTGTAGTGCCTCTCTACCTATTGCACCACCGAAAATCAGCATTACACATTTGTGTATCTTTTTGAGTTATGCTACTCTATAAAACAAATAAAGTAAATAGATTATGAACAAGATACACAATCTTACAATTATGTGTATCTTATAAGGAGATTTTTATGAAAAAAACACAGCATCCTTCTGCTTTAAAATCCAAAAGAGAAATATCCGAAGCTCTGCTTAAACTGATGCAGTTATACCCCTATTCTGAAATATCTGTAAAGCAAATCATATTGGAAACTAATCTTGTCAGAAAAACATTCTACCTAAATTTCAACAACAAGGATGATGTACTCTATTCCATCATTGACGGATTAATTCTCGAATATACAGAGGAAAATTCTTCTTCCGATAATGACCCTATCTCAATTATTTTTAATTTTTGTAGTAGAAATAAAGAGTTTCTTTCATTACTCCATAAAAATAAAATGTTTCACTACTTCCTTCTAAGGATGAACGAAATTCTTCCTACCTATATTGACCAGATTCATGACTACAACAATCCGTTCAAAAAAGTTATCGTCGACCTCGATCCTGATTATCTAATTGCATTTAATATCGGAGCCATTTGGAATGTTATTTTTAAGTGGATTGATCGAGGAATGGTTGATTCTTTAGATACAATCAAAACATCTGTCAGTCAGTATATAAAACGACTATAGAATAACTCCCGATGCAAGATTTAACCACACACAAAAAACGTAATCTGATATTCCTCTTACCAAGCAAATCGGTATGAAGCATATCAAATTACGGTTTTTCAATATTATAATTTCTATCCCTCAACCCTCTTCGGCAAGTACGGTTCGAGCTCTTTTCGTAAGGCTTCGAGTGCTAGGCAATAGGGAATGGGAATGTCATCAATTGGTTCGAGAATTTTCTCTAACTCCGCTTCGCCCTGCTCATCTAAATAGACATTCATTTTTCTTCGAAGCGATAGCAGCTCCTGCACAACATTCTCTTTTCCAAAGGTGATGGCTAAAGAATACGCGTTGTTGTCGCTATCCTCTCTGGCCCCTGAGCGTTCTGCGATATACAGAATTTTCTCCATTAAGTACATCATCTCATAAAAATCTTGCTTCTTGATTTCAACCTTTTCGTCCATGATCGCTACTCCCTTCAAATACAGGCTTTCACCCCCAATAATAAAGGCTCCGGAAGTAAAATTCCGGAGCCTCTGCCATTATTTCTTTATCAAACATTATCTAACTATCCTAATCTCTTCTTACAAATGAAAAATTTGGTTAATATTTTTTTCCATATAAACTTTTTGCTAAATCTGTATATTTTCTTATAAAATCTGTTTTTGCCTCAGTATATCCATCTCTGTCATATTCAAATTTTTTCCAAAGCGATAGTTTTAAGACTTCGTATTCTTTGCCTATTTCCTTATGCTCATTCAAATAATCTCTAAAATACAGTTCATCATTATCTCCGACAATTCTAATATGAAGATGGAATACTCTTTCTGCAAATCCTTGTTCTGTGTATCCTTTGTTTAATGTAATGCGGGCTTCAGTCGTATTCATACATAGCCAACCCTTGTTTATTAGAATATTTTTAACAATATCTAAATCCGTCTTGTCGTTTACTTCAACTAATATATCCACAATATTTTTCGCCCATATTCCTGATATAGCCGTGCTTCCGATATGAGATATTCTTTTTGTGCATTTACTCGGCAATGCTGATAATATTGATTTTCTTTCTTCTTCATACCATTTTGTCCACTCTTTATTATGTTTGACTAAAAATATCGGAAACAGTTGCCAAAGCTCTTTTAAACTCATTTGCTCGAATTTTTTATTCATATCTAACCTCTACAATTCTAATTTATATATTTACAGCATCTCATAGAAATCTTGCTTCTTGATTTCAGTCTTTTCGTCCATGATCGCTAATCCCTTTAAATACAGCCTCTCAACCCCAATAATAAAGGCTCTAGAACTAAAATTCCAGAGCCTATTCCATTTATTTTTAAAAGTTAGCTTACTAAACTAGGTTTTCTTCCTACTAAAATAAATTGGTCCGTTAATAAGGAAAGCTGTCGGAAATGCCATATAGTTGTATTCACCTTTTGTATAATAAACGGCATAGAATACGGTAACTCCCATAATTATACTTACAATAAGATACTTGAAGATACGATTCATATCATTCATCTCCAGTCTATACTCTATTCAATCTTTTTGCTTAAAAACTTATCAAAATAACCCTTGTTTAAAAATATAGAAAATGACAAAAACATTAAGAATATGAATATAAATTTAAATTCTCGATTCCATTGTTCAAACCCAAAAAACAAATTAACAAACAAAAATAACGCTACGTGGCATAAAAAACCAAAGAGAAACACTTTAATACCGCTTAATTGTCTCATTTTAACAATCCCCTTTACTCTTTTCGACAATAACTATATAAAAACTACTCATACTAGTTCCTTTTTCTAATAAAAAATTTTTTGAGAAATTATTTTTCTCCTCGCCAAACATAAATCATGAATAGAATATTGAAAATAAAAATTAAAGAATAAAATAGAGTTGAATTTGACATCACAAAAGCCACAAATTCTTTATTTTGTGCAAGTATAATACCTACTAAAAAAAATATAGTAGATATCAAAAAATGTAGTTGTAATCTTTTACTTCTAGTTTTCAACTGAAATCACCACCTATTTGTTTAGTGTGCTTAAGGCAAATAATTTATTGTGGATTCATCTTTTCTAGGATTTTTACAACTCAAAAATTAACCGCTTTCATCTACTCATATTGTACTGAATCTTTTTGCGAATTACTATATTAGAGTTCGACTTATCTAACATTATTCTTAAAAATTTGGTGCAAAATGGGTTCTGCTTTATAATGTAGTGCACCCCAAAAGTTAGACAGAAAATCTAACTTTTGGGGTGCACTTCATAGCCCTAGGGTGTTTTTATTTAATTCTCCTTTACGGGGGTCAGCGTCATCCTATAATAAAGCTTTTTTCTTGAAGCCTTTATCACTCCAAGAAAGATGGTAAGCATTCTTGTGAGGATTAGACTTAATAACTTTCATTTCATAACCATCCCAAACAATGGCTACTTGATTCTCAAGGGCAATGGCATCAGCAATCTGTCCAGAGTAAAACTCATCAAAAGCTGCTCTATCAGGCTCATCATAATGTGGACAATGTAGATAAGGAATTATACCCAGACCCTTCACCCATTTATGTTTTGGATTCTCTTTCCCCTCAATAAACTCACTATCACAATGACCCGCTATAAACCAACAGATAGAACCTGCACTTAAACCTGACAGCACCTTCCCACTTTTATAAGCTTTCATTAGGGCCTTATCTACACCATATTCTTGCCAAACTTTCATCATATAAGCCGTATTACCACCACCTACATAAATGATATCTGCACTTTCAATCTTTTTATTAACTTCTTCCCTTTTTACTTCTACATTAGATAAATACAAGGTATCAGTTTTGCATCCTAAACTCCCATAATAATCATTAATAGTCTCTATATAAGCCTCAGCATCTTTACTTGCTGTAGGTATAAATAAAAAGTTAGGATTTTCCTTTTTAGCTGACTCGACAATAAACTTGTCTATTTCATAAGTTTCATTACTGACTATTTCTCCACCGCCAATTGCTATAATCATAAATTATCTCCAATATTTAAAATTTGTTTCTATAGTAGAGTGCTTGAAACCAAATCAACACAGTTACTATTTGCTGTTGTCATAATGATTACACTAAATAGACAACCTCCTCTAAAAGAGTTGTAGATTTGAAAATAGAAATTTTCTCATCTCCACAAAGTTATTCATAGTCCTTATCCTTACTTCTACTGCGATATCACTTTTAAGAACGGATGATAGCATCGCAATGCCTTGTTCCGTAAAGACGTAAGATATATATCTTCTCCCATAGGCAGTTTTACGCTTTCAAATCGCTTATATCCGGCGCTTTTAACCGTTATATAACAGAAATGTTTTTGTTACTGTCATTACCACTCGATATGTCCATTGATGTCGTTTGGTATAATCGGCATAAAATCAAGGTTTTTGTTATCGATTTTAGTCTTATTATCCATTTTATTTCTGTTTATCTGATTTTTTGCAAGCATATTGCAAGTACATTTTTTAAACTTTCTTATTTTCCATAGTCAGCGGAAAAGTCATGTTATATGCAATTCTTATATCTTTTGCAAAATCCAATAATATATTAATAGTAGAGTAGTCCATATAATAATACTCTATAAGACTAGATTTAATTATAAAATTCCATAATTCACTACTATCAAGCTGTTCTTTAAATATATTTTTTAAATCATCATTTGTAAAATCCTCTTTAAGATTTTCAAACATATTTTTTATTCTATCAGATGTATATAGTGTTATTTCTTCGGTTTGCTCAACGCCTCTCCAAAAATCAATATATTTAGTCTGATTGTTTATTAATTCATATATTATTCTGTATAAATAACTTTCTGGTGCAAAGTATCCAGGTGCAAATACCAAATTTGGCTTATGTTGTCTATCATTTAAACCTTTTTCCTTAGGATTAAAATCTTTCTCCAAATAATCTTTAACCATTGGATGTTGAGATTTTTCCTTCAATCTTGCATCTCCATCCAAGAATATAATTACCCTATTAAAATATTCATCAGCTTCTGAAATATTTATTAACTCATCACATCCGCAATGTGTTACAACCTGTTTTAACTCGTCTTTAATATTAGCTATATCTTCAAATTCAAGTATTCTTTTTCTAATAGCATCATGATTAGAAACATTCTCAGAATTACGAAAATATGTAGCATCGGAAGATTCCTTTATCGATTTTATTATGTTTCTAAGCGCATTTACATGTTGAATAAACAATTCCCGCCCCACATGATCTTCAAAATATATTTTAGGAAGTGTTTTCTGAAAATTTATTTTATTAAACATATCATTTTTTAATAGCTCATAAGATTTAATGCTGGCCACTATCGGCATAGATGGATTCTTTAGATATATAACTTTAGTATCTTCAGAATTTTTTTGTTCTTGTTTTAAACTTTCTTTTAAGATAGTTAAAGAATGTGTGCTAACAATAACCTGAAGAGAGATTTCATTACATAGTTTTTTCAGCAGTTCAAATAATCGTATTTGAGTATCTGGATGTAGAGATACATCAATTTCATCAATGCAAAGCAGAGCCCCATTATAGTCACTCTCCTTTGATAGCAAGTAAATATCAATCAATGCACTTATTATATTCCCAATGTTATCCTGCCCTATAGATTGTGAAAGAGCCGGTGTTCCTTCTATTTCCATATGTAAAGAAGATCTTGGACAGGCCTTTTTCTCTATTATCGAAATTTCATCAGATAATTTAATCGAACCGGGAATAACAGAGTTATACCACTCTCGGTAAATATTCAGAACTTCTTCTTTTGCAAAAGGATTATTTTTTCTTATTTTACTAATATGCGTTAAGTCTTTATTTTCTCCTAGTGGATATAGTCTAGATAAACTTAAATAAATAGTTGGTATTTTTACTCTTCCCGCTCCTCCTACACCAAAATTTGATTTAGCCTCTTCTTCAGCTTTTTTTATTGTGTAACCATCCAGATATTTATTTGTAGTTCGTGGAATTATTCTAATACCACGATTAGTACCTGTATCATCTTTAAACGAAAGTCTTTTAGTCAATGCGATTGACTCACTACTTTGTCCATATTTTAAATATATTTTATAGTCCTGATATTCTTCGGTTTGATCAATATTAAAAAAGTCTAAAAATTCAGGTTGAAAATTGCTACCTAACGAACTTCTCTTACTAATTCCAGAACCGGACGCAATTAATGATAAAATATTAGATTTTCCCACACCATTAACTCCGCTTACAATGGTTATTTTTTTACCTAATGGAATAATAACATCTCTAAAATTTCTAAAATTTTCTAAAATTAACTCTGTAGGCTTCGTGTACATATATCTCTCCTTAGAATAAATTTACATTAATATTATTCTTCATTAATTCATTAATATCTGGGGCACTAGAACTAGATTCAAATATAATTAATTCCTTGGCTTTTCTTTTTTTTGCCACACTATAATTAAGCTCAATTCTTTTTATACAATATTTTTCATAAATTTTTTCTATCTCTGGTTCATCGTCATATGTTATGATCCAATCACAATTAACTGTATCGCCTATTAATTTTTCTATTCGAATATGGTCATTGTAATTAAAAAAATTAAGATATAATTGTTTTCCTTTATTAAAGTATGGTGGATCGAAATATATAAATGCGTTTTCTTCATATTTAGGCACATAATTCTCTAAAAATGATTTTATGTCTTTGTTGTATAGATGGATTTTCGATTTATTTTCCGCAATTTTTTTAATTCTGAACATTAAATCTTCACGATTAAATCTGGCGTCTAGTTTCCATTGTCCAGATTGTTCCATTCCACCTATCACTCCTGCTTTTATAATCCCTGAACGGTTCGTTCTATTCATATAAAATGTTGCAAATCCAAGTTCAAAACTATATTTTTTATTATTTTCAAAACAAATATTTCTTTGTCTATTCCATTCATCAATTGTAAGAGGAACTCTACTCAACTGTTCTAAAAACCTATCTGTTTCCTCCAATATTGCTCTCCAAAAAGAGTATATTCCTTTATCTAAATCATTTATGACAATTTCAGAAACTACGCCCTTTTCAAGCAACTCGATTGCAACTCCAGCTCCACCAGCAAAAGGTTCGATATATATTCCACCCCTATGCCCATATTTATCAATCAGTAATTCTATCAGTGGCGTAAGTTTTCCTTTTCCGCCTGGATACCTCAATGGTGAATAAAACATCTATTCCACCTCCTAAATCTGCAAATTAAGTCTTATACTCTCAAGTAGCCTATTTTCTCATTCTATCATGCCAACCTACAGTCTCTAATGGCATTTCAAGATATTTATCAGATACTTCATACAGATACTTTACTTAAGTTTATTTTTAATTATTTTCTTAAGAGCATCTCTATCCATTGAAATAATTTTCATTCCAGCAAATGTTTCTTCATCTCTAGTATAAAATTTTAGAAAAAATTTTTCTACTCCCACTCTATTGTTGCCGGCGGTTTGCTCGTGATGTCGTAGACGACGCGGTTGACGTGCGCTACTTCGTTGACGATACGGGCGCTGATGGTTTGCAGCACTTCCCAAGGGATGCGAGCGAAGTCACTCGTCATGCCGTCGATACTTGTTACGGCACGGATTCCAATCGTGTAGTCGTACGTTCTGCCGTCTCCCATTACCCCGACGCTGCGGATGCCTGGAAGAACCGTGAAGTATTGCCATACGTCGCGCTCAAGGCCGTTTTTGGCAATTTCTTCGCGTAAGATGGCGTCTGATTCACGAACGATTTCGAGTTTTTCTTCGGTTACTTCGCCAAGCACACGGATTCCAAGTCCTGGTCCTGGGAATGGTTGGCGCCATACGATTGAGTCTGGCATGCCAAGCGCTGTTCCAAGAGCGCGCACTTCGTCTTTGAAGAGCGTGTTTAAAGGTTCAATCAGCTCGAATTGCATGTCCTCTGGAAGTCCCCCTACATTATGGTGAGACTTGATAGTTTGCGCTGTTTTCGTTCCCGATTCGATAATGTCTGTATAGAGCGTTCCTTGCGCAAGGAAATCCACGTCTGTGAGTTTTGCCGCTTCGTCGTCGAATACGTACACGAACTCATTTCCAATGATCTTCCGTTTTTGTTCTGGGTCACTCACGCCTTTTAGTTTCGATAGGAAACGTTCCTGAGCATTCACGCGGATAATATTGAGGCCAAATTTACCAGAAAGGCTCTCCATTACTTGGTCGCCTTCCCCCTTACGAAGCAAGCCGTGGTCTACGAAAATACAAATCAGTTGGTCGTCGATTGCTTTTTGCAAGAGAACCCCAACCACACTAGAGTCTACTCCACCAGATAGCCCAAGTAAGACTTTCTTATGGCCCACTTTTTCGCGAATTTTCGCAATTTCCATTTCAATAAAGCTATCCATCGACCAGTCGCCTGTTGCCCCACAAATATCGAACACGAAGTTACGAAGCATGTCGTTCCCATGAATACTGTGGCGCACTTCTGGGTGGAACTGTACGCCGTAAATGCGACGTTCTTGGTTTTCAAAAGCCGCAAATGGCGTGTGCGCATTCGAAGCCGTCACGCTGAAGCCTTCCGGAATCGCTGTAATACGGTCTCCGTGGCTCATGAGTACCTCTTCCTCTTCAGCTAACCCTTTAAATATGCCTGAAGTCGTGTTAAAGACATCGACTTTCGCAGAACCATATTCACGCGTTGTGGAAGATTCTACCTTCCCGCCGAACAGATGCGTTGTCAGTTGCATCCCGTAGCAAATCCCAAGCACCGGAATTCCCAATTCAAAAATCGCAGGATCCACGGTAAAAGCATCCTCTGCATAAACGCTATGTGGTCCCCCTGAAAAAATAATCCCTTTTACGTTGCCATGTGCCTTAATTTCTTCGGCTGTAATGTCGTTGTGTAGCAACTCGCTGAACACACCGAATTCACGAATACGGCGCGTAATCAACTGATTGTACTGACTACCAAAGTCAAGCACGATAATCTTTTCTAATGAAGTGGTTTGAGCTGTCATAAGAGGCCTCCTTAGTTTTAGTTCTTTTTCATTGTAACAGAAAAGCCCGAAAATTACTTAAAAAAACAGAATTTTTTGTTCGGATTTTTTAATCCTGTTTTTCGCGTCGCACCAAGCTTTCATTCGGATATATAAATTAGTATATAGAGTGTACACTTGCTTCCTGCACTCTCTACAAACATTATTAAATCAACGTTTCTAGTTATTGACACTCCGTTTAAAAATTGTGTTTTTAATTTTTGAAAAGTAGCATATATGCTACTTTTCGTTTTTTGCAAAAAGAGGAAAAGGACTTACCGTCTCTTTCCGTATACGCTTAACAGTGCACATCATCGGTAACTCTTTTGACAAAACCTCCTTAGTTCTTTCGATGTCGTTTGCAGACCACATACGAAACTTCACTAGGGAGGCTTATTTTCTATTATCAGACTGCGAAGCTTTTTGATTGGTGACCAATCCAAGGTTGCATTAAAAAACAAAAAACAGTAAATCCTTTTTTGATTTACTGTTTCTTGTTAATCTTTTATCCTATTTTTCTTTCACATATTCCAGAATGGCATCGCAAATATACTGCGCAGTTCCATCGCCGAATTGATCTAAGTTATTTTTAAATTCTGGATTTTGAACATAGCCATAACCAATGTTTGAAAATACATCGATTGGGCATTCGAACGAGTATTTGCAAATATGTTTATGAAGTTTCTCTGCTAAATCTACATTTTCTTTAGATGCCACGCTCATTTCCTTTGACATATTTTCAGAGAAAGCGAAGAATATTTCGTTAAAACCATCCGTCAATTCTTGTTCCTTGCCCTTTTGTTTTTCAATGGCTTCTTCAATAACTTCCTTCCCGTACATATCGATTGCAGCTTGCTTGTATTTTTGATTATCTTGGTATGTAAACCCATTAAATTTTTCTTTTGTTGACATTGTAATTTTCCTTTCTTCATAATCAATCGTTTTCCGTAATGTTTCCATCAATGTTAAGAGTCTTTCGTTTTCCTTTTGCATTAAGGTCAACTGTCTTTTCAAGTGAGTTAGTAGTTCGGTATCATCTTTTGCCATAAGTGATTTAATTTTTTTAAGTGGAAATCCTAAGTATTTGTAAAAGAGTATGGTTTGCAAGCATGCCATATCTTCTTCTGTGTAACACCTATATCCATTCTCTGATTTCTGGGGAGATAATAACCCAATCTCATCATAATGGTGCAACATTCGTACTGACACACCACTAATCTCACTTGCTTTTTTTATCATGTACATGTATCCACCTCCTAACAATTTACATTCTAAACCATGACACAATGTTATAGTCAACACTTATTGCAAAATATTTTTTTAATTATAACTCACTGCCTTTTATAGCTTATCTTTAGATGTTTCTAAAAGTACTTTTCGGATATTTCATTTCAGATTTAATTAGAACCCAAAAAAAACTCCATCCATTAGACATGCTATTGGATGAAGTTCAGGAACCTTCTACAAATATGTTTAGTTTGGTTACTTAATTTTCTTAATCGGAATCCATCGATTCACTCTCGCGCAATAGTCCTTATAGGCTTCTCCGTGCAGTTCGTAGAGCCATTTTTCATCGGTAATACGAATCACGACGGTTAATAACACCCACTGAATCGGAATAAGAAGTAGTAACCACACATTATGGATGGTTAGGGTAATCCCGATGCTGCTGAGCCACCACGAAAAGTAAATTGGATTGCGAGTGCGCGCGTAAATTCCTGTTGTCTTGAGTTCGCTAGTTTGGATACTTGTGCTAATAAACGACTTCACCCCGCTGAGCCACTGAATTCTCGCTGCAACGAACATTAAGAGGAAGCCAATCAGATAAAACAAATCTTTAAAGCCACCCTTTAACAGTCCGCTCTCGAGCACTGACTGACTCAGCAGCAAACCCGTCAAATTCGGCACAAGGATAGTTATGTATATGTAAGGCGCTGCTCCATAAGTCGGTATTTTTTGATGTTTTTTTTGATCACTTTTTAAGTACATGTTCTCACCTCATTATTAAAGAAACCATACTATAAGCTACAATTTTTCACCTACATTTTACCACTACTATTCCGCGTTTTAAACAGGATTTTTAAGGATTTTACAAAAAAAGAGATTCCCCCACAAATAGGAATCTCTCTTCATTTATTGAGTATTCAGTTATGTCTTTTTAGTCCTCTAACACAAAAATCTCTTCAACATTGAGCTGGAGTAACCTTGCAATCTTCATTGCAAGTTCAAGGGTAGGATTATATTTATCATTCTCAATGGCAATAATGGTCTGTCTGCTTACACCCAATGTTTTTGCCATATCCTCTTGTCGCAATCCTGCTGCTTTTCTTAGCTGTTTTATATTATTTTTCATATGCCATCACGCTTTCTGGAAAAAATACACGCCAACAGCCAATACCACGATAACAGCGACAACTGCTAGAATGACTCCTTGAACAAGTTTATTTGGTTCTTTATACTCTTCATCACCAGCAATCATATTGCGTTTCATTGCGGTTTGAGCAAATCCTTGCACACTTACAGATAAGAGCAAAATCAAGCAAGGTAGCATTTCAAGTTTGCCACCACTAACAAGTGCTTGATAGATATTAAATCCTGTCCATGCACATAAACCCAAAAGCGCTGTTTTATAGCCCCACGCCTCAGAACGCAACTGAATATCTCTGTCCATTTCATCCATCTTTTTCATGGCTTTGTTCCTCCAAATTTTCGTAATAATGTCAAGAGCTCTTTACATTTAAAATTATACTCTCCTACCTAAAAATGTCAAGAGGTTTTTACATTTTATTTTTGCAATGAACATAG
The DNA here is from genome assembly GCF_025150565.1 of Granulicatella adiacens ATCC 49175. NCBI lineage: Bacteria > Bacillati > Bacillota > Bacilli > Lactobacillales > Carnobacteriaceae > Granulicatella > Granulicatella adiacens. Next base: position 103,146 of record NZ_CP102283.1, on the reverse strand, counting down.
ATGTACTCTTTCTTACGATTCCCCGTACTCTTACTAAGAATCCCGTACCGCTTCACCTACTAAAACAGTGGCACAATTTTTTGTAAAAAAATAATCGATTACGAAAAATCAAGCGGATTTTATAATCGCAGTAATGGGGGATAGCAACCAATGTGAATTACTGACTCTAGGGTGAAACCCGTAGAGTCAGTTTGAAGCTTGGTAGAGGTTGAGACGTAGGCTCAATCTGGTGCCCCATTACAGTGATTATAAAAAAATCCGCAAGGATTTTAAGTAATCGATGTACCTAATATTTTTTAATTTGCACAAAATCAATGTGATGTCCCACTGTTTTATGGAGGATGAAGTCGGCGCGGGTTTTCGTTGGTAAGATGTATTCTTTAAGGTTCTTCAGGTTAGTCTTCTTCCACACATCTTTCGCCATCGCAATCGCGTCCGCACGATTCCCAATCGCATATTGATAGTAATAGTTATCTGGCTGTGATTTCGCACGGTCCATCAAGAGCTCGAAACGCTCCAAGTACCATTGCTCAATCAGCGTTGCATCGGCATCAACGAAAATCGACCAGTCGAAGAAATCACTCACGTAGATTTCACGATTAGGTGGCAGTTGCAACACATTAATCCCCTCTACAATCAAGATGTCGGGCGACTCAATCGTCTGCACTTCCCCTGGCACAATATCGTAAATCTCATGCGAATACACTGGCGCATCCACGCTTGGATTACCGGTTTTCACTTCGAGTAGGAAATGAACGAGAGCTTCCATGTCGTAACTTTCCGGGAATCCTTTACGATCCAAGATGCCACGTTGAATTAACTCTTTTGTTGGAAGCAAGAATCCATCCGTTGTCATCAGCGCCACTCGTTTACTTGGGTAGCGTTGTTGTAGCATCGTTTGCATTAAACGAGCCGTTGTACTCTTCCCAACGGCCACACTCCCTGAGACTCCGATAATAAATGGTACTGTTTTCTTCTGTTGATTCAGAAACTGTTGCTCCTCGGTATGTAGTTCAATATGTTTTTTAAAATATACATCAAAATAATCCAGCATCGGCACATACACTTCTTGCACGTCCTGTAGGGAAATGCGGTCATTTAATGACGTTAAGTGCGCAAGTTCTGCGCTTGTCATCGTGAATGGATGCATGCCTTTATATTGGCTCCACTCACTTCTTAGAATCTGATAATACGTCTCGTTTTCTCTCAACGGATTCGTCTCCTTCAGTTACAGGTTTACTATTCTTGAATTGTACCATAAGTAGCACACTGTTTCTATGATTCGTTTCTTTATAATCTTAAGTTTTTCCCATGAAATCAGCATGCTTGTTTACGAAGGGGAACGAATCTAGTAGAATGTGAATTGAAAACGAAGAAAGGGATGTCGTATGAAACTACAAAAGGGAACAGGCCTTGCCAATGGTAAAATCATTTTAGCCGGTGAACATGCTGTCGTTTATCATAAACCAGCCATTGCACTGCCCATTAATGCAGTGTTCGTGAAAGCCGACATTGTCACAGCAACCAAAGGGCAAACAATCGAATGTGAATTGTACTCAGGGGACCTTCAAAGCATGCCCGCTTCAATGGAAGGATTGCAGTTTGCGATTCAAAAAGCATTTTTACTTGCCTCTTCAAAAGAAGTCACGAGTCATGCTTTTGTCCTCTCCATCGAGTCAACGATTCCAGCTGAAAGAGGCATGGGATCCAGCGCTGCAGTAAGTGTGGCGGTCGTGCGTGCCATTTTTGATTTTTTCAATACGCCTTTATCCGATGCCACTTTATGGGACATCGTTCAAGGAGCGGAAACCATTTCGCATGGCAATCCAAGCGGTGTTGATACAGCAACAACGAGTGGCACTCGTCCGGTCTTTTTCCAAAAGGAACAAGAACTTCAAACGCTTGAACTAGATATGCCAGCGTATCTCGTCATTGCGGATTCAGGCGTTACCGGGAATACGAAGCAAGCGGTCCATCATGTAAGTACCCTGCAAGAACGCATCATCGACCCGACCACTAACGAAACTGGTTCAGACGCGGTTCAATCGATTGGCGCCATCGTTCAAGATACAAAGACCGCCATCGAAACCAAGGATCCTCTAAAACTCGGCCAGCTGATGAATTCTAATCACGACCGCCTTAAAAAATTAGGGGTTTCGCATGATATCATTGAAGCCCTCGTCAGTACCGCTCACGAAAATCATGCACTCGGCGCAAAAGTCACAGGTGGTGGCTTAGGTGGTTGTATGATTGCCCTTGTAGCTACAGAGAACGACGCCCTTCATTTACAAGAACAATTCATGAAAAAAGGAGCGCAAGCGGTCTGGATTCAGTCGCTCGCTAAAAAGGAGAAGAGCTAATGACCACATCGATTGGAATTACGCGTGCGCATACGAATATCGCGCTCATTAAATATTGGGGAAAAGAAAATAAAGAGCTTTTCATTCCGATGAATAGTAGCCTCTCTCTAACCCTTGAAGCCTTTTATACCGATACAAAAGTCGAACTCAGCGATACGTTAACGGAAGACGAGTTCTATCTCAATGGCGCCAAACAAGACGAAGCGGCGATCGCTAAAATCACGCGCTTCTTAGACTTATTCCGCACAGAAACTGGAGATACGCGTCGTGCTCGTGTCGAGAGCTTGAATTTTGTCCCAACTGCAGCAGGTCTTGCGAGCTCTGCTTCCGCCTTTGCGGCACTTGCTGGGGCGATGAACGAGGCAACCGGTCTTAACATGCCTGCTCAAAAACTATCGACTTACGCGCGTCGTGGGAGCGGTAGCGCGACTCGTAGTCTCTTTGGCGGATTTGTCGAATGGAATAAGGGAGACTCCAACGAAAACAGTATGGCCATCCCTGTCGACGATGCCAACTTTGACATTGGGATGATTATTATCGTCGTAAGCGCGGCCGAGAAGAAGATTTCAAGTCGTGCCGGCATGGAATTGACCGTTTCGACTTCTCCATTTTACGAAGGTTGGGTCACTTCAGCGGCAACCGATTTAGCCGACATCAAAGAGGCCATCAAGGACCGCGACATTCATCGTATCGGTTCGATTGCGGAATTTAACGGCATGAAAATGCACGCCACGATGCTAGCAAGTAACCCTCCATTCTGTTATTTTGAACCGGAGAGTATTGTCGCCCAACAAACGATTCGCACGATTCGAGAAGAACGAGGCATTCCGGCCTACTTCACGATGGATGCTGGTCCAAACGTTAAAGTCATCTGCAAGGCGAGTGATATCCCTGCGATTCTGGAAGAGCTTGGTAAAGTATTCCCGAGTGAAAAACTCATCCCAACGCTTCCAGGAGAAGGCATTCGTACATTGACAGAAGACGAATGGAACGCTTCTCGTGCAGCTTTCGAAGGGAAGTGAGCGCGTGACGATTACTTCAAAAGCTCCCGGTAAACTCTTTATTGCCGGAGAATATGCGGTTGTCGAACCAGGTCACGGCGCTATTGTCGCAGCGGTGTCGCGCTATTTAACAGTTACGATCGATGTAACTACTAGTGTAGGAACACTAACCTCTACGCAAAATCCAGACATCAATGTGGAATGGGCTCGCGAAGGAGAACTGTTCCACATAAAGGCAGACCATCCTTATAGACTAGTCGAAGAAGCGATTCTGGTCGCAGAACAATATGTTCGGGAATGCGGCACGCCAACTAACGCACTCTACTCTCTTTCGATTACAAGTGAACTCGATGACGCTAAGCGTGGCATTAAATACGGACTCGGTTCGAGTGGTGCCGTTGTGGTCGCAACGATTCAAGCCGTTCTTGATTTTTACGAAACTCCGAGAACACCACTACTCGTTTATAAGCTGAGTGTTTTAACGAATCTCCTCTTATCCCAACGTGGATCCTTTGGAGATATCGCCGCCTCTTCTTTTGGAGGACTGGTGTATTACACAAGTCCGGACCGAAGCGATTTACTCGAACAATTACAAAAACAATCGATTAAAGACATTTGTGATGCTGTCTGGAAAGACCTCACCATCGTTCGTCTTCCAGAAATCCCAAACTTCACCCTCTTAGTAGGATGGACAGGAAAAGTCGCTATCACAGATTCACTCATTCAAGCCACTGAGAAGAAACGCAAAGTGGCAACCGATAGCGTCTTTTACAAAGAATTTCTTACAAAGAGTCATGCCATCGTTCAAGACTTACAAATAGCTTGGAACAAACAAGATATCCCAGCCTTACAAGAAGGCATCCGTGCCAACCGCGCACTCTTAAATCAATTTGCAAAAGTGATGCAGCTGGAAATTGAAACCCCCGCACTTCAAACACTCTGCGACCTCGCCGAACAAAATGGTGCCTGCGCAAAAACATCTGGTGCTGGTGGTGGCGACTGCGGGATTTGCTTTACACAAAACGAACAACAACGACAACAAATTGAAACCCAATGGGCACATGCTCAAATTCAAGTGCTTCCGCTGACCATTGCTGAAGCCTGGTAAAGGAGATTAATGATGGATTTATTTCAACAACAAATGAATCGAAAGGACGAGCATGTCGGTCATGCAAACCAGCAATACCGTGCAACGAGCGCTCCCGAATTCGTGGAGACGCGCTTCGTGCATCATCCCTTCACAACCGTTGATGTGGCAGATGTGTCATTGCAGACCAAGATCGCTGGACTCACCTTCAACGTTCCATTCTTCATCAACGCCATCACGGGTGGTAGCCCACTCACGACTGCGTTAAACCAGCGCTTAGCCATCTTGGCTCGTGAAACAGGTATGGCAATGGCGACAGGTTCGATGAGTATCGCGATGAAATTTCCTGAAAGTACACAAAGCTTCAAGGTGATTCGTCAAGAAAATCCAAATGGAATCCTCTTTGCAAACCTTGGGGCACATTACAACGCTGAGGCTGCTAAACGCGCTGTCGACATCATCGAAGCAAATGCGATTCAAATTCACGTCAACCGTGCACAAGAACTCGTGATGCCAGAAGGAGACCGAGTCTTTAGCAACTGGCTTAAAAACATCGAAGAAATCGTCAAAGCGAGTGCCGTTCCCGTTATCGTCAAAGAAGTCGGATTCGGATTTAGTCGTGAAGCCATCGCGCAACTAGAGAGTATCGGAGTGAGTGCGATCGACATTAGCGGTACTGGAGGTACGAATTTCGCCAAAATCGAAAACGGCCGTCGCAAAGAAGATAAACTCGATTTCCTAGAAGACTGGGGACAAACGACCTTGACATCGCTCATGGAAGCCCAAGAAAGCCGCACCCCAATCATCGCTTCCGGCGGTGTGAAGACACCGATGGACATGGCCAAATGCTTCGCTCTAGGAGCTAGCCTTGTCGGATTGTCTGGTGAAATGTTGCATCTCGTACGGAAAGACGACTCCCTTCCAGACGCCATTACTACTGTTCAAACCTGGAAAGAGCAGCTGACAACGATCTTAACGCTTGTCGGTGCTGATAGTATTTCTAGTCTCCAACAAGCTCCTATCGTAGTCGCACCAAGCATCCAAAACTGGTGTGATGCCCGCGGGATTGATTGGAAACATCTTGCACAGCGTTAATACTCAAAAACAGCCTACTTTTAAAAAAGTAGGCTATTTTTATATCACTAATCTACTTGACAGTTGATATTTTTATCAGTAGGATTAATGTATTGATAGCGGTATATGTTGTAACAGACTATACTTGCACTCTCGAGAAAATATCGAGAGTGTTTTTTTATTTATTGAATGATAAAACCAGCTTAGACATTCTGCCTAAGCTGGTTTCATTTTTTACGGGAAAAATAAGAAATGGATAATGCGCAGTACGTAGAAGAAAATCCCCACAATCAGTAACAAGACCATCGCGACATGCACATAAGGTCCTACTGGTGTGTTCACGAAGGCTTGTAGCGCTGGGAGTTTCGAATATAAAACAAAGTACAAGGCGCTAATCCAGAACCCGAGTCCTAATAATCTTTTCATGAGATGTCCTTTCTATAAAACGAAGTACTGCATGATTAAGCTAGAAACAGCCACCATAAACCAAGTTGCTAAACCTGTTAAGATTGGTTTTGCCCCTGCTTCTTTGAATTGTTTGAAAGAAACTTGCATTCCGATACCTACTAATGCCATCGCCATCAACCATTTAGATGCTAATTTTGCATACGGTACAAGGAAATTTGGGAATAAGCCCACACTTGTAATAATCGAAGCGACCATGAACCAAATGATAAACATTGGCACGATTTTTTTCCATTGAACGCTTTGTCCTTCTTGTTTCATACGGCGTGCTTCGACTAAAGATAACACAATACACGCTGGAACAATCATCAATGCACGAGTCAGTTTTACGATTGTCGCGATTTCTAGGGCTTCCGCACTGTAACTTGCGCCGGCTGCGACCACGCTGGATGTATCGTTAATCGCTGTTCCTGCCCAAAGCCCGAACTGCGATGCGTCCATGCCCATCATATGTCCTAAGAATGGGAATAAGAATACCGCCATTACATTGAAAAGGAAGATGGTTGAAATCGACAACGCTACTTCATCGTCTTCGGCTTTAATGATTGGTGAAGCTGCAGCGATCGCCGAGCCCCCGCAAATGGCAGTCCCGAATCCAACAAGAATCTTCAATGGACGAGAAAGTTTGAAGAAGTTCCCTACAAATAGCGCTGTTAAAAATGCAATCGAAATCGTCACAATCGTCACTGGGAACGATGACGCACCTGTTTGGCTCACTTGCGCAAACGACATTGTAAATCCAAGCGCAATAATCGAATAATGTAATAATTTTTTCGCTGAATAGTTAATTCCCGGTCTAAAATCACTTGGGATTTTCCAAAATTGGTTTAAGATCATCCCTAAAATAATGGCAAATACCGCACTCCCTATAACTGGGAATAGCTTATCGAGCATCACTGAGACAACCGCAATAGCAAATGTACAAAGCAGCCCTTTTCTTTTTTCCATGAATGATGACATTTCATCAGATCCTTTCAGTACTAAATCTTTACTAGTATAGCACAAAATGCCTTGTTTTTCTTACGCAAATTGAAAGATCCTCCCCTTTTTATCGTATCTCAGGATAGGAGGGATGAAAAATGAGAAAGATTTTACCAACAAATGATTTAATGTTTAAAAAAATGATGACTAGCGAAGGAAAAGAATATATCTTACAAAATTTTATTCAAGTTGTTACTGGGATGAAACTATCTAATGTGAAGCCAACCAATCCATATCAAATTCAAAAATATCGTGAAAATCTCGCTGGAGTAAACTTAGAAATGTACCAAACCATCGTGGATATTGCCGCAACAACAGAAGAAGGCATTGATATTATCATTGAAATGCAACTATATAAGCATAGAGGTTTCTTTGAACGCATTCGCTATTATATGGCATCAACTTATATGGATAGTTATTCTGCAGGCCATCAAACCTATAAACCTGTTATTTCAATTGTCGTAACTGATTTTTCTGTTTTTAAAGAAGATCCTGAACCAAGAGTAGAAATCGGCCTTGTGAATTTAGAAAAAAATCGAGAAGTTTTAAATGAAAAAGGTCAACCTTTCGAACGCGTTTATCTCGTCAATTTAGCAACCACATTACCTAACCAGGACGAAGCCTTCAATGAGTGGAGAAATTTCCTTAAAAATGGTACAATCACGGCAAAAGCATCCAAAGAAATTCAAGACGCTTATGCTGTTGTTGATTTCTATAATTTAGATTCGGAGGAAATGAAGATGGCGGAACAAATGGAAAAATACGAAGAAGTCTATTGGAAAACAATCGAATATGCCAAAGAGACCGCTAGAGAAGCAGGACTTAAAGAAGGTCAAGTTTTGGCATTTCTTAAAATGAATCTTCCTATCACAGAAATCATAAAGCACACCGGATTATCTGAAGAAGAGATTCAAAAAATTATAAATACACTATAACAAAAAACCGCTTAGAATCACTCATCATCGATGACTCTAAGCGGGTTATTTTTTAGAATTGTTTTACGACAACCCCATCAGGAGTTCCTACAAGCACGATATCGGTCATGTTTGTGAAGAGGCCTTGCTCTACCACACCTGTCATGCCTTTGATTTTTTCTCCGAATGCAATTGGGTCTTTAATTGGATACACATCCAAGTCGATAATGTAGTTTTTGCTATCCGTTAAGTAGCGTTCTCCGTCACGTTCGCGGAACGTTGGTTTGTATCCTAGCGCTTCAAAACGTTTGAATAATTGAAGCGAACCATAAGGCACCACTTCCACTGGTAATGGGAAACGACCTAAATAGTCGACCATTTTTGATTCGTCTACAATCCAGATTACGCTCTTTGATTGCTCGGCAACGATTTTTTCGAATAATAACGCACCGCCACCGCCTTTGATTCCTGAAAAATCAGGAGCGATTTCGTCTGCACCATCGATTGTGACGTCGATATAATCCACTTCATCCACGCTCTTCAATGGAATTCCAAGTGCTTCTGCTTGTTTCTTCGTTGCTAAAGAAGTTGTTACTCCAACAATTTCAAGCCCTTCTTCTTTTACTCGTCGACCGATTTCTTCCACAAAATAGTAAGCTGTCGAACCAGTTCCTAATCCAACCGTCATTCCACTTTCTACATATTCTGCGGCTTTCTTGCCGACTAATTCTTTCATGTTCATTCAAGTTTCCCCCTGAGAAATTATCTATGTTGAGTATAGCATAACAACCTTCTTCAAACTATCTCTTCTAGCAATTTTCTACTTCTTTTTATGAGAGGCAGCTGCTTCTAAGGCGCGTTTTAAATAACGACCCGTGTGACTGTTTTTATCTTTGGCCACTTCTTCTGGCGTTCCTGTCGCAATGACAAGACCTCCACCGCTACCTCCTTCTGGTCCCATATCAATGATATAGTCAGCGGTCTTAATCACATCTAAGTTATGTTCGATGACCAGTACAGTATTCCCTGCTTCGACTAAACGATTTAACACTTCAAGCAGACGCGCGATATCGTCTGTATGCAAACCAGTTGTTGGTTCATCGAGCATGTAGAAGGTATTACCCGTTGAGACACGTTGGAGTTCGCTCGCTAACTTCATCCGTTGCGCTTCCCCTCCAGAGAGCGTTGTGGCAGATTGGCCAAGGGTGACGTAGCCTAACCCTACATCTTTAATCGTCTGTAATTTGCGTTTGATTTTCGGTACTGCTTGGAAGAATTCTACTGCTTCATCAACGGTCAATTGAAGAACATCCGCGATACTCTTTCCTTTGTATTTCACTTCGAGAGTTTCAGAGTTATAACGCGTTCCGTGGCAGACTTCACACGGCACATATACGTCTGGTAGGAAGTGCATCTCGATTTTTAGAATGCCGTCCCCTTTACATGACTCACATCGTCCACCCTTCACGTTGAAACTGAAGCGTCCTTTCTTATATCCACGGATTTTCGCTTCGTTTGTGGTCGCAAATAAATCACGAATATCGTCAAATACACCTGTATACGTCGCAGGATTGCTTCGTGGGGTTCTTCCGATTGGGCTTTGGTCGATATCAATAATCTTATCCAGGCTCTCAAATCCTGAGATGCTCTTGAATTTCCCTGGTTTTTCCTTCGTACGTGTAATCTCACGCGCTAAGGCTTTCTTCAATACGCTGTTCACAAGTGAGCTCTTTCCAGAACCGGATACCCCTGTTACGGCAACAAAACGACCGAGTGGCACATCCACATCGATGCCTCGTAAGTTATTTTCCGATGCGCCTTTTAAGTGGATCCAACCCTTATCTTCCCTGCGGCGTTCGCTTGGGACTGGAATGTATTTTTTCCCAGCTAAATATTGACCGGTGAGTGATTTCGCATTCTTCTCCACTTCTTTTGGAGTGCCTGCAGCAATAATCTCGCCACCGAATTCACCCGCACCTGGACCGATATCAATCAAGTAGTCCGCAGCACGCATGGTATCTTCGTCATGTTCTACGACAATCAGCGTATTTCCTAGGTCGCGCATGCTCTTCAAGGACTCAATTAAGCGGTCATTGTCTCTTTGGTGAAGTCCAATCGAAGGTTCATCTAAAATATAGAGGACGCCCGAAAGGTTTGAACCGATTTGAGTTGCTAAACGAATTCGTTGCGCTTCTCCCCCAGATAAAGTTCCTGCGGCACGGCTTAAGGTTAAGTATTGCAAACCAACATTGCGTAGGAATTTCAGACGAGAACTTACTTCTTTTAAGATTGGAGCTGCGATTTGCTCATCCGTTTCAGATAAGTTTAAGTCTTTGAAGAAGTCAATCTCATCATCCACAGACAGAGAGAGGACTTCGCTAATATTTTTCCCGCCCACTTTGACAGATAAGGCTTGTTCGTTTAAACGGAAGCCATGACAAGTCTTACAAGCGGACTCTGTCATATATTGACGCATTTGTTCTCTTGTAAAATCACTATTGGTTTCACGATAGCGGCGTTCCACATTCACTGCCACACCTTCAAATGGAATTTCTACATCTCGGACTCCACCAAATTCATTTTCATGATGGAATTGGAAAGTAGCATCTCCGGAACCATACAGAACCATATTGACTTGTGACTGTGTCAATTTTTCAAACGGAATATTCATCGGAATCTTAAATTGCTCACAAAACTGGCTGAGCATCGATGGATAATAGTTGGAGCTAATAGGATTCCACGGAACAAGCGCTCCTTCTTCCAATGTCAAACTCTTATCGGGAACAATTAATTCCAAGTCCACTTCGAGTTTTGATCCAAGGCCATCACATTCCGGGCAAGCTCCAAATGGCGCATTAAAGGAGAAAAGACGCGGCTCTAATTCGCCTACTGTAAATCCACAAATCGGACATGAATGGTGTTCGCTAAAGAGATGTTCTTCCCCACCGATCACATCGACAATGGCATACCCCTCCGCTAAACGGAGAGCTGCTTCAATCGAATCGAATAGACGTGAACGACTCTTATCACTCACCACGATACGGTCCACAACGATTTCGATATTATGCTTTTTGTTCTTCTCTAAATTCAGTTCTTCGGTAACTTCATGCATCTCGCCATCGACGCGCACACGCACATATCCATCTTTTTGAATTTTTTCAAAGACTTTTTTATGCTCCCCTTTCTTTTGGACCACAACAGGAGCAAGCACTTGAATCTTTGTTTTTTCGGGCATTTCCATCACACGATTGACCATCTGTTCGAGAGATTGGCTTTCAATCGGTGTTCCATCGTTTGGACAGATTGGTTTCCCAACACGTGCATATAATAAACGTAAATAATCATTAATTTCTGTGACCGTTCCTACTGTTGAACGTGGATTTCTAGATGTGGTTTTTTGGTCGATAGCAATCGCCGGGCTTAAGCCATCGATACTATCTACATCAGGTTTGTCCATTTGCCCTAAAAATTGACGCGCATACGCAGACAGACTTTCCACATAACGGCGTTGTCCTTCAGCGTATAAAGTGTCGAAGGCTAACGAACTTTTCCCTGAACCCGATAATCCTGTGATCACGACAAATTGATCACGAGGAATACTCACATCAATGTTTTTTAAATTATGAGATCGTGCTCCATGCACGACAATATGGTCTTTTGCCATTTGAATACCTCTTTATAATTGATACCACTATTGTATCAAATTTTTGCAACACGAACAAATGTTCTACAGTTCGATTTTCATTTCTACTGGACAATGATCGCTTCCGGTAACATCACTTCTGATTTTTACTTCTTGAAGGAAGGCTGTTAATGGTTGTGAAATCACAAAATAGTCAATTCTCCATCCGACATTTCGAGCACGGGCTCCTCCCATGTAACTCCACCAACTGTAGGCTCCTAGGGTGTCTGGATATAAGTAACGGAACGCATCTACTAAGTCATTATTGACGACTTGATCGAATTTTGCACGTTCTTCTTTTGTAAATCCTGCATTCATTGTATTTGTTTTTGGATTTGCCAAGTCGATTTCTTTATGAGCCACATTTAAGTCCCCACAGAAAATTACAGGCTTTGTTTCTTCTAGTTTTTTGATAAAAGCAAGGAAGTCATCTTCCCATACTTGGCGATACTCGAGGCGAGATAAGTCACGTTTCGCATTCGGAGTATACACCGTCACTAAATAGAACTTCTCGTATTCCGCTGTAATCACACGCCCTTCTTGGTCATGCTCTTCTATTCCAATTCCATATTCTACAGATAAAGGTTTTTCTTTCGTAAAAATGGCTGTCCCTGAGTATCCTTTTTTCACTGCTGAATTGAAGAATACCTCATATTCACTAAATTCCATTCCCAACTCTACTTGGTCTTGTTGCGCTTTTGTCTCTTGTAAGCATAAAATATCTGGATTGCTCTCTAACACATATTCTTGCAGCGCTCCTTTATTTAAAACAGAACGAATGCCATTCACATTCCATGTTGCTAGTTTCATCTTGATTCCTCCCTCATAATGTCTCTTGTCATAGTATCAACTCTCTCGCTTTTTTGCGAATAAAAATAACCGAAAAGGAAAGCACGTAGCCGTCCTTCTCGGTATTTATTTGTGATTTGTCATTTCTTTTAAAGATCCTTGGTTTTCAGTGGGTAGACAGACATAGAAACTCGTTTGTCCGTTTTCCGACTCGGCAAACATGATTCCTCCATGGGAATGTACAATGTTTTCCGCAATCGCTAACCCTAAACCTGTGCCACCTGTTTCTTTTGAACGAGAGCCTTCTGCACGATAGAACCTTGTAAAGAGTTGATCCAATACTTCTTTTGAAATCGGGTCGCCTTCATTTCTTACCGCGATGGTAATAACGCCCTCTTTCTTCAACACTTCCATTAAGATGGTTGAATTTTCATGACCGTATTTAATGGCGTTCGATAACAGATTGTTAATCACTCGTACCATTTTCTCAGCATCTAATTCCAGCACCACGTCACGGTTTTCTGAAGACACTTCTATTGCCATGTGACGTTTTTGAGCTTCTAATTCAAAGTCCGCTGCAATTTGCTCAAGAAAATTCACAATCGGAATATCGTTCAGTCGCAGTGGAGCCCCATTCGGTCTACTCGTCGTGTATTCAAACAAATCATCGACAAGCAATTTCATTTGCTCGGCTTTTGAATATGCGATTTCTGCATAACGCTTTGCATCCTCCGTATCAATCTTCGGCTGATTCACAATCAAGCCTAAGTATCCAAGGATGGACGTCAATGGTGTCCGGATATCATGTGAGACGTTTGTAATCAATTCATCTTTTGACTTTTCGATAGCGCGTTCTTCTTCTAGAGCGTTCACCGTCGAATCTACAAGACGATTAATACTATTCACAACTTGTCCCATATCCCCACTTAACTGGAATGGAATTCGTCTATCGTATCGTCCTTCCGCAATCAAATGCAGTTCATCTAAAATATGATTCAATTGCATTTGTTGATATCTTCTCATTAATCTCCAATAGGTAAATGCAATCGCAAAAATAATGGAAGTAATCGTGAAGATATTTTTATAGAGAAGCATTTGATCCGTGCCAATTTGCAACACGTCTCGTGCTGAGAACTGAATCGAAATGATTCCCGGCTCATTCACTAACTGACTAATCATCACTAAGATACCTAGATAGAGTAGAAATACCACACAGAGAGTGACAATCCCCTCTAAAACCAGTTCACTGATTTCTTTACGCGTCAGTGTGAGAATGGTCGGTTCGTTTTTTGCTTTTCCAATTTGAAGAATCTTTTGTTTATTTGTCTTCAATTTTATAGCCTACTCCCCATACTGTTTCGATGACTTTTTCTCCTCCAGTGGCTTCAGCAATTTTATCGCGCAAGTGACTTACGTGTACCATTACTGTTTTTGTAGAAACAATACTTTCTTGTTGCCATACGGTCTCAAAAATTTCATCAGCGCTAAATACTCGGTTTGGATGACTCGCTAATAAGAATAAAATTCCAAATTCTAATACCGTTAATTGAATTTCTTTTCCATCAGAAGTAGTCACTTGATGCGATTCTTTTTTGATTGTTAATGGTCCGATAGTAATTTCTTCGTTTGCTGGACCTTCTTGCGTAATGGTCGAACGGCGAAGTAATGATTTCACACGGGCAATCACTTCTAGTGGGTTGAATGGTTTCGTCACATAATCATCCGCCCCATTGGTTAATCCTTGAATCTTATCGATGTCTGTAGACTTCGCACTTAATAAAAGAATTGGTAATTGCGCATTTTCTTTACGCACTTCATGAACCACTGAGATTCCGTCTAGACGTGGCATCATAATATCCAAAATAATCATATCGATATCTGGATACATTTTTAATTTTTCGAGAGCTTGTTTTCCATCGTATGCTTTTACGATTTCATAGCTTTCATTTTTTAAATAAATGGTTAATAGTTCAACGATTTCGCGATCGTCATCTACTACTAAAATTTTCATGGGCATTCCCTCTTTTCGTTCTTTTTTCAATTTTATCCTATAAAAAAAAACCTATTTATGCTAGTCATTTTTAAGATTCTTGAATTTTACTTAATAATTTCCTAAGAAACGGCTTAAAAACGGCATATCGGACGACCCCATTCTGAACTTTTGTTATAATAAAACACGAAGAACTCTAAAGGAGAAACCTATGACATCATCACCAATTCAACACCAGACCGTTAAACTGGTCGCTACTCAAATCGAAAAAACCACTTCACTAGAACAAATCTTGACTCCTTTTGCTCTAGATGAAACCATTATTCGCCATTTAACGAAAGAGCAAACGGGACCTTTCGTTCATTTTTGGACACTAGAAGATATTATTATTCTTGGAATGACCGATACAAAAGTCCCATTTCTAGAGGAAGGCTTAGATCGACTTCGCTCGCATGGATTTACTCCCATTGTCCGCCAAGCAGGAGGCCTTGCTGTCGTTAGTAACGAAGGGATCTTAAACATTAGCCTTCTTTTCAAAAACGAACAAATGCCTACAATCAATCAAGCGTACGAGTGGATGCAGCAATTAATTCAGCAAAGCTTCCCAGAATCTACCTCGTTAGGTGGAATCAATGCATTTGAAGTCAGTGATTCTTATTGCCCTGGCGATTATGATTTAAGCATTCAAGGAAGAAAAATTGCCGGCATTGCACAACGTCGCTTAAAAGATGTGGTTTGTGTGTCCATTTACTTGAGTGTGTTTGGAGACCAACACTATCGCGGTCAAGTCGTTCGTGATTTTTATGACCATGCAATCCAAGGTCAAGAAACCAAATGGCATTTCCCAACGGTAAACGCCGATAGCATGTGGAATATTGGAGATGCTTTAGGACTCTCCCTCACGATTGAAGAAGTACAAATTCGCGTCTTACAAGCATTAACACAGATGGGTTGCTCTCTTGAAGAGACAAAAATCGACTTCACTCTCACTCCAGAATTCCAGAAAGCACTTGAGCGATTTATTCAAAGACAATAACCCTTCAAAAATAGCGTTATAAAGGCTTTTTTCAACAAAACCCTCTTGCATTTCCGCCAAAAATAGCATACACTGGAAGTGCTTATGATAACATTTCACAATCTAAACGAAAGAAGGAGTAAAACGAATGACAGAAGCATTCAAACGTGAAAAAGTATTTCGTGACCCCGTTCACGATTATATCCATGTGCAACATCCAATTATTCTGGAATTGATTAACAGCCGTGAATTACAACGACTCCGCAGAATTAAACAAACTGGCGCCTCTATGTACACTTTCCATACTGCAGAACATTCCAGATTCTCGCATTCTCTTGGAGTGTATGAAATCGCTCGACGCATTTGCGATAATTTTGCCAGAAATTACGCTACTCAAGAAGAAGGAGATGGCCTTTGGGACGATCGTAATCGCCTCGTAGTGCTATGTGCTGCTTTACTGCATGATGTAGGACATGGCCCTTACTCTCATACCTTTGAGAAAATTTTCGACACGAACCATGAACAAATCACTATTGATATCATCTTGTCTGAAGGAACCGAAGTGAACCAAATTTTACGTAAAGTGTCTTCTACCTTCCCACAAGAAGTGGCCAGCGTGATTCAAAAAACGCATCCAAACCCTCAAGTGGTGCAATTGATTTCGAGCCAAATCGATGCGGATCGTATGGACTATTTGCTTCGTGATGCTTATTTCACTGGGGTAAATTACGGAACCTTTGACCTAACGCGTATCTTACGTGTGATTCGTCCATATAAAGGTGGCATTGCGTTTACGTATTCAGGAATGCATGCTGTTGAAGATTACATCGTGAGTCGTTATCAAATGTACATGCAGGTTTATTTCCACCCCGTTTCTCGTGGGATGGAAGTCGTGCTAAATCACCTATTAAAACGCGCTTCTGCTTGCTACAACTCAGAATCAAATCCTTTAAAACACTCTGCAACATTCTTAAAACCTTTCTTCGAAGGAACTTGGACATTGGAAGATTACTTACGTCTTGATGACGGCGTATTAAACACATACTTCTCCCACTGGCTCTTAGAAGAAGATGCGATTTTAAGTGACTTATCCGACCGTTTCATTAATCGTCGTCCATTCAAATCAGTGCCATTTAACCGCATCAATGATGGCGCAAAAATCGACCGAATGAAACAAATCGTAGAAGCCGTTGGGTTTGACCCTGAGTATTACACTGCAATTAACAACAGTTTCGATTTACCATATGATTTCTATCGTCCAGATTCTATTAAACCAAGAACACAAATCGAACTCGTAGAACGCAACGGAAATATGGTCGAGCTTTCTCAAGTCAGCTCGATTGTAGAAGCCATTTCTGGAAAGGTTCGTGGAGATGAACGCCTCTACTTCCCTCGTGAAATGGTGACACGCGACATGCAAAACGAACTCTTTATGGACGACTACGAAGAGTTCCAAACGATCGCTGCACAATTAGACGTATTTTCGAATCAGATGAAATAACAGGATACGAGGGCGAACGCACAGGACTGAATCACTGGACCGGAGTAACGCAAGGGACTTGGCACAAGTCGTGCGGCTACTACGGGAAGTGGACGTCAGTCCTGTGAGCCCGAGTTCAACTACACAGGATGTGAGCAATCGCGTTCAGAAATGGAACGTTGGACTGGAACGCCGGAAGGAACGTGAAACGTTCTGCGGACGTTTCAGGAAACGCACGCCATTTCTGCGATTGCGAGCTCAACTACACAGGATACGAGGGCGAACGATCAGGTTTGAACTCAACTTCGCAGGATATAAGCATCATCTATCAATTACTTTTTATAAATAAAAAAACACAATATACCTTATAAGGTATATTGTGTTTTCCATATTTTACGGAGCACTCCGAAAGATTTCCGTAATGGACAAGAAGCATTGTATTTTTGCTCAGATTCTTATTTTAAAGACGTCCAATTAACCAGCTCAAAACATTACTTAACGCTATTTAACAAATTTCAAGGAGGAATTATGGCTATCAAATTAATCGCCATCGATATCGACGGCACACTGCTCAATTCAAAACGCGAAATCACACCTCGAGTAAAGGCTGCTTTAAACGCCGCAAGCGCACAAGGAGTCTATGTGGTTCTTTGTACAGGACGCCCATACCCTGGTGTAGAAGGTCTTCTTCAAGAACTCAACCTTGTGAACGACCACGATTACGTTGTGACTTACAACGGAACACTTGTACAACAAACAGGTTCGAAAAAAGCACTCGTTCGCTTCTCAATGACACATGACGACTTAAAACGCGTGAACGATTATGCTACAAAATACAATGTGCACTACCACGCTATTGACGAAGAAGCGATTTACGTTCCAACAGAAACAGTCGGCAAATACTCTATTCACGAGAGCGAACTAGTCGGCATGCCAATCGTGCACCAATTATACAAGGACATTCCAGCCGATAAAGAATTCGTCAAAATCATGTTCGTGGATGAGCCTGAAGTGTTAGAAGAATTAATTCCAAATCTTTCTGACGACTTCAAGAGTAGCTACAACATTTTCCGTAGTGCCAGCTTTTACCTCGAAGTCATTCATCCTGAAGCCAGTAAAGGAAAAGCCGTGCATCATCTAGCCGATAAACTTGGCCTTACACCCGATGAAGTGATGTGTCTTGGCGACCACGAGAACGATCGTGATATGATTGAATACGCGGGTCTTGGCGTTGCGATGGGAAATGCGATTGATTCGATTAAAGAAATCGCCAACTTCGTGACAACAACCAACGATGAAGATGGCGTTGCTGTTGCCGTTGAAAAATTCGTACTAAACAAGGAGAACTAGTCATGCTGCATGAGATGACTCTTTTCCCAAAACCGTATGCTTCCATTTCCTCCGGTCAAAAAACGATTGAGCTTCGTCTGTACGATGAGAAGCGCCAATCGATTCAAATTGGTGATCAAATTCGATTTACTAATACCGAAGATGCTTCGCAAACGACACTCTGCGAAGTGGTTGGGTTGCATGTTTTTAAAAACTTCACAGAACTGTATGAAAACCTCCCGCTACTACAATGTGGGTATACTCCAGATGACGTGGACAACGCACATCCCGATGACATGTTGACTTACTATTCAAAAGAAAAACAAGCACAATACGGTGTTGTCGGCATCGAACTCAAACGCATTTAAACTGTAAAACGGACTCACGATATGAGTCCGTTTTTAATTAACTTTTAAAGTACTTCTACATTTTGATAAGATATCTTTATAAAAATAGAACGTTCGTTTTATAAAGAGGTGTTTTTTGTGCTTTTTCCCGAATGATACGGGTTTTCGAAATTGTAATTTTCGTTATTTTATGTATAATATAAAAGTAGTTCATTCAAAGAGGGAGGACGATACAATGAAATTGAAAAGAAGTGAACGCCTTATTGATATGACACAACGTCTATTAGATAATCCACATACGTTAATTTCATTAACTACATTTACAACTTTGTACCAGTCCGCAAAATCTTCTATTAGTGAAGATATTGCTATCATTAAGAAGACTTTTGAAAAACAAGGTGTTGGGATTATCCGTACAGTCCCTGGTGCTGCTGGCGGAGTGATTTTTGTACCAAAAATCAAACGTGAACAAGCATTGGCTGCTGCGGAGAAATTAAAAGAACAAATGAACGATGCAAGTCGCTTATTGCCAGGGGGATATATTTATCTTTCTGATTTACTTGCAAAACCAAATGTATTACATGATTTAGGAAAAATGATTGCATCTGCTTACGAAGATAAGAAGATTGATGCCGTTATGACCGTTGCAACAAAGGGTGTTCCTATTGCACAAACGGTAGCGAATTATTTAAACGTTCCTTTCGTCATTGTTCGTCGTGATTCAAAAATTACAGAAGGTTCTACTGTAAGTATTAACTACGTTTCCGGTTCTTCTTCTCGTGTTGAGAAAATGGAATTATCTAAACGTACACTTCCTAGTGGATCTAATGTATTAATCGTTGACGATTTCTTAAAAGCTGGTGGTACGATTAACGGAATGCGTAGCTTAATTCAAGAGTTCGATTCAACCACTGCAGGAGCGGTTGTGTTCTGTGAATCTGGAGTGTCTAATCACAATGTGTCTGATTATTCTTCTATCATTAAAATTACAGAAATTGATACCGAATCTCAAAAGATCAAAGCTGTTTTAGGTAACTTCTTTGATAAGCATGAATTTTTATAAGATAAAATGAAATAAAGCGAAGAGCCAAATTGGTTCTTCGCTTTTTTGTGTACTCTGCAATTACCATATATGGTAATTGCGTTAAATTAGAAATAAGAATAACGACCACAATGGCAATGCTGCTAAGTAAGCAATGGTGGTCATCGTCACCACATTCGTCGCAAAATCGACATCTCCTTTAGCTTCTGCCGCTAAAATTGGCATAATCACGAGCGTTGGAATAGTCGACTGAATAATAAAGGTTTCTTTTAATAAGGGATTATCCGCTCCTCCAACAAGTAACACCAATACCATTATGATTGGAAAAATAACAAAGCGCCCTGCTAGCGCAAGTACGGTATCGCGGTCGATGCGCAA
Organism: Granulicatella adiacens ATCC 49175; assembly: GCF_025150565.1. Lineage (NCBI taxonomy): Bacteria > Bacillati > Bacillota > Bacilli > Lactobacillales > Carnobacteriaceae > Granulicatella > Granulicatella adiacens. The sequence continues at coordinate 83,212 of NZ_CP102283.1, read as the reverse complement.
TGTTCCAAGACCACTTTGCTGAAGGTTGATCCCGATATACATAAGGGACAATGGCGTTACTAAACTTCCTACTATACTAATGGAATTTTGTGCAAATGATGGAATTGGAATTCCAAACGCCACAACTCCTAATGCCACCAAGAACGCAATAAGCGGGGGCGAACAGAGGCTCTTCCACTCGATTCCTTTATTTTTAGTTCCATCAGGACGGTCAATTGCTACGACATAAGTTCCCACAGTAAAAATCGACAATGTATTAATGACGTAGTAAACCAAAAAGTACGGCATCGCTTCTACTCCAAAAAGAGAAAGATTGAGCGGCAGCCCCATAAAAACTGTGTTCGCATTCACGAATGTATTGAGCATCACTCCGCGTCTTCCAACTGGAACTTTGAACAAAACAACAGTGCCCCATGCCACGATGTATCCTAGAATCACCGTAATCAACGGATAAAGGCTTGCTCCAAAGAAGCTCACGAGTTGTTCTTTTGTAATAAATTTTAATACTGAAACAAAGATGGACGCTGGCAAAGCAATCTTCAAAATCAAATCCGCAATGCTCTTACTGAATCCTTCCTTAAACCATCCCTTGACCTGCAAGAGATAGCCGAGCGCGATGACCGCAAGTATCGTCACCATACTCGATAACGCCTGTATAATCACATGCTTGTCCTCCAAAAATAGTTATTTTTACAGATTCTTTCGATCCAACAATGTGAAGGTTAAGTAATCTGTAACAATTGTCTGCAATCTTTCGTTATATCCACAATTCCCAGAAGCGTAGTTAATCACCATTCCTTGCAAAAATAAATAGGTACCACGGACGATATTGAATAATTTCTCTTCACTGATTGATTGATGTAATACTGCTTGAATTAACGATTTTAGTATGTTGAAACTCTTCATTCTTAACTGATTAATTGGTTTTGTGACTTCGGGTAAATCAACTTCTTCCCCTTCAACAATGAATAAAAGCTGGTTAGAGCTCGCATATTGGAATCCAAACTGAATAAAATGATGGCAAACTCCTAATAATCTATCTTCTACACTCTGGTTCGATTGATAGATTTCTAATGACGTTTGATATAACTTTTCTAGTGGGGCACTGGCAACTTCAAACAGAATTTCATCCTTATTTTTGAAATAAAGATAAATAGTTGTATGAGAACATCCTGCACGTTTGGCAATTTCTCGAATCCCAACCTCTTGAAAAGACTTTTCTGCAAAAAGACTACTTGCCGCTTCTAAAATTCTATCTCTTGTTAACTGTTCTGAAACCATTTACTTTTCCCCATTTCTTGCAATGCATTCTTCACTTCTCCACCATGAGCAACAGAAAGTATAGCTTGGCTATATTCTTTCAATACTGTGTGAGCTGTTTCTAAAGCTTTCGGCATATCTGCTGTATATTCTTTCATTGGTGCGCTCAACACTCCCGCCCTGTTCGTCGTCAGAAGATCTCCTCCAATTAGTAGATTATCCTCTACATGATAATAACAGGTATGTCCCGGTGAGTGCCCTGGTGAATAAATTGCTTTGAGCCCGGCTTGTTCTAACAACTCATTTGATTCGGGAGTTCCTAATTCAATAAAATCCTGCTTTTTAAAAGTGATAGGCTCTAACTTCTCTCGACCAGGATATGGTTTTTCTCCTGAGACAAAAGGAATTTCTCTGCTGTCGATTACAATTGGAAGATTTGGTAATAGTGTTTTTAATCTTGGAATTCCTCCAATATGGTCAGAATGTCCATGTGTTAAAAATACTCCAGAAACTCTTTTCTTATCATAAAAATTACGAACAACATACTCTGCCATTCGTGGTAATAATTTAGCTAAGCCACTATCAATCAAGAAGTATTGGTTATCCTTTTCAACAACCCAAATACTAACAATGAATATCCCAATATCAAACTCGAATTTTTCAATATGTGGACTAATTCTTTTTCTCTTGGAAATTAAACGATATATCAATTGATTCATTTCAACACCTCAACTGTCAATACTAACCACTGGTTACCACGTAATATAAACTCTTTTTTCACTCAAGTCAAGAAATAAAAAAAGCCTACCAAATGATGGTAAGCTTTATTATTATGCTTTTTTACGTAAGGCACTCATAATAAATGAGATAAATAAGATTACAAGGAATACACATGTAATCGCAGCTCCTGGAGGTGCTTCGTAAATATAGGACGCTGATAGACCTGCAAAAAATCCAATCAGACTAATGATAATTCCGCCAATAATCACTCCATTAAACTTACTGCTTACTCGAAGCGCGATTGACGCTGGTAATACGATAACGGCCGATACTAAAAGTGACCCTGCGATTGGCATCATCACAGCAATCACAACACCTGTGATAATCGTAAAGAGATTCGTCATCAATCGAACGGGCAATCCCGCGGTCATCGCAGTGTCTTCATCGAATGATAGAACATAGAGTGGTTTACGGAAAATCGCATATAAACCAACTACAACAATAGCTAGTAAAATCATAATCCACATTTGTTCATTTGTAATTGTCACAATCGAACCAAATAAAAATTGATCCACACTCATCGTTGAACGCCCTTTTTGTAAGTTCATTAAAATAAGGGCAATCGCCATTCCACCAGACATCAAAATCGCAACGGTGATTTCGGAATATCCTCTAAAATACTTTCCAATGGCTTCAATAAAAATTGCAGCAATAATGACTACAATTAGTGTTGTGAAGGTTGGATTCATTCCTAGAAGAAACCCTAGCGCTACTCCGACTAAAGAAACATGCGATAAAGTATCCGCCATGAGCGACTGTCTTCTAAGAATTAAGAACAATCCAAGAATTGGCGTGATAAAAGCCATTGCTATTCCTGAGATGAATGCTCTTTGCATGAAACCATAGAAAAACATCTCCATGGAGAATCCTCCTTTCGTTGCAGATGGATATGTTTATCCACATATTGTTCAAGCGCTTCTTCCTCGTGAGTCACCATTAAAATGGCTTTCCCATGATGAGCGCATGCATGATGTAATAGATGATAGAATCGTTCTCTAGAAGCTTTGTCCATACCCGCAGTCGGCTCGTCTAAAACGAATAAATCTGGGTCTGTTGCAAAAATTCGCGCTAAACAAATGCGTTGTTTTTGTCCCCCAGATAAATCTCCGATACGCTTATGACGCTCATCCCACATTCCAACGGATTTGAGAGAACGTTCGATATGTTCGTGATCTTCTGCTGTTAATTTTTTAAACCAGCGACCTTGTTGGTATCGCCCTGAAGCCACTAATTCATAAACATTCGAAGGGAAACCTACATTAAAAGAAGAAATCTGTTGCGGAGCATACCCAATCGATAACTTCTCGCCATTACTATTTTTCTTAGCAATCACTGCTTTCCCTGTCTTTGGTGTTAGAAGTCCCAAAATATTTTTAACGAGTGTTGACTTTGCCGCACCATTTTCCCCAGTCAAAATTACAAATTGACCCGGCTCCACTGTAAAGCTAATATCTTCAAGTACTGTCTCTTGTTCATATGAGAAAGAAAGATGTTCTACTGAAATATAACTCATGACTTTCTCCTTTCTAAATCGTAGTGATTCTTTTTTATACAAAGGATAGGATAGCATATTGAGTGCACTCCGTCAATGTTTCGCTCTTCCTAGGCTTATCATTCGCTTCTGTCAAAAAAACGGGTTATACTCTAGTCTGCTTAATAAAAAGGAGGCAGACAAATGTCTATTATGATTACTATTTTAACCGCTCTCGTGGCACTGGAATTCGTGTATATTTTCTACTTGGAAACACTCCAAACGACTTCAGACGCTACAAGCCGCGTCTTCAATATGAGCGTTGAAGCATTGAAAAATACCAATATTACGACGCTCTTCAAAAATCAAGGCGTCTATAACTTGATGATTGCTGTTGGATTAGTCTTTGGATTAATCGTTGGTTCTAAAGAATTGATTGGATTCTTACTGTTTAATATCATTGCAGTAGCAGTATACGGCGGACTTACTAGCCAAATCAGCATCATCTGGAAACAAGGTGGACTAGCGATTGTAACGTTCATCTTATTACTTGTTTTATAGTTTCAATTTTATCTCTAAGAATTATTGGGAAAATTTACCAATAGTTCTTTTTTTATATTGCTTTTTAGATTTCGTAGTGATATCATTTAGATATCAAATAGACAAAGGAGTCTTTTTTATGAACGAAAAAATTTTAAAAACAAAGTCTAACGGTTTTGCCGCATTATTTTTCATTGTTCTAATGATAATTGTTGCGATTGCAAGCTTTATTTCTTCCATCGCCTTTTTGAAGAATGAAGCATTATCTGTCGTGGGTGTTCTTCTAAGTATCTTTTTATTTATTGGATCGGTCATTTCATTTGGTGGTCTGAAAGTTGTGAAACCTCAAGAAGCCATTGTTTTGACTCTTTTTGGGGATTACACAGGAACGATTAAAGATCCTGGATTCTATTTTGTAAATCCTTTTAGCGTGGCAGTGAATCCTGCTGCTAAAACAAAACTTGGTCAAAGCGGAGATGTCGATCGTCAAAATACACCAATCGCGGTTGGTAACTCAGGAATTGAAGCCAACTTAGATGCCTTTAAAAAACATATTTCCTTAAAAATCATGACCTTAAATAATTCTCGTCAAAAAATTAATGATTGCTTAGGAAATCCTGTAGAAATCGGAATTGCCGTAACTTGGAAAGTGGTTGATACAGCTAAAGCGGTCTTCAATGTAGATAACTATAAAGAATACTTATCGCTTCAATGTGACAGCGCCCTTCGTAATATCGTACGCATCTATCCATATGATGTCGCTCCAAATGTCGACACTACAGGTGATGGGATTGCCGACGAAGGTAGCTTACGTGGTTCTAGTGAAGTCGTTGCAAAACGTATTCGTGATGAAATTCAAGCACGTGTAGAAAATGCAGGACTTGAAATTATCGAAGCCCGTATTACTTATCTAGCATATGCTCCAGAAATTGCTGCTGTAATGCTTCAACGTCAACAAGCTTCAGCAATTATTGATGCTAGAAAGATGATTGTAGATGGTGCCGTTGGAATGGTTGAAATGGCGCTAGAACGCTTAAGTGAAGGAGAACTCGTAGAACTTGATGAAGAACGTAAAGCTGCGATGGTTTCTAACTTACTAGTTGTTCTTTGCGGAAATCATGATGCTCAACCAATCGTTAACACAGGAAGCCTATACTAACGATGGCTGACTTAAAGAAAAAACAAATTCCATTACGACTGTCTTCCAAATTATATGCTGCTATCGCATCATGGGCAGAAGATGATTTTCGATCAGTCAATGGACAAATCGAATACTTATTAACAGAATGTGTGAAACAAAGGAAGAAAGACGGCAAATACGTCTCTGAAACCATTGATGAACCATTTGAAATCGATATTGAATAACAAAGAGGATGGACGAAATTCGTCCATCCTCTTTTTCTATTTATTCAAATTGTCAGCAGATTGTTTATTGCTCCAACCAAAAAAATTAAGCTCTATGATTACGGAGAATCATGCGGATTTTATAATAACAGTAACGTGGTTCGCAAAAAATACGAATTAAAGGGAGTTCGGAATTTATTCCGTACTCCCTTTTTGAGCTTTTTAGGCGAGAGACACTAGGCTCGAGCCGGTGCAACGTTACCGTTATTATAAATAAATCCGCAAGGATTTGAAGTAATCATTTTGCACTTTATTGTTTAATTTTCTTTTGGCTATGCAGCGGTTTGGCGAAAATCATACGACCTGCTGCAGTTTGAAGCGCGCTCGTAACGACTACTTCAATCTCTTCATTCATATAATATTGACCGTCTTCCACGACAATCATTGTTCCGTCATCCAAGTACGCTACCCCTTGCTGACGCTCCGTTCCTTGTTTCACAACGGTAGTCTTCAACGTTTCACCCGGAATCACAACTGGTTTAATGGCTTGGGCTAAAGCATTGATATTAAATACTGGAACATTTTGGAACTCACTTACTTTGTTCAAGTTAAAATCATTGGTGATAATAATTCCATCAATGGATTTGGCCAATCGAATCAATTTGCGATCGACTTCATTGATATCATCATAATCCCCTTCGTAAATTTCTACTTGAATATGCTCTTCTTTTTGAAGGGCGTTCAAAATATCTAAACCTCGACGACCTCTTACTCGTTTTAAGCTATCCGCACTATCCGCAATGTATTGAAGCTCGTTCAATACGAATACCGGAATCACTAGTACCCCTTCTATAAAGCCTGTTTTAGCAATATCGTAAATACGACCATCAATAATAACACTCGTATCAAGCAGTTTATATTTTCTAAAATTATCTCCTGCTTTACGCTCTAACACTGGAGAATCTTCTGTTTTTTTCTTATTGACTGTGAAGACTCTTAAAATATCCTCACGACGAGTGGTTCCTACGTAAAATCCAAGATAACCAAAGATAATGCTAAGCGCAATCGGCAGCGCTTGAGTAATTGCAGGAATTTGCAAATTAGTAAACGGAAGGCCAACTAGCCAAGCCACTAATAGTCCAATCAGCGCTCCTATCATCCCGAAGAGTAAATAACTTACTGATAGTTGACTCACAATTTTTTCAAGTCTACGAATTCCCGCTAAAATTGGATCAGCAACGAAAAATGAAATACAGAATAAAATAATTGCACCTAATAAAATATTCGTTACTTGAGATGTTAGCCATTCATTTGAAATATTGAACGTTTGCCATAGACTTGGAAAGTACGTCGCTCCTAAAGATCCTCCGAGCAATACGAAAATGAATTGTAATAATTTTCTTCCGTATGCTCGAAATTTTTTGGGTTGTTCCATCCAATCCTCTCCTTTCTATTTTTCATGATTGAAGGCTTTATAAATAGCCTCTTTGACAGAAGATACACCGACAACTTCGATATTTTCAGGAATTTTCCATCCATCTAAGTTGTTTTTTGGAATGAAGACACGCTTGAATCCGAGTTTTTCTGCTTCACGGACACGGTCATAGACACGGTTTACTTTTCGAATTTCACCTGTCAAGCCAATTTCGCCGATAAAGCAATCCCCCATCTGCGTTTCTTTTTCCTTATAGCTTGAAACGATACTCATCGCAATCGCTAAATCGACTGCGGGTTCGCCCAGTTTCAAGCCGCCTGTTGATTTAAAGTAAGCATCTTGGTTTTGCAATAGAAGACCTGCACGTTTCTCAAGTACCGCCATCAAGAGCGCAACACGATTATAGTCTAGACCACTTGTCGTACGGCGTGCATTTCCAAAGGCTGTTGGGGACAATAGACATTGCACCTCGGTTAAAATTGGTCTTGTCCCTTCAAGAGACACGACAATTGCGGAACCAGTTGCGCCAGCCAAACGTTCTTCTAAAAAGACTTCCGAAGGATTGGTTACTTCATTCAGCCCTTCTTGATGCATTTCGAAGACCCCAATCTCGTTCGTTGACCCAAAACGGTTTTTCACAGAGCGAAGCACTCGGAAACTATGATGCTTATCCCCTTCAAAATAAAGAACGGTGTCCACCATATGTTCCAACATACGAGGACCTGCCAACGCTCCCTCTTTTGTCACGTGACCCACAATAAAGATGGCGATCTGATTGAGTTTCGCAAGTCGCATGAGTGTTGCCGTTGCCTCACGAACATGAGACACGCTTCCTGCAACCCCATTTGCTTGCGGATGTGTCATCGTTTGAATCGAGTCGATAATGACATAGTCTGGTTTTAAGGCTTCCACTTGCGCAACGATATCTTCTAAGTTTGTCTCCGCATAAATATAAAATCCGTCTGCTTGCATCCCAAGACGCTCTGCACGCATTTTAATTTGAGACGCACTTTCCTCTCCGGATACATAGAGAACGGTCCCTTGTGTTTGTTGTAATTCACTAGAAACTTGTAATAATAAAGTCGATTTTCCAATCCCAGGGTCCCCACCGATTAATACTAAGGAGCCTGGCACCACGCCACCACCAAGCACACGGTCGAGTTCGCTAATGGATGTTTTTACACGGTTGACGCGTTCATAAGAAACCTGGTCCAGTCGCATCGGTTTTGTTTTATGGGCTTCTTCTGACTGTTGGACTAAAGAAGGTCGTTTCGTGTTACTCGTCGTTTCCTTAAACTCTTCCATTGTGGACCAATTTCCACAGTTTGGACATTTTCCTAAATATTTTGGTGAATTATATCCACATTCTCTACATACAAAACTTGTGGCTGTTTTTGCCATATTGGCTCCTTTCTAACGAACGCCAGAAGAACCAAAACCGCCTGTACGTTCATTCATATCATTTTCTTCGTCCGTATCTGCTTTTAAGAATGGTAAGAAAATACCTTGGCCAATACGGTCGCCTTTTTTAATTTCTTTATCGAATAATCCAAAGTTGATTAATTGGAAGTAAATATGTCCTTCGTTATCTGGATTATTATAATAGTCGCTATCAACAACTCCAATTCCGTTTGGTAATACTAAAAAGTGTTTAAGTGGATTACTTGAACGGTTCGCAAGTTGTAAATATTCATCTTCTTGCATATAAGATTTAATTCCTGTTGGAACAAGAATCGGTTTTAATACTTTTTGTTCTTTTTGTAATTCTGCCTCAACCGTTTCTTTATCGGTTGTATAAATCCATTGTTTTAATTGAGTAGCAGCAAATTTAAAGATCATTTTCCAAATACTTGGTAACACAATATCTTCTGCCGCTTCAAAATCATAACCTGCCGAATGTTTTGTAGAACGTTTAGGAACATTAATTCCTTTCCCTTCATAAGCAGATATAACTTCAAATCCACGTTTTCTTTCCATTTCATCACCTTTTCATTTAAAGTTTCTACCTCTTATCATAACAAAGTTTTGGAAAGCTTGCACTCGTGTTCACTCTTTTTTTGAAAATCCTTACATTCTTTATCTTAAGATACGGTAAAAAGAATCCTTCAAATTGTATTTTTCGGCAATATGCACAAAAAACAGGATACTTTTTGTGCAATGTACCCTATCACTTTTCTATTAAAAATCGTAAACTAATAGTGTTAAAACAATGACAGGGGGAAATCCTAATGGTAGAAATGCAATTAAACCATATTCACAAAAAATATGACAACGCGGAAAACTATTCCGTAACAGACTTTAACTTACACATCAAAGATCGCGAATTCATCGTATTCGTAGGACCTTCTGGATGCGGTAAATCAACTACACTTCGTATGATTGCTGGTCTAGAAGATATTTCTGAAGGGGAATTAAAAATCGGCGACGTTGTGATGAACGACGTAGCTCCAAAAGATCGTGATATCGCGATGGTATTCCAAAACTATGCCCTATATCCTCACATGAGCGTATATGATAACATGGCATTCGGTTTGAAATTACGTAAATACGACAAAGCTGAAATTGACAAACGCGTTAAAAATGCTGCTGAAATCTTAGGTTTAGCACAATACTTAGAACGTAAACCAGCTGCTTTATCTGGTGGTCAACGTCAACGTGTGGCTTTAGGACGTGCGATTGTTCGTGATGCGAAAGTATTCTTAATGGACGAACCTCTTTCTAACTTAGATGCTAAATTGCGTGTTGCGATGCGTGCTGAAATTGCAAAATTACACCGTCGTTTAGAAACAACAACTATTTACGTAACACACGACCAAACAGAAGCGATGACAATGGCGGACCGTATCGTTATCATGAAAGACGGTTTCGTACAACAAATCGGTACTCCACAAGAAGTGTACAACACACCTAACAATGTATTCGTAGCTGGATTCATCGGATCACCAGCAATGAACTTCTTCAATGTCACATTAAAAGACGGCGTGATTACAAACGGTAAAGGTTTATCATTACAATTACCAGAAGCGAAGAAAAAACTTCTTGAAGAAAAAGGCTATGAAGGAAAAGAACTTATCTTCGGTATTCGTCCAGAAGATATCAAAGGTTCTCAAATCGCTATCGATACTTATCCTTCATCTTCAGTAAAAGCAGAAGTTGTTGTATCAGAATTACTTGGTGCAGAAACAATGCTTTATACTCGTGTTGATGATACTGAATTCGTATCTAAAGTGGATGCACGTGACTTCCACAGCCCAGGCGAAACAGTTGAATTAGCATTCGACTTAAACAAATCTCACTTCTTCGACAAAGAAACAGAACAAGTGATTCGCTAATCATCTATAATTGAAAAAGCTGACGGCTCTGATATAGAGCTGTCAGCTTTTTTGCATTTTTTACTCTTCTACTTCTTGAAACTCACAGTCAAAGCGATAGGCAAAGAATTTTTCAATCACCGATTTGATTTCATTATCACTAAGATTTTGAATAATACTATCAAAATCAATCGCTTCTAATTCTTCCTCAGTAAGTTTCTGATAAGGAGGTAAATCAGAGTACTGTCTTAATTCATCATAGACAATGAAGTCCCCGTCGATAAATGATTCAATGAGTCCACGTCTTTGAAGCAGGTAAAACAACTCTTGGTAGCTATCCCCTGTAAAACGATACACCGTCTTATCCGAATAAATTCCACAACAGTGCGTTTGATTTAAATTTAATTTTACTTTGGCCATTTATTCTCCGCCTCCATTACTCTATTAAAATGAATCTATCTAAAAAAGCAGCTACAGAACATTTACGGAACAAAACATCTATAAATGTTGATATATAAGGAACTTTTAAGGAGAAGAGGAGATTTGAACTCCCGCGCCGCTTTCACGACCTATCGCATTTCGAGTGCGACCCCTTCAGCCTCTTGGGTACTTCTCCATATTTTAAGTATAGTACGGATTTTTGCTTCAATCAATGCTTTTTTATCAATAGTGTTAATTAACTCTGCTGCTGAAACTTACAGATAAAGTAATTTTATTATTGATACTACTGTCATTCAAAATTTTTAGTTCGAAAATTGATATTCATTCATAGTTTCATTATAATAAACATACATTAGAGGTGCGATTTATCGCAGGCTCTACAGATGATATTTTTTAGAGAGGTTTTACCGGCTCTGCATAGGACACCTAAATTAGGTGTCCTTTTTTATTTTAAAACATCGCACTACTAACTCGGTTGATACTATCCATTATTAAGGTATGAATAGAAAGTCAAAAGGATAGTCAATTTATATCTATACAAAATAAAAAACCACCGACAGCTGTCGGTGGAAAAAAGGATTAGAAATATTTATTTGGGAGGATACAAAAATTACCTGGTTATATTTTTAAAGAAAAGCTCATAAAACGTTGATATAACAACATTTTAATTTTTGCAATTTTAGAAAACTGTGTATTATTTTAGACATATAGAAGGTCAAAAGGATGGTCAAAAAGCAGGAGTTACTTCTCCTGCTTTTGTAATTTTTCAGCATATTCAGTTAATGTACTACCAGTTCTTATAGTCAAGTTTTCTATTTTGCGTTCACCATTAACTAATCGACTTAAAATAGATAATGTAACGCCTGTATCTTTATTAATTCTATATTGAGTTGCATTATTTAACAGCCATTCAATTTTCTTGGTATCTACTTTCATATTATCACCTACTTAAATATAAACCATACTATTAACCCAATAAAGATAAGCCATGCGACAAATGCTTTCCAATCGAAAGGTTGCCACCCTTTTTTAAATGTTACTTTCATAATCGTTATTTTTATGATAAGATATAGGCAATCGAGAGGGGCTATTCGCCCCACTCAATCGTCCACTCGAAGAAGAAGATAAACAAGTTGAGTCTGATTTTGAAACTTTGTTTTAGCTTCATTTTGAGTGGCCTTTTTTTTGCCAATCTTCTCATATTTTTCTCCTTTCTTTATCGTTAAGGGTATCTCCCTTACATTTAATAGTATACCACTTTAGTGGTATACTGTCAACGGTTTTTATTAAATATTTTTGAGAAAATGTAAAAAATAAGCCTGCTCAATGAGCAGGCTTTATAAATTATTTAACTGTAATTAACCCTTCAGGCTCAACAGTGAAGTCAGGTTTTTCTGCCATAGTTCCATCTTCAGTGATGTAGTACCACCCATCTTTTCCTTTAATAAATGCATTTGACTCCATGAAGCCGTTGCTAGTGTTTAGGTAGTACCATTTATCCTTGTATTTAACCCAACCAGTAGCCATACTACCGTCTTCCTTGAAATAGTACCAGCTATTGCCAGCCATAAACCAGCCCGTTACCATAGCACCGCGTACGTCTAAGTAGTACCATTTGTCGCTAAGTTTAACCCAACGATTAAGCATACAATAGCCGTTTTCGTCAAAGTAAAACCACTCATTATCTACCTTGCGCCATTTGTTAGCGGGGTATGTTCCGTTGGCTTCACGATACCACCAGCCTACGCTATTCTTTTGCCATCCTTCGTAGTTTCCAGCGTCCGCTTGTAGCATTTCTTCTACTGTGTCCCCTAACGATTGATAGTACTTGATTTTCTCAATTACATAATTACGTAGCGAATCGTTGCTATTGCCATGAAGCGCTAGCGAACGCGCTGGGCAAGAAGTAGGCGTAAATTCATTATGAAAGGCGATATTTTCACTATTAGGCGTAGCTCCGTAGTATTTCATATCTTCGGACATTTGTCTAAGCGTCATGTCTTCATTTTCTAGAAATTCCGCGTCAGTAGTTCCGTATTGTTGTACGACTTCATAGCCTAGACTGTATAGATTACCTTCGTAGTTCGCTGTACTCCACGTTCCGTTATAAGTGTCTTCTACTCTGGCAATAGTATTACGACTAATGTAGTAGTGAGCGTAGCCCCTGTCAGATTTACCAGCGTTATATCGGTCTCTCAACCACCCTACATACTCTTCTGGTGTCATGCTACCAGCGTCATTATGTAAAATGTAGTATCGTGGCGCTTCTGTTGGGCGTCTTCCTGCTAGGCCGTTAAAAATTGTGTTGTTGATAATGTTAACCATATTCATATCTCCTCAAAAATAAAAGGGAACTCTTTATAGAGGTCCCTTTGTTATTTAGTTTTTTTATTGGTTGTTAGGTTGTTCGTATGTCATAGCGCGCGTGCTGTCGCTGATTCCGCTAGTTGTTGGATCGTTAACAATCCCGATAATCATTAATACAGCAAAGAGTGCATTAATGAATACTAATAGTTTGTCGATTGTTTCTCCTAGTTCTAACTTAACCCCGAATACAGCTAAAAATGTTTGCAATAAAAGCGCTAACGCTGGTACCAGCGTTAACCAAAATGCTTTATTTAATACTCGTACTTTCCAATTGATCATCATAATTATTCATCCTCTTTCTTGTTTGTAATTTTTTTAAATTTATTTTCTTGTTGTTGCCGCATTGTTTTTAGGTACGGTTTGATTGTTTCTGGGAAAGGCAATCCTATCGATTCCCAATTTTCAGCTAGTGATACTGCATAGCTAAAAATAAAAAATAGGCATGTTGTAATGCCAATTTCTCGATGCCCTAAAGCTCTAGCGTATACGGCAGTTACTATTACAACTGCACACACTAGAGCGTGCCTTAGTAGTCCATTCGTACTAGTCTTGCTATCAAATCGTTTTAGTTTAAAGGCCTTGATGTATCCAGAGATGACATCGAAGCAAATCAACCAAAACAAGATTTGAATGTATGGGCTACGCATGAGATTTTGAAGATGCATCGATAATACATGAAATTCTACATCAGATATGCTGAAATCTACCATTTACTACAACTCCATAATCTCGACAGCCGTCTCATATTTTCTGATTTCGTCATCTTTCGTAGCACTTTTTTGTTCTAAACGAGAAATCTCTTCTTGCAGATTTTGAACTTCCTGCTCTTTTTGAATTTTCTGAAATATCAACTTTTCAATTTCAGTTTTTGTATCTTTTCGTTCCTGTTTTAGACTAACTAATCTATTCTTAACTGTTTCTAATTCCATATCTATTCCTCCTTAAATTTCAAATGAAATGTTATCTAAACATACCCAACCGTTGTTAACGGATTGAGAATTATACACCATTCCATAGGGTGTTACACCACCGTAGAAGAGTGAGCCGTTTCCATGAATCCCAGTGAAATACACTTTTTTATTAGGCCTGAATCCTTCGGGTAAATAAAATAACGCTCCTGAACCACCAGAACCGCCTTTGCAACTCCCTCTGATACAAACTTTACCATTTGCATCTTTTTTAAATTCTACTGCTCTATCTTCTCCGTCGTAATGTTGCCAGCCTCTCTGCAATTCTGCTTTTTTCCATCCAGTATCCAAGCTTGAAGTTATAACACTAGTCCAATTAGCCCATCTATTAGACTCACATCTACGAATGTACAATTGGTCTGAATTGAATGGAACATAGAATTGTACACAATAGCTTGAATCATTACTGTGCGTAATGACACACACGTAACCATAATTGTTAGTATTAGTAGGATTGTGTTGCACGCCAAAAGCATGATATCCTCCAGCTGTTCTTAAATTGTTTAAATCGCCATTATATTTTAAGGACTTGCCATCTCTGGATGTCACTACGAATTCCTGAATAGGTTTACCTCGAGACATTATGCCTTCTTCAACATTTAAAGTACTGTGAAACGCAACTGGAAGAAAAGACTCAAAGTGCCCTTCCAGTTCTGGGAATCCACCTACTGCTGCACGATTGTCACCCCATGCCCACAACACTTTTGAAGAGCGTACTACCAACACTGAATCTACTAAATCGCTTAATTTATCTTGAATAACCAATCTCACATTATATGATTTTGAGAGCTCATAGAATGCACCGCAATCAATTTGTCGGTTTATTTTCTCTGTGTTTTCATTTGTGAAATTTACGGCATCAATCCATCGATTATCCTTCTTAGATGAGTACTGGATTTTAAGCGTATATGGATTTCTATTAATTCCATCAATCACTAATGGACTGACGTTTGCAATGACATTAGCCATTATTCTTTTATTAGTTCCATTTCCCGTTCTGTTAGCTAAAAAAGCTATAATTCGTGGTGAGTAATAATCCAGAATTTTAACAGTGGTCGATTTAGTAGCTGTACGTCCTCTTGAATCTGTTACTTTTGCAGTGACGCTTAATGTTCCTGCCTTATTTGCTGGGAAGTCACCAGCATTTGAACGTACTACTAAATTATCAACAGAAATTTCTGTTGATACGATCTTTGAATCATATACTCCAGAAGCTCCTTCTGCAGTCACTCGTATAATCGATTTATCTTTAATGTAATTCCCAGAAGGAACAGATTCGGCAATTTTTGCATTTCTTTCCACAATGTTTATTGTGTTTAAAGTTGGAACGATTGATGTTGGAACTTTAATACTCAATCCTCTTTTGTATTCATCGTTTCCAATTTGAGTACTGTCGTTAAATGTACGAACACATACCTCAAGCGTTCCAGTATCACTGTTTGTAATACGACTTGCATATTCTAACGGAACTGTAAATTGAACATTTGTATCATGCCCTTTACCTAAATCAACCCATTCGCTGTCGTTAACTTTCCACCAAACTTGATGTTTGAAGTTGTTAACCTTTTTATTGATGTTCAGAGTAATTTGTTGGCCAAGTTCAGTTACATTTACTGAATCGATGGAACTTGCTCGAGGGATGTTAGTTAATGTTACTGTTCCGCTAAACCAGTCAATGTCTCCTTGGTCAGCAACATTAAGAATTCTTGCCCAGATAGTGATACTCTTGCTGCCATCTTCATTATGTGGAATGGTTAAACTACCGCTTCCGAGAAGAACCCTGTTAGAATTTCTCAAATCAAAGCTGACATATTTACTTAAGACTCTCTGGTCATTAATTTCTACTTCTGCTAGACTTTCGTTATTTAAGTCATATACCCAAGTACTGCCTCGTTCCAACCACAATTCCCATTTAGTAGGAGAATCGTTGTTTTCGATGCTGTAGCTGGTTTCATTTACTTCTAATGCTAGTTTGGCGTAACCGCTACTTGTATATTTTTCAATTCTAGCCATTTACAGCACCTCCAACGTAAGAAATAGTAGTGAATTCATTATTGAATTTTTCAAAAATATGATTAGCAATAGTAACGGAATTCCAGAATGTGGCACTGACAATGTTCATCTGTTGGCCAGAGACATAGGCAACGACACGACCAGAGTCGATAAATTCCATACGTTCATTATTGATACGTATTTGTAACTTCTCGCCATTCTTACCAATCAACATGCCGTCTTCAGATATGCTGAAATAAGTTGCAATTGCGTTAAGAATAACTTGAGATTGCTCTATATTTAATTCGACAGCTTTAGTCCTTTGTCCAAGTCCTTTAATCTCTGCAGCAGTCTCTAATATACGCTTATAAGATTCTTCCATATTTCCAAAACGGCCTGTTAAATCTCTAAGAGTATCTTCAGTAACAGAGGTCTTGTTGATGATTTCCATTATTTTTGTATACTGATTGGCATGTTCTCTGTTACGCTCTTCAAATTGTTTTTGAAGACGCTCCAACTCTTTATCATCTTTATCAAGAACTGGCTTCCATTCTCCGTTAGAATAAATTTTAGGAACTTCTTTTTCCGGAATACTCGTATCTGTCCATAAATCTCCAGCGCTAGGATTTGCTGGAGGCGTTGAACCAATGGATTTGTTTACTATAAAATCTTTAATAACAATCGAATTTCTAGCAATAACATTGCTAGCTTCTAGCGCTTCACATATAAACGTAGCCTCTCTATCAACATCACTTGATGTGATTGTTAGTTCTCTTGCGGCAGTTTCGTGTAACTTATTCCATTCTGTATCATTAGTTCCATATTTACTTTCTCTAATCCATCTAAAATTAAAACGAATAGTCATATCCGTACCAAGTTTAGAAACAGTTGAAATTAATTTAGTCTGGATGTTCCCATTTTGGAATACAACCCCTGAAGTGGATTTTAATTCTAAAACAAAAGGTACAGCAGTAGAATCAAAGACTCTCTCCTGTACCAATTGACTTAGTCTCTTTAATTTTTCGTTAACGAACACCTCATTGCTCTCTATATTTGAAATCGTTACTGTGCCAACAGTTTTGTTTGACAATGAACGTTTGATGGATGTAATTCTAGCAGATAATGCTATTGCTGGTTTAAATTCGCTGTCTGTAATTTCTGCTCGTTGACCGATTTTTACGTCTAATCCAATTTCAGATAAAGCAACTTCATACTTCACTTCTGGATAAGCCCGTTTCTTTAATTGTCTTAATCCCTCTTGAAATAATAATTCTTTTGACTTGGCAGTACTCTCATAAATATCTACAATATAGCCTCCATCTCGTGCAACATCCGCATGTCGACTCCATCGAGCGCCTTCCTGTAGATCATGTATAGTATCTCCACCAACCCAGTATCTACCATCGTTGTAACTGATTCCTTCAATTGTTAATCCGTCAGGCCCATGCACTCGAAGTGCAGTCGCTAATTTGTCAATACTTGCTGTTTTTTCTATGTTTGAGACGTTAGTTCCATATTCTAATCGGATAACTTTTTCCGCGTTATAATTTTTATAAAAATTAATTAGCTTTCTGTGCGGTTTGTCATGCAACATCTCAACGCTGTATACAATTTCTGCATCGAAATGTTTAGCTAAAGCTCTTAGACGTTTAGTAGCTGTATCGAATTGCTCGAATTTCAATTTTCTAACAGTAGAAGAAGATATCTCATTGATTCCAATTTCCCAACCTGCGTCTAATGTAAATTTGGATACATAGTATTCTAAATTATAAGATTTATCCGCCTCGTACGGCCATACAGATTCGCCTAACAAATCAAGCCCTGCATCCTCGGCTGTAATAATTTTGGTGTTATGATCTTCTTTTGTATTAGTGACTTCAAAACATCGTGTTAAATCTCCATCTGATACAAATAAATAACAACCAAGATCAACGTTCTTCACGGATTCGTGATTTTTATTTACTTTGAATTCGTAAATACCAATTCCGGTATCTAAATCTTGTTCAAACATGTCATCGTATGCGATTAACTCTCCAATCGAGCCGAAGTGTAGTTGGCAAAGTTTATTGTACTTTCTGTCAGTTACTGTAATCATTGCCATGCCTCCCTGAATTTCGCTTCAATTTGAATATTTGTATTCGGCTCTGTTAAAATGCCAATCTCTGTCTGACCTACATTTAATTCAAACCACGAACTACTTATGTTTACATATTTAATTGTTCCGTTAATTGTTAATTGTTTTTTTCTAAAATCGAACACTACTACATCGTTTGGGCTAATGACTACTTCTCCTGTTTCATGGCCAAATTGAACGTACTTTCCACTTGGATGAATAAAACTAATCATCTTATAATTATCCCCTGATGTAAAACTAAAAAGAGGCGCTGTTGGTAGCACCCCTTGATTGTCAAATGTATAAACAAGCTGACCTGTATTTGTTCCTCTAGTAGCAGTCTTCTCAATTTTAGACAATCCTTCGAATGAGAATGTTACTTGTAATTGAACGACGTATATATTTTCGTGTTTAGTAATCGAAGTAACATTGAATTTATATGCAGTATATACACGATTCAATGATGTGTCCGGTTCAAAATCAACATTTTCTTGCATAATCCATCTGTTGAAATGGTCTAAATCTGTCTGTTTAGTCGTATGGATATGAATTTCAAACGTCTTCACTTGCTCTTTTCGTTCATAACTTTTCTTAAAATATGAACTTCCATTTTCACGTCGCTGGATTGAATTATTGCTTTCAGAGAAGAATAGGCGTTCATATTCTGCCACTATTACTCGAATTGGTAAGTCCGTATTTTTAACGTGATTAATACTCATTTCAAATCCAATCACAGAATCACTCCTCTCGCTCTCTCAGCATGTCTTTCTTTCATTTTCATTTTTCTGATAATCTCTTCAGCTAATTTTGTAGCTAACTGAAGTACATCTTCATCATTTCTCACAATTAATTCATGTGGATAGATATTTACATTCACTCCACCGTTACTATCTAAATGTGCAGCAATACCTTTTCCGATTCCTGAAAGTGTATGATCATTCAATGGAAGAATAGCTTCTTTCCCTGCTTCTCCGCCTACCATTAGATTATTTCCGTTTTGGCCAAAGATTGTAGGTTTGGTCATAATCCCACCTTTTGCGTACCATTCAATGCCAATACTAGGTAACCCTCCACTCAACCAATCCAATGGGTTTGGTGAGCCACTAATACTGAAATGTGGCAATGGGATGTGCGGCCAACTAATCTGGAAGTTGAATAATCCTTTGATAGCTTCAATAGCACTACTTACTGCATTGTATGCTCCATTAATTGCACCGGATATAGCTCCTGTAATTCCATTCCATATGCTTTCTGTTGTAGATAAGATTCCATTCCATACACTTGAAATAGCTGAAGCAATTCCATCCATTAATGAACTGATAGTTGATGAAATGGTTCCTAGAACAGTAGATACAATGTTTGATAATGTATCCCATGCTCCTGACCAATCACCAGTCAAGACTTGTAAGACAGCTTGAATGATTCCTAGAATCACATCGAGTGCTCCTTGAATCACAGTAGTAATTACATTCCAAACGGTTTGGATGTAAATTGAAATTCCATCAAATATTCCTTGGATAAATGGAGCTAAAAATGATAGTACTGTCTGAATAACTGTTGAAATAGTATTCCATACAGTTTCTACAACTTGTTGAATACGTTCATGATTTGTTTCCCACCAAGATACTAATGTTCCAAAAATATTTTGAATAAATAAAGAAACAGCACCTACTACAGTTTCGATTACTGATTGAATAGCATTCCATACAGATTCTACTGTAGAACCTAATCCAGGGAAGATTCCTTCTAACCATTCCAGAATAGAACCAAAATTGGTTACTACTGCTGTGACTATGGCAATTGCTGCAGCAACTCCACCAATAATAGCAACCAGTGGCAACATTGAAGTTCCAAACGTTGTAATTGCTATAGCTATCGCAACCAATATAGGAGATAATAAAGCAGCTATTGCAAGTACTCCTCCTAATACAACTATAAATTGTTTAATAGGAGCGGATAAATTTTGAAACCATTCTGCTACTTGTTTTAGTACTGAAATTAATGCATCCATGATTGGAGCAACTGCTTCGGCTATTGCAGCACCAATTTCAGATAAGGCCAATTGCACTGCGTTAATTTTTTGTTGCTGTTTGTCAATCGGATCTAATGTGGCTTCAAATGTTTTTGCTACTGTTCCACTAGCTTCTTTTGCAGTTCCGGATAGTTTTTCGAGCGAAAAAGCGCCACGTTTAATGGCATCTACCATTCGTGTAGCACCCTTAGTTCCAAATACATTAGAAGCTTCAGTTAGTGCCTGAGTCGCACTAGAAGCATTCTTGATTTTATCGATAGTTTCTTGTAAACCTTGAGATAGTGTTTTGCCTTCTTTAGCATAAGCCACTGCAGCTTTACTCATACTCGATAGAGCTGCTCCAGAATCTACACCCGCCTTCTCTAGTGAACCAATCAATGTTGCTGCCTCATCGAAAGACAAACCTAATTCTTTTATTTGAGGAGCTCCTGAAACCATCTTAGAAAATAATTCATCTACGGACACACCTGTTGCTTGAGCAACATAAGTGACTGTATCTAATGTGCTTGATAAATCAGAAGCAGATAGCCCGTATGCTTCTATTGTTTTCTTAGCGTTAATGGTACTTGCAGTAATATCAGAATCGTTAATTTCAGCAAATTGAATAATGCTTCTTGAAGCTTCTTTTAAGGCATCGTCAGTAAGTCCGAATTGTGTATTGACTTCACCTATAGCCGAACCTACTTTTTCAAATGAGTCTACTGGCAAATCTACAGCCAACTGATCATAGATTTTTTTGAATCCTTCTAGCGCTTCGTCTGTGGTTGCTCCCGTTTTAGTAATAATGATATCGAACCCTGAATCAACATTTCTATACGCTTTTTGTGTTTTTCCAGCAAAGTCAATCATTGATTGTCCTGCTTGAGATGCTACTTGAGCTGCTTGCTGTAAGTTTCCTTGTGATAGAAGTTTATTTGTTTTTTCAGCAGAAGATTTAGATGCTTCTCCAACTTCTGTTAGTTCTTTTTTTACATTCTGGATACTTCCACCATCGTCCAACTTATCCAAAGCTTCTCTTAAAGCATTTATATCAGCTTTACCATTAGAAGCCTCTTTGGCCATCAATTCTAAAGCACGTTCCATGTCTTTACTCGATGCTTTACCGTTCTTGATAGAATCAGTTAGTTTATCTCCTAAAACGTGTCTGTAGGCTTCTATGTCTTTACCTGTGGCAGAAAAGAATCTTGATAATCTTTCTGTAGACTTTCCAAGATTATCTTGTTCTTTGTTCAGGTTTGTTAGTTGTGTTTTATAGTGTGTTAAGGTGCTTTCTGTGGTTTCTAATTCACGTTTGAATGCACGATAATTTTCTTCACCAATCTTACCTGCTTTAAATTGTGCTTCGACCTCTGCTTGAGCATTTTTTAAAGTGGTAAGTTTTTCTTTTGTATTTTCAATTTGTTTGGAAAGTAATGTTTGCTTTTGAGTAATTAATTCAACACTGGCAGGATTAAACTTCAAAGCTTTGTCCACTTGTCTCATTTCAGTTGCTGTGCTTTTAGCAGCAGCATTTGCTTTTTTAAGAGCTTGTTCTAGCGGTTGCACATTACCTTGCAATTCAATCGTAATACCTTTAATGTTTCCTGCCATTTTCTCACTCCTTTCTTCAAATTAAAAAGGCTACTGATATTCAGTAGCCTAAAAGTTATCCATATCACTTTGAGTTGCTCTTCTGGAAGTGCTTTGTTCAGATTTATGTTGAGAATGTAATTCAACGTAATCTGTCTGAAAGTCTAAAGCGCCCCCTACTGTTAAGTGTTTTAACTCTTCAATAGATAAACCACTTTCTTTACAGCATAATAAAAAGGACTCTACCGTGAATGCTTCTTCACTCGCTTCTTCACTTGTGTCGGTTTTTTTTTAGTAACTAATGAAACTTCTAGTAGTTTCCCGACATTTTGCATAATGTCTTTAAGTTCTAAATACGAGTTCACACGATAAAAATCTAAATAATCTGGAACTGATGGATCAGCAGTAACAGCAAAAATCCAGAATAAACGATAAAACAATTCTGAATCAAATGCTTCTAGACTGTCTGTATCTAAATCTTCTAAAGAAAAAGATTTTCGTCCGTTAAAAACCTTTGCTACAAGTAGCAATTCTTTAAAGAAGTCTTTATTGAATTGTTTTTTATATAACAAAGTTGTGAAAGCATTGCTTTCTAAAGTGATTTGTTTACCTTTAATTGAAATGGTTTGTTTCATATAAATCTCCTTTTACATTGTAGCTTTAACTTCATCAAAGAATTTGTTATACATTTCTTTTGTAGTTCTCTTAGATGTTTTATATTTAACAACCTTATCGTTTGGACGTGGACTAGCAATAAAGTTTAGTTCTACTTTATTAAAGTTGTTTCCATCTTTTGTAGCTGAACCTACAGTTGGTCGTTTAACAACTACTTGAGTTAAACAGTGTCGTACAGCACGTTTATCACCTTCGATTTGGAACATAAGTGTAATAGGATTGCCTTGTGAAGTACTTCTTTCAGCAATTAGTTCATCAACTTGTTCTTCTCCAACTGCATACTGAAGGAATTCTTCTGATACGTTATAAAACACTAATTTGCCTGTGTATCCATCGTTTGAATATGATACGTAATAATCAATATTATCTGCTTTTAATTTGATGTCTGTACTTTGTGGATCTAATTGTAACTCAACCGACCCTGGCATTTTTTCAGGCTTAGAATATTGAATTTCATCTCCAGCTTGAACAGTTGGTTTACTCCAGTGTACGTTTTCTAAACCGAACGTTACTTTATTTTCTACTTGCGGTGTTTGTGTTGGTGTTTGTGTTTGTTCTGCACCCATTTATTAATCTCTCCTTATAATGATATTTGATATGCTAGCATATACATTCTTTCATCTTTTAAATAAGTTTCTTGGAATGTATACGTTAACTTGTTTGTGTCGAATAATTCTTTTAATTTTTCTTCTAAAGATAAATCTTTAAACTTTGAATAAACTTCAATGATCACATCTTTAGTCACAAAAATTGTGAAGTTATCTGCATTTAAATGCTGTTCTGATGGATTGTAGTAAATAATATATGGCAGGTTAGGTTCTTGGCCTTCTTGGAACATATAATACTGTACTGGCACTCCTAAACTTTTTAGCTTTTTATATAGTTCCTGTAATGTAATCATTTAATTACCTAACCTCCTTCTTATATTTTCTTCAAATTCCTTTATGATTTCTTCTTCAATAGGTTTAATGTGTGTTATTGCTGGAACTCGTCCGCCATCTTTTTTTGCGTGTCCAAATTCAAGAATATGAGCTATTCTATATTCTTCTTTTTGATAAATAGTACGTTTCCCTTTTTTATCTTTTTTAGTATTCCAGTCGCTAGCGTAATCTCCTGTTTTTTTCGGTGAATTACTTTTTAGTTTTGAAACAGTTTTTTCAGCTAGTTCATCAACTGATTCATCTATTTCTTTTGCGACATCTTCACTAAAATTAGTAAGTGCTTTAGCAATTTCTGATTCAAGATCATAACTCAAAATTATCACCTATCAATTCTTCACACTGTAATTCTATAAAATCATCTTTTTCTGATTTAAAGGCTCTTCGTATTACGTACTTCACGTCATCGCATTCAAGGAATGATTCTTTTTCATATTCGAACCATCGTATTAAAACTACAAATACAGGCTTATATCCAAATTGAGCGCCATAAAATAACATACTGTTAGTTACGCTTTTTTCAGTTGCTAAAACTTTCCTCTTAGATAAACGGATGATTGGTTGTCCCAAATCATCCGTTCCATTAATTGCTTTCTTGATTAAAGTTATTTCTTTATTCCACATTATCTTTTCCTCTCAAATTTTCCAACAAGAGATTGTTTAATCGATATTGTAAGTGCTTTGGCATAATAATATTGTTGTCTCTATTGTCATATCTAAACGCTGCATAATCGACTATAAAATCAATGTGGTGATAGCTTTCTGGATTTAATGTGATTCCTTTTTGGTTACAAAGTTCATCAATTACTGATTTGAGTAAATGTTTTAAATACTCATCTCTAAATTTCCCACTAATTCCTAGTTTAGCCTTCAGTATCTCCAGTAACGGTGTCGTCTCCAGTTGAATCAGCTGTTTCTTCAGTTCCTCCTTCGTCTTCTGTTCCTGGTGTTTCTGTTGCTCCATTTTCTTCATCTCCTTCTTCAACTAGTTTGATGAATAGAAAGCCCGCTCGATTATCTGATGTTGACAACTCTCTTAATCTTGTTTTAGTAACTCCTGAAGTAGGGAAAATATCTCCTACATTATAAATACGACCGTTCGGAAATTCTTCCGAACAGTCATTCATATCAGCAAAACTTCTAATTACTACATATTTCATACTTTAATCCTCCTATACTGCATCTGTATAAGTAACAAATGCCCCTGCTTCTTCATTTGTTTTAGTTAAACCAAAACGAGAGAATAAACCTAGTTTTTCTCCATAAATTTCATTAGGTGTCCATTTAACTGTAGTTTGTTCACGGTCAAATAAAGCGACAAATTCGTATACATCTCCAATGAATGCTTTCATGTCGTTTTCTGCTCCTAATAAATCGTCGGGTACAGTATAAATAATTTTATTTTTAAATTTATATCCAGTAGGAGATGTAGGGTCTGGTTGTAACATATAGCGTCCTTCTTTGTCTTTCACTTTATCTAAAGCACTAAACATAGAATCTGTAGCTACAATAGAAACATCGTAAACAGATGGAATTTTCTTATTAATTACATCTTTAAGGCCGTCAAATCCTGAAGCGTTAACAGCAGTTGCGCTCTTCAAAATAGATGCAATTTCAAAGTTTTTAGTATTAACTTCTTGGTTAACAGCATCTTCTTCCACTAATCCCATGATGTTGTAATTAGCGTCATCAATCATTTCTTTAGATACTGATAATTCTCCACGATAAGTATCTACCGTCCAATTAACTTTATTAATTGGAGTTTTTGCTAAATCTGGATTTTTTTCTAACTCTGAGGTTTTTTTCATTTTGTTTTTTGATTTGCTGATAACAGCGTATTCCCCAGAACCAGTAGTTACAGGAACGACACGTACTAATTTGCTTAAATCTACACTTCGAACTTTTGTTTTTTGAGGTTCTAGTACTTCTTTCGGAATCAGAGCTCCACCATCTACGGTTGTTAATCCTTCTCGTTTTTGTCCTTTGCTTCGAATGTACTCATTCAACAATTCTCTAGTTTCTGCAATCTCATTAGTTTGTTTGTTGCGATTTTTTTCATACTTAACTCTTTCCCTTCGATTGTTCTTAATTCTTCATTCAACTCTTCAATTTCGATTTCTAACGCTTCTTTTTCAGAACTTCTTTGATCTAATTCTTTTTGAACTTCTTCTACTTGTGATTCAAGCACTACTAAATCTTCTTCTGTTTCAGAAGCTTCGATAGCAGATAATAGTTCTGCAGAACGTGCGTTGATTCCTTCCAACACTTTATTAATGTCATCCATTTTTTTATTTCTCATTGAAATTTTTGCTTTAATAACTAAACCTTTATTTTTCATTTTTTAATTTCTCCTTTAAAATATTTTTTCGAATATTTAATGCTTCCTTTTTGTAGTCTTCATAATTCTTCTGTCTAGCTGCGATTTCTGTTTGAGGGTAAGCCGGGAATGTACACGGACTTACTTCAATCAGTTCCATTTCTGTAACTTTCTTTAAGATAGTTCCGTCAGTACGCTCGATAATTTCATATCCGTTTTCCCAAAAACCAAAACTACATCCGTCGATGTCTTTTCGTTGGACTCTTGCATGAGCGCCAACAGCATCAGGATCTGAACTATTAATTTCAATAACACCAAATAGTCCAATGTTGTCTGACTTTAATTGAAGAGTTTTGTTTCCAGTTCTTCCTAAACACAAATTTGAATCGTGATTGAATAAAGCTCTAACATCAGGTTTGTTCCCTAATGCTTTATCTACTGCATTTTTTTCAATCAATTCAAAGAAGCCTGGCCACAATTCTGTTTCTACTCCATATTTAATAAAGTAGCCCTCGAGGATAAGTCTTCCATCTTCTTCACTACGTGCATTAAAATTGGTAGTAAGATAACTTTCTCTTTTATTCATCATCATTCTCACCACCCTTCAATTTTTTTTGATTTCCTAAATCTTTTTGTGGAAGATAGTTTTCCAGTACGATAATTTCATTCATGTCTTCATCAGGAGGCATTCCTATCCAATCTCGCAACTCATTTCTTCTTAAAGCTGCAATTTGTACCATTTGAGTTCCGGCACTAACCAATTCAGTAATGTTATATGAGTAAAGCGATCTAGGATTTAAACGGAAATATTTATTTTCACTTGTGATTAAATCTCTAGTGAGTGTTTGAGAAATGATTAAAGAAATTGACATAATTCTTGTGTTGATAAAGTTGTTGTATTCTTCTTTGTCAAACTTATCTACGCCCAAGAAAAAAGCTGGTACTCCAATGAGTCCAGCTATTGTTTTCTTATCAATTTCTACTGATTCGTTGATTGCTATATCTTTAAGTGTTAGTGGCTTTACTTGTTCTACTTTTATCATTTCTGCTGGAATTATCCACGGGTCACCAGCTTGTGCGCTACTTAAATAACTATTTTTTATTGCTGTTTTTCCTTTTTCTGTGGTTAACTCTTCAGTATCTCCATTCACACTAACTACAAGACTAGGAATATTTTTATTTCTCATAAAGCTTTTTTTCGTTTTTGAAGCCTGCGTTAGATTATCTGCTATATCTCTTAACGTGATTCTATATCCTGTACCGATATGAGGTCGGCTTGGGTTAGGGTTCATTGCAAAATGTATTACTTCATCAGGCGTTAGAGTCACACTGCCATATTCAATTTGATATCCATCATCATTTGGATTATCAACAAATCTTACACTTCTCATATTCAGTGGCATTAATTCCCCAATTAATTCTGTATCTTGGATTGTTCCAACGTGTACTACAGAATTTCCGTCTCCATCAAGCAACAAATCTTTTACAATTTTATAAATCCAATTTTTTCTAGTCATATAACGATATGGTTCTATATCGATTTTTCTTGCTAGTTTATTCTTTATCCGTACGTCTCCATTTCCCGTATTCTCCATCAATTGGATTGTCATATTCGATACCAAATCAGCAATTTTATCGACTGCTATCAACACATCTGGATGCTTATTCAATGGAATATACGAATTATCAAAGAATAGTAAATCCTCCATTTGGGTAGGTGTTACATATCGTATTTCAGTCTTCTTTTCTCTTTTCTTTAAAAAGTTTAAGAATCCCATTTTATTCTCCTTTCAGCCCAAAAAAGCTTTTAGCTTTTTCAGAATTGTTATTGTCCTTTTCTTCTAGCATTTGAACAGTTGCGAACACAGTTGCATCAAAAATATCAATACGCTGTGTTCCACCATCTCCATCCGCTTTTTCGTATTGGATCATATCATCCGTTTTTTCAATTGCTCGAACATTCCCTACACAGTATTCAAATGCTTCACTATGTGCATAGTAGAATTCTTTGTTTTTAACTTTCATTTCAATCCTTCTAAAGCCTTCTGACTTTTTCCAGAAAAACTGTGGTTGGTCTTTCATTTTGAATTTATTCTTTTTCATTTTCATAACAAATTCACGTCCGAATTTTCTATCAAATCCAACACTTCGAATATTGAAACCTAACTGTCTCATTTTGATGAACCACTTTACAATGTCATCGTATAAAACTGTTTTTGTATTACTCATCGTAAGCCAGCCGTCATCTTTCCATCCGAACAATGGAATTCCATCATCTTCTGCTTTCTCTTTAGCAGCAACGATAGGAAAGAATGCATGAGTTACTGCTATATCTATTTTCTTTCCATCGTGTTCGTACTCTCCAACCAGCGCTGCAGCAGTTAAGTCGTGCATTTTAGAAAGATCAGCACCGCCATACCACTTAATCGGCAATTTAGCAAGCTCGTCAATTGTCCAATTGAACTGCTCGTCACTTGCGATGAACTCATCCACATTGAAGTAAGTATTCATCGAGTTGGTAAACACGTTCAATGTTGTATTGAAAAATTCCATCCGCGTTTGTGGATCATTAAGCGCCATCTCGGCTTCAGCTCTTAACTCTTCAATAGTCACTGTCACACCGCATGAAGGATTAGCCATCCTTAATGTCTTATCTGAAATGTAATCAATCGGCATTCCGTCTTTATCTTCATTCGCTTTACAAATAAAAATAAATAGTTCGTCGTTCTCAATACTCTGTTCAAGAACTTTCTTACAGTACTTCAAGCGATTAGCTAAGAATCCATTTGGAATATCTCCTGCTGTGCTGATGATAAATAACAGCTTATTTCGATACGCACTTAATGTCTTCTTCATCTTTCCGTACTTCTTAGAGCTACGCATAGTGTGTGCCTCATCTAAGATGATGAAGTTTCCATTCAATGCATCTAATCGAGATTCATCGTTTGCTAGCGCTTGTACAAAGAAAGAGCCTTCCTTACCAAACTCGCCAGTAATGGAATGCTCTGAATTATTATCTTTAATACTGATATGTTTATCATGCCAACGATCTACATTAAATCGCATAAATCCAAATGCTTCTAGCGATTGTCTAATTCCAGCTGCTACGATGTAGCACTTAGACGAACTCTTACGTTCCATTAGTGATCTACATAGAGCAAGCGAAGCAGTGAAAGCTGTCTTCCCTTGTTTACGTGGAATAAATACTAGAGATTCTTTAAACCTAGTTTCTATAGTTCCAGTTTTATAAAATCCTAGAAGATTAACCACAATGAACATTTGCCATTCTTGAAGTTTCATTGGAGTATTACGAAGACTTACTGCACTAACGTCTTCTCCTTGATAATGAACTATCACATTTTCAATGAAGTTAACAGCTACGTTAATATCATCCTCGTTTAGATAGAACTTTGGATTTTCTAAATCTCTAAAAAACCGTTTAGCTTCAAGTATCTTTTCTTCACACGAATCGATTTTTCCATCAATTACATCGTTCGCATAGTTGATAGCTCTCTGAACGTATGGATTCATCGCTTACCACCAAGTTTGTTCATAATATCGATGATAGACGAATCTGAATCTTGAGCGATGATTTCTCCTAGCGATTTAGGATTAAGCATGAGCCTATCTGAGTAAGTTAAAATATCGCGTCTCAGAGTTTCCATAACATTTACTAGAGGAATCTTTCTGTAGTTTTCCGCGCCAGCTTTATTCACGTAAATTTCTGCTACTTCGTAATCCCGTTCAGCGTGTTCTTTTTCATACTTTGTATACTGGAATAACAAGCCGGCATAAATACTAATTAAGTCCGCATACTCTTTGCGATAAGTTCCTAAACTTTTCATTTTCTTTTCTGTTGCTTTTTCAATTGTTTTCTTTGTAATTGGTCTCGCCAAAACTCGTCCTCCTTCCTATAAGCCTTGAGATTTTTACCCCTTTTCTATAAAATGCCCCGCGGTTGGAAAAAGTCCTTTCCACCGGTATTCCAAGTCATCCAAAATTTAATTTTTGAGTGGGGGGGTTGAATAAAATTTTTCAAATTCTCGTTTTTTTCGTTTTTGCCATTCTTTTCCTTTTTTAGTAATTTCATCCGTGTTCCGATTATGCATCTTGTTATGTTGATAGTTCGATAGAGCTACCAAATTCCAAGCTACAAATTCTAGTTCAGGATATTCTCTCACTGGATAAATATGATGAACCATTTCTGCTGGAACTGATTGTCCGTATCTTAGTGACTCTTGACATCGATAACCGTCACGAGCCATTACATAATTTCTCAATCTTTTCCATCGAGATGTATTCAATGTTTTTCTAACCATCTCCTACCTCCCTATTAGGATTTATTCCCTTTGAATTAAACATATCTTATATTCTGTTTAATTCATGATTCTGATTATTTATTTGCTATATCAATGTTTCTAATTCAATCTCGAAACGAACTAACAGTTTCCTCATTATGTTTAGTTGATAATTACAAACCAAAATTAGTCATCACTTTATCCTGCTGGTCTTGTCGAATTCCAATATATTTCAAAGTGATTGCAGGACTTGAATGATTGAATAGTTCCATCAATGTAGCTACATCTTTGTTCTTTTTGTACTGATGATAACCAAACGTTTTTCTCATTGTGTGAGTACCTACATTATCAATTCCACATTCGTCAGCAGCTATCTTAATAATTAAGTATGCAGTGCATCGACTGATGTGCTGATTCTTTCCGTTTCGACTTTGAAATAAATAATGGTGTAGTGGTTTCCCTTTGATGTACTCCCGCAGTTCTTTCTTTAAAACAGGAGGCATTTTCCTTTTGAGTTGTTTACCTGTTTTCAATTCTTTTGTTTTGATGTACCATCCTTGCACATCTTTAACTCGCAGATTGATAATATCGCTAATGCGTAATCCGGAATTAATTCCAAGTAAGAACATCATGTAATTACGTTCGTTCCATTCTCGTAAGTAATCCTTCATCGCTTGAATATCATCTTTATCTCGAATCGGTTCAACGTAATTCATTGCATTCTCCTTTCGATAAAAAATAAGAGCGCACAGTTTAATGTACGCTCTTGATATTCGTTAATAGTCGTCCAAGCTACTAACATGTATACACCTTTTTCAGGACTGGCTTTTTAAAGATGTTTCCGCATCTCTATCCTTGTATCTACACGATACCACAGTACATATTATAAAATATTTCTCTAAAAATGTTTTACAAACTTTTTTAGTCATTTTCTACAACAAATACAACTAATCGTATTCAACACCTTCCGATGTTCCATCTTGATATACATCTACACCTAGTGCGTACGCTAGTTGTTTAATTCCTTCCATTCGTATATCTCGAATAGTGAATTCACTGTAATTCATTTCACTTCCAATTAATACATCGCTTTGTTCCTGGATTAATGATCTGTAAATTACTACTCGGTTAACTGAAGGAATACTATTCAATGCAGTGTTCACACGTTCAACGTAATCTTTGAATTTCTTTCCTACAGTGTCACTCCATAGTGCAGCATCTTCTGTAGATGAGTGAAACTCGTTAGTAAATGAAGGTGGAACAATCGTATACTGAGGAGTGATGCGAGGCGCACTCTTCAGATACAACTTATTTAATGCGTTCTTATATCTACCGATGACTTTCATCACTTCTCGCTTGGTTGCTTTATAATCTAGTTCCGGATAATCAAATAGGTGAATACTTTCCAAATACTTGCACCTCAATTCATTAGAATGGCAAGTCATCGTCAGATACTCCGTTGAATGGACTTTCTTCGATTGGTTGAACTACATTGCTTCTAGATTCTGTTACTTTCTTTGATTCTAATAACGAGAAGTTCTCAGCAACTACTTCTGTGATATATACTCTCTTACCGTCTTTATCATAACTTCTAGTTTGAATTCGCCCTTCGATTCCAACCAATGAGCCTTTGTTTGTGAACTTTGTAAAGTTTTCTGCAGCAGCAGACCACATAAAGCAGCTAATGAAATCTGATTCATATTCACCGTTTTGGCTCTTAAATTTCTTTTGTACAGCTACGCTGAATTGCGTGTACTTTGTACCGTTTGCTGTAAATTTTAGTTCTGGTTTCTTGGTTAGCCTGCCTACTAGCACAACGTTATTAATCATTTATTTACCTCCAAATATTTCTCGTGAGCTTTCAAATCTCCTTTTAGAATTCGACTCACTCGTTTAAATTCTTTGATTGCTTGAGACCTCATAGGTTTAATTCCATCCTTACGTGCCTCGTCTGTTTCTGGAATATAATATCCAGTTCTGCCGTTCCGTTCGCCGATGATCACAATACCGTATCGATTAACTAGCGTATCAATTACTTTCTTAACTCTACGTTCCGATAGCTTAGTAATACTTGAGATATCCACTCGATTAATTCGTCGAGTATCACTCACTGGAATCAGTCTTAATACCATTCGTTCTTCTGGACTCATTCTTTCCATTAGCGGCTCTCCTTAAATTCTTCTAATCTGTCTAAATTAAATCCAGACCAGGCATTTTCGAAGTGGTCATCCAGTGCCACTACAGGAAGCTGCTGGAAGCCGTTTAATTTAATTTCTTCTAGCTTCTCTGGATGCTCAGATACATCCACTGTCTCGTATTTAATTTTATTTCGATTGAGCCACATCTTAGTCATCTCACACTGGATGCAATTTGGTTTAGAATAAACTGTTAACATCGAAGTCCTCCTTGTTGACCGATAATCCTAATACGTTTTTTGTACTAAAGATTGCTCTTTTCTTTTGACCGTCTGACGCGCTTAAATAATAAAAGTAATAATATAATCGAATAGGTACTCTTTCTTCAAGTTAGTCACGTTTTCAAATCTTAATGTTTGTCCATGTTGTAAAAATATAGTAAGGTGCATTGTTATTCCTCCCTGAATACGTTCTTTTGTATTTGTATGATTATTTTGTTAGAAAATGGTTGGTTAATTATTTCTACTGAACCTTTTGGAAGAGTATCAAGTATATCTTTTACTTTTTGTTCGTAATTTATTTCTTTTTCCTTTTCCTTAATACGTTTTTCTAATTCGATATGTTCCATTATTTTTTCAATATAATGAATATCTGAATCTATAGTCTTATTTGACCTATATATAGCTACTAATGACATAACAATCGATAAAATATTTACGATAGTTAGTATTGTTAAATTTAAATCCATGTTATTCCTCCTTTAGATTTCGAAAGAATTCTTTGATTTCTTCAATTTCTCTTGCATTTTCTTTAACCTTTATCATAAACGGTTGACCCATGAGGTGGATTTCTGCATATTTTCCTGTTGCATCTTCCCTAAATTCCACACTTATTACACAACGTGGGTTTATCAACACTGTTCTTTTATTCGAAACGTCATAACAAGTTATCATCTACTCCACTCCTGTATTCAAATTGATTATGTGTGGTTTGTCAGTGTCTACTTCCACTTTTAACACTCCGTAACATTTACCATATTGGATCACTCTAACAGACACTCTCTCACACTCGACATTTGGAAAAATCACGATTGGTTTTACCTTTGAAGGTACGTTGTTAGGTAGTTCAATCTCTAATTTTCGTGATGATACTGATTCACCTACACTGATGTTTTCATGTTTTTCTGTCATTCTAAATTTCCTCCTCTAAATCCACAAAAGGATTGATAGGTTCATCAATGTCATAAACTTTAGCACTTGGAAATTCAGAAATTTCATCAAGTAGCACTTGAAATCTTTGCTTAAATTCTTCGGTCGTGTCATCCCATAAATGTATACTCATTTCTTCGTATCCATCATCTTCCATATCGTCATATATCCAATCCAACACAGATTCCACAGACATTTTTTTAACTCTTTCTTTTGAAATTCGAAAACCGCTTCTATCAGCTACACTTAACGAGTTCCATTCACTTTTTAGATCATAACATTATAATCGGAATTCGCCTTGTTCATCAAAAATTAAAACATCATCCGTTATTTCGTTGATTGTTTTCATTTCCTAACCACCTTATCGTTTCTTCTCTTAATCAATTCTAGTTCTTGGATAGTTTGTTTTCGTGATTTAATTACAGCACTCTTAAATTCATCGCCTTTTATCTTAGATTTTTCCCAAAATAATAAAGAATCTTTTTCTTTCTCAATTCTATCTTCAATACTGCTTACGTGTATTCTTATTTCTGTTTTCGCAAAATTCGAGAACACTTTATTACACTTTGGACAGGTAAGATAGAATTCCATTTCTTTCAATTTTTCCGATGTGAGCATGCTTTCTATGTCTAGCCTGCTTTCGCAATACGGACATATAACCTTATTCATAATTTCCATTTACTCACCTTCACACTCCACAAACAATTCTTTGATTTGATCGCCAAATATTTCAATAGCTTGTTTAGCGTCTCTTTCACTTTGAAAATAACCAAATATATGAAATCCATCTATTCCGTACTGACAATATACTTTCAGTCTGTTGAAATCATAGTCGTATGCTATGAAATACTTCGAATCAAAATGGTTAAAATCTGGTTCCCAATCTCTGTTGGATATGTCTTTAAAATCTTTGAATTTGGTTATCAATTCTCTTCGTTTCGCTTCTAATTCGGCTAATTGCTCTGAAACAAAAGCATTTCCTTGAACTACATTGTTATTATGTAAATTTACATCGTCATAAATTTGTTTTTCACATCCTCCATAACTTTGTAACACAAAATATACGTCGCCTCTTTGAAACGGCATTTCTAATTTCCAATCATTTTGTTTATTTTCTTCTTTTAAACCTAATTGGTGTTTTAAAAGAATTGTTTTCGCTTTTGTTTCAAAATCTATTAACAATTCGTCTAATTCACCTTTTAATTTTAATTTATCCCAAGTATCCATCGTTATCCTCCTTGTGATTTTTCAGGAATTGTTCGAATTCTTTAGAATCCATTTTGATAATGCTTCTAATCTCCTTTTCCTTTTCATTGCCAGCTACCATTCCGATGAATAGCGTAACGATAGCAAACGTGATATGAATTCTACTAATTCCAAACACATTAAGCATAAAAATCGTGTATGTTATGATTTGCCAAAATACTACCCATAATTGATTTGTTTTCATGATTAATCCTCTAACCTTTCAATTAACAAGTCCAAATGTTCCTTTGCTTTTTTTAGATCCTCGAGCATTTTACCTTTGCTAGGCGCTCGCAACACATACTTCAAAACGTTACCTGCAATATATCCATCAAACGAGTTCTCGTATTTTGGAATGAAATTTTCCATTACGGTGAAGACTTCTAACCCGTTAATTCCTTGGTAATGCTTTGGATGTTTTACTGCCTCTTTGATTTTTGCATTTTCATATAATTTACTCACATTCACTAAATCCATTACTGCACCTCTTTAACGAACACACCATTGATAACTTTACCTTTGCGGTCCTTAATCTCATGATAAGCACTTTCTAAGCAATCTAAGAAATCAAGATTACGTTGCATGCAATACCCGATTAGTACTACAGTAATATCTCCAACCGCGTCAATCTCTTCATCGCGGTTGATATGGATATATGCTTCTTTTAATTCATCCACTTCTTCCTGTAGTTTAATTAGCTGGCCACTTCCGTCCAGCGTATCCAAACCACGTTCTACAAACCAGTTTTGAACTAATCGGATTAACTCTTCACGTTCGATTCGTCTTTTTTTAATTGGATCATTTAAATTCATTTAATTCCAGCTCCTTCAAAATATTCTTCTAATCTATCCATGATTTTCTTACGTGTGTTCCAACCAATCTCGTATGGATTACGTAAGAATTGATTTAATGTTGTTGTTCTAATTTTCAAGATATCCTTAGCCATGTGATTGAAATTATTCTCAGAACCTGCAATCATCTTTTCGATATCTTCCCTGGTCTTCTTCAATGCTGAATCGTAGAATGCATCTAATCTATTACGTACTTTAATTTTATCCTTTTGGTTGATTATGAATGGTTTTGTTGATGCAATCACTTCAATTATGTTTCCAGGAATCCCATATTCATGCTTGAATTTTTGTGCAGCACCATAAGTCTTGAATGTCATAGCTTCTCGTTGCTCTGATTTGAATACAGATGTGTGCATTGGATGCTTCTTATCAAGGTATCCCTTCAGAGTGCTGTAATCATTAATTTCCTTAAAGTACATATTCATATTTTTAATTACAAATGCCATACTCTCTCTCCAATTCGGCCATTATTTCGATGTGGCTTCTAATTTTTTTCATAATGTCGCTATGTGGTTTGGATGTTTGGTAAGTGGCTATTATTACACTGTTTCTGTCTTCAATCAGACGGAAGCCATAAAGCTTCTCTAATTGGGCCACTTCCAATGCTTGCCAGATAGCTTTGTCTTTCTGTTCCTTCTGCTGCTCAATGTATGCTGCTGCATACGGAAGATGTTTGTACAGGCTCATTGCCTTAATGTTTTTTTGACACTGTTTTGCTTCCTGCAGCATAACCATTACAGCTCTTGTAGTCCTTAACCCTTCAGACTTCATAATCTTTTCGAACTCTATCGCATTCATAGTCATTTGAATTCCTCCACAAAGTCCATTCGAGCTTTGAAAAATTTGAAAGTAGAATCCATCAAATCTCCTTCTCTGTTCTTTTTGATTGAGAATTTAACTCGTTGATAGCCTTCATGATTGGCTTCTGTTTCTTCATTGCTCAAGAACCCGACTACATTCGAATCTTGCTCAATAGAGCCAGACTCTCTCAAGTCACTTAGTACTGGTGACTTATCCTGGCGCTGCTCCACTCCTCGTGATAATTGCGATAGGATTACGATAGGAACTTGCTGTTCGTTGGCCAAATTCTTCAATTCTCGTGTAATCTGCTCAATTTGTAGCCTTCTGTCACGATTATTATTCACTTTAATAAGTCCCACATAATCAATGACTGCTAAGTATTTACCTGGTGATTGTCCTGCAGCTCTTTCTTTGATAATTCCTAGAATATGGTTCAATTCAGACACTGTGTCATATACTTTCAAGTCTTTGTGTTTAAAGTATTCGATAGTCGCTCTCACTAGCTCCTTATCGCTATCTTTAAGCATCTTATTCATCTTGCGTAAGTAGTATGTGTTAAGTGTCGTCATTTTGGCCACGAATCTTGAGAACACTTCTTTTTTGCTCATTTCTAGGCTAAACAAGTCTACTATTAAATCTTCATTTCGTCTCAAAGCTCTATCAATCAGATTGATAGTCCACGCGCTCTTTCCAACCGATGGACGAGCTCCAACAGTAATTAACATTCCAGGGCCGATGCCTCCGCCTAAAGCCGCATCTAATCCGCTAAATGTCTTGATGCCGTCTTCAATATCATGCTCAAGCTCATACTCGAATTGCTCGAATGTTTCAGCTAAATCACCAACATTCTTTTTGCGTGAGAGCTTAGAAATTGCATTCAACAGTTCTAACATCTCAACTTCAAGCTGCTTAGTTGGGAATGCTGTGTGTTCTTCTTTTACTTTCTCCAACTTAGCTCTTAAATACTCATGATGTAGCTGATTGGCTAGATAGTCCAATCCGCTTGTAGTCGCGTTTTCTTGCTGCAAGGCCATTAGATACTCGTATCCGATAGTCTTATCTTTTAATTCAGCTCTTAATTTAGCAAATAGCTCCATCAGTCCATCTAGACGGTTGCCATTATTATTCAAGATTTCAAAGATCGTTTTGAAATTGTTATCAGTAAACCACTCGGCTTGCAGATATGTTGATTGTGCCTTGTCAAAATCATTCAACAATGCTGCTATGATTGATTTCTCTAGTTCATAGTGGTTCATATCAAGCCTGCCATTCTGAGCCAAATAGCTCTCTCATCTTATCTGCTACCGATTGCCCAGAAGCTCCTTGCTGCTTAGGTCTAGCTGGTGCTTCGTTTAAGTAATCCTCGAATTTCTCACTGAATAGCGTTCTTGGTCTGAGATATTGATTCATCTTTTCATTGTTTAGCCATTGCTTACACTTGATATCAATAACTCTCTCGAAGTCTTCCACTGTGAAGCCATTATCCAGTAACTTATGTACTAGCTGTGCAGTCTTCTTAGTCTTAACAGAGTACTTCTTACCTGTTCGCTTATTCAGATAATCAATGATATGGTTAGTCTCATCAGTCCATACAACCTTAGGCGGTTTCTCCTCTGAGACATTATTCTCTGTAGTACTCTCCTGGTA
Organism: Granulicatella adiacens ATCC 49175; assembly: GCF_025150565.1. NCBI lineage: Bacteria > Bacillati > Bacillota > Bacilli > Lactobacillales > Carnobacteriaceae > Granulicatella > Granulicatella adiacens. The sequence goes on along the minus strand of NZ_CP102283.1, from coordinate 45,474 downwards.
GTCTCTGGTATAGGTCTGTTCATTTTGAACAGTTCCATCTGTACAATCTGAACAATACGTCTGTTCATTTTGAACACATCGTCTGTTCACTCGTTCATAGTTGATTGTGTACCATTTTGTTTTATCAAATTTCTTCTTGTTGAAATTTCCTACTTTCACTAATTTATTTTTTTCTAAATTTCCTAAAATCCGTCTGATTGTCATTGTTGACCAGAATGGGAATTCTAATTGCCATTCGTCTAGAGTTTTGTAAAACCAATATTCTTGGTTAAACTCGTGTGTGCTTTTTAATAACCAGTAATGCATTTGCTGTAGCATTATTGATTCGTTTAAACCTACCTCTTTAGCTAATGAAGGTAATACCTGTAGAGGTGGTTCATTAATTAATAAACTACTCATTGCTTTTTCCCTTCACCCGTGTTACAATTTATATGTGTGTTGACGGCTGTTTTCAGTCGTCTTTTTTTGTGTCAAAATTTCTTCTGCTAAATCTAATGCATCTTCTTCAGTTCTATGTCTAGTGCTAAATTGAAAATTGTTATCACTTGTTGACATAGTAAGGACAACTCTGTCAAGATTAGGCATTAATGTTCCAACAGTTTTGTTCTTAACAACGATATCTGTTAATCGATTGTCGAATAAATTAACTAATAAGCTATACATAACTTCATCTCATTTCCGTATAATTGTTATTTCTTATCAAGTTGTACTTATTGTGAGCTTGATTAGATGCTCCTACCCATAAATGAAGAAATGCAATCATTCCAACTGCTGTTAATGTTGTGTATCCTAAAAATTTAAAATACAGCTTAATAAAATTTCTGTTGAACTCTTTCCGCTTCATTTTCCTAGATTCGGTACGTGTCATTTTGTCACTCCTTAAATTTTGTATTTTGCCATGAACTCATCTAAATCCCTGGCATCGTATCGAATTGTTGCGCTTCCGCTTGGTCTCTTAATTACGATTTGTTTCAATCCCATCGATACACACTCATCAAAATCTCTATCGTCAATTCCTCCGATATAAGCCTTTGCTTGTTTCTTGTTTAAGTATCTTTGTTGATTGCTCGTTGTTGGCAATCGTTCTATCGCATTCGCTACGATTTCAACAACTTTTGAATTGAGAGTTGTTTCAAAATCTGCGCTTAATAAATTCACTGCTCTTCTCCTCTCGTTTTAACCCATTCATACTCTTCAAGTTTTCTTTTTATCTTTTGTTTAAAAGTCCATAAAATCATCAAAGATAATCCTGATAAGATGATTGCTATTGATAGTGCGATTTTATTAAAGAAAACAATAGCTAAAACTAAAAAAACAAATGCTAGAAAGCTTAAACATCCGAATCCATTAGTTAGTTCTGGATTTTCTTTTATAACTTGTTTAGTAATCCTTCTTTCCACATTTTCACCTCCTATTTCATGTTTTTTCATATTGTTGTAACCTTCTTTCAATCCTATAATTGAGGTTGGGAAAGGAGGTGTTTTTATGGATAATAGACTAGGTACATTTTCAACAGGTGATAGACATGTTAAGTTCACTGATTCTTGCCGATTAGATACCCACACTTGTTTCGAAGTAATGATGTGGGATCAATCATCTACAGAGTTACCTATACATGTTCTTGATATTGATAATAATCATAAAATCCTTGTTTTTAGAAATGGGATTTATATCGACTGTTACATCCATGACCCGTACATTGACTTAAAAGTTAATGGTAAATTTGTTCGATTCGGCCCAAGTCCTTCAGGAGTTGAAATTATTCAAATCGAACCTTAGTTTTTATCGCGCTTTGTCAACGCTTTGACTTAGCGCGTTTTTATATGCAACTTCTAATTCTATGTGTTTCATTAAATCCACAACATTATCAATTTGAAAATTGGAAACAATTAAACCGTTAAAAAAGTGAACTGCTCCAAACCCTCCATCTTTTTGAATAATTGAGAGTTTTATGTTTCCATAAATAATGTCAGCAAAATTCGAACCTATAGAAGCTTCTGGAAATTCTTGTTTTATGAACTCTTTAACTGTATTCCAAATTTCATAATATTCATTTCTTACTTTTTGGATTGTTATTTTTTCCATTCTTATCACCTCCTATTTCACTCATTTTCATATTGTTGTAACCCTCTTTCAGTTCTATAATCGTAATTGGAGAAAGGGGGTGTTTATATGTCTAAACCTATTAAACCAGGAACAGATAACCAACCAAAAGGCACATATCAAGAAGTTGGGCCAAAAGGCGGTGCTGTAAATCGACCTCGTGTTGTTCATATTGGTGATGGAGATCGTCTTCCTCCTACTCAAAAGCCTGGGAACAAATGGGTCAAAAAATAGTTTTATTGGGTCGTCTCTTAGGAGATGGCCTTTTTAATTTTCCAAAAGCAAAAACACAAACTTAGAAAATTAATTTGCAACCAAGATTCTGCATACTTGATGCCATTTTCTTCATAAAATGTCATGTAATGGTGCATTCGTATCACCTCCAATTATTCGAATTAAATCGTATTTCTAGCCTAAAAAAATATGATCTAATTTAACTTTGTATAGTGCACTTAATTGGTGTAGCAAATTCATAGGAATTTTAGTACTATCTTTCTCATATTTTGCGATAGTTTGTTGATGAACTCCTAGTTTTTCGGCTACTTCTTTCTGAGTTAAATTAACGTTAACTCTTGCAGCTTTTAACGAAATTTGTGTCAAAATCCGTTCCTCCTTTCATTTTTCTTTTACTTATGAGTCTATAATAATACGATTTAATTCGTATGTCAACACTTTTATTATAAAAAATTCGATTTTTTTGATATTTTTTTGTTTACAAATACGATTTAAAACAGTACTATAATATCAATAGGAAATAAGGAGGTGCTAGAAATGGCACGAGGAAGAGGAAAATACACTCCAAATGATATAGAAATCATGAAGAGAATATCTGTTAATATCAATGATTTACTTAATCGTACTAGAACTAAGCAAGTTGAATTGTCTAAAAGAACTGGGATACCAACAAGTACTCTAACGGGATATGTTAAAGGAACATCTATGCCTAATCCTGGTAATGTGCAAAAGATTGCAGATTTCTTTAACGTAGAAAAATCTGCTGTAGACCCTCGTTTTGCTCAAAACTCCATTTCGACTGATGCACCAGCGTGGGCAACTAAAGATGATGTTATTGTTTTTGATGAAGCGTTAAAACGTAACAGCGTTATTATGTCCTATAATGGTGTAGAATTATCTGAAGACGATAAGATACAATTAGAAGGCATGATAAAAGCAATGCTGTGGGAGAAAATTCAAGAAAATAAAGGTGGGAATTAATTGGAAGTAACTGAGTTAGTTAATCGTCACAATACGGCTAATCCGTTTATAATCGCTGAATATGAAAATATTGACGTGAAATTTGTGTCGTTACCTAGCGATTTGAAAGGCCTAATGTTATCGACTCCAAATGATAAACCTATGATTTGGATTAATGATAATATCCGTGATTGTAATTTGAGATATCTAGTGATGGCTCATGAATTGAAACATGCATTAGATCATTATGGGTTAGATGGATTCTACACTGCTGCATACCATGGGAAAGGGAAACTAGAGAATGAAGCAGATAGGTTTGCTACGGAATTAATGCTACTCTTCTATCAGGAAAAGTATGAAGATGTTCCGGAAACGTTCGATACGTTAAAAGCAACATTTGGAATCAAGGAAGAAATGAGAAAGTATTACTAAATCTTGATAAATCTTGATAAATCTTAATATATATCAATTGACAAGTACTCTTGGTAGATGTATACTATAAATAATTCAAAAAAGTAAACCATCTCTTGAGAGTAGATACCCCACCATAAGGGGAGCGTCGAAATCAAGAGTTTTTTTTATGCAGAAAGGAAGTTTTTATGAAAGTAGCAATCTTAGTTGATGGTGGATATTACAAAAAAAAAGCTATGAAGGCTTTTGGAAATATTAGTGCAAAAGATAGAGCTATGGAGTTATATAGTTATTGCAATAGACATTTGAAAGAAACTCTCTTTCAAAAAGAAGTTCATCATGATTTGTATAGAATATTTTATTATGATTGTCCACCAATTGATAAACAAGTATTTCATCCGGTACTAGGAACAGTAGTTGATTTTTCGAGAAGTGATACTAAATCTTGGACAAATGATTTTTTTAAGGAGCTAAGCCGTAAAAGAAAAATCGCTCTCCGTTTAGGAGAATTGAGTGAAAATACTGTCCATTATAATTTAAAATACGATTCTACAAAAAAATTAGTAAATGGTTCTAAAAGTGTTGAAGATTTAACTACAACAGATTTCGAGTTAAATTTAGAACAAAAAGGTGTGGATATGCGTATAGGTTTAGATATTGCGCAATTAGCCTTTAAGAAGCAAGTTGAAAAAATTATATTAATTGCTGGAGATAGCGATTTTGTTCCAGCAGCTAAGTTAGCTCGTAGAGAAGGAATTGATTTCATTTTAGATCCTTTAGGAGCTCATATTAAAGATAATCTATCGTTACATATTGATGGACTAAGAACATGTGACAGTGCTTTTAAAACATTATCAAACTAAAAAAATATCACACTGCTATCCGCCAAGAAACCAGTGTGATAAGTCTTAAAAATCACCCTAAAATAGGGCTATTTGTTATGTCCTATTTTACCATAAACAGAAAGGATGGTAAAGAATGGCAAAGAAAAGAATCGATGATAGAATCAAGCCTTATAAGAAGAAAAATGGGCAAGTCTATTATCAATTTAAAATCTATTATGGCACTAATCCTAAGACAGGCAAGAAGCAGTATACTACCAGACGTGGATTTGAATCGGTCTTAGCTGCAACTACTGCACTTCAACGACTAGAAGTTGAGTTGATGGATACTGGATTGGTTGTTAAACAAAAGTTCACTTACAGAGAGCTGTATAACGAATGGCTAGTAACGTATCAAAAAAGAGTAAGACCTAGTACGTTTCAAGCGACTGTGACTTATTTCAAGAAACACATACTGCCTGCGTTTGGTGACTACTACATCGATACAATTACCATTCAAGATTGCCAGGCTCAAGTGAACAGATGGTATTCGAATTATCCAAAGAGTACTCAGTCTTATAAGATATACGCTCAAATGATATTTAAGTATGCTCAGAAGTTGAATCTGATTGAAAAGAATCCTATGAGCTTAGTAGACTTGCCAAAGTCTGGTGATTTTAAAGACGATAAATTAAAGTATTATGATCGTGAGACATTAATCAGATTTCTTGAATATATCGAACCATTTAAGGAAGTATATACCTTCTTTTATCTATTAAGCTATACTGGATTAAGATGTGGTGAAGCATTTGCCTTAACTTGGAATGATATCGACTTTAGAAATCATTCTATAAGCGTAAATAAGACGGTAGCACGCTCAATGGAAGATAAATATATATCACAGACCAAGACTAAGAACGGAATGCGTACAATACGTATAAATGGAAGTTTAGAGCGATTGATTAGTGAGTGGAAGGAATTATCTGGAAATGAAACGTATGTGTTCCAGAATCGCAATAACTCGTTTTATTCATCCAATACAGCCGTTTACTGGTTGAATCAGATACTAGAAGGCACTAACTTTCCTAGAATCACACCTCATGGATTTAGGCACACTCACGCATCGTTATTGGCCGAAGCTGGAGCAGATTTAAAAGATATCCAGGACAGATTGGGCCATGGAGATATACAAACTACTGCTAACATATATACACACGTTACAAACAATAAAAAAGATAATACGAATGATAAATTTGACAAATTGATGTCTATAGAAGGTCAAAAGGATGGTCAAAAACAAAAAACGGAAAATAAAAAAACCACGAAACCGTTGATATAACAGGCTTCGTGGAAAAAAGGATTAGAAATATTTATTTGGGAGGATAAATATTCTCTTTGGGAATAACTAAAGTATAGACACTCCTTATGAAATTAATGTGAAAATATATTCTCTATTTTGCACTTTCTTTTTATTTTTTTTATGAGAATATTTACTTATTTATGATAAGCATGACCAGAATTAATTCGGAATGCTCGGTAAATTTGCTCGGTTAGAACGAGTCTCATAAGCTGATGTGGTAAGGTAATACGACCAAATGATATTTTCCGGTCAGCCCGTTTTTTCACGGCTGGGCTTAACCCTAGAGATCCCCCAATAACAAAGACCATCGAACTCTTACCATGGAGCGCAAAAGTATCCATCTCTTTTGCTAGTTGCTTTGAACTCACTAAGTCTCCTTCAATCGCCATGGCCACAACCACGTCCCCATCTTTAATTTTAGCAAGGATGCGTTCTCCTTCTTTTTCGAGTACTTGCTCCATTTCTTTATCACTTAAGTTTTCAGGAGCCTTCTCGTCTGGCACTTCCACTACTTGGAACTTGCAGTAGCTGCCTAAGCGTTTTGCGTATTCATCTATTCCTTGTTTTAAATATTTTTCTTTTAATTTTCCAACACTCACAATCGTGATATTCATATTATCCCCTCACTTCATCCAATATCTTACCTTTTTTTGAGGAAAAATGCTTGTTTTATCCTCTTATCCCCTACTTATCCACAAAGTTATCCACATGTACACATGTTCGCCACTAAATTTTGATAGTTTTTATCCATACCCCCTAGATATAGATTCCATTCATTTAAATGTTACATAAATGTTATATTTAATTTTCGGAGGGATAAGTCAGTTATCCACAGTTATACACACTAAAGATGACCTTTAAAAAACACTGTTATATCAACGTTCTTTGTCATTTTATAAAAAAGTTATCCACAATAATTCTTTTTCATGTTTATAACTTTTTCCAATCAAAATCCTTATTCTAGGCCTTTTATCACTTTCTATTTTCAAAAGGTGTTTCCCACTGTTTGGACTTGACAAGGAGTTTTCCAAAGACTTTTCCACAGAGTTATCCACAATTCGGTGGATAAGTTTGCGGATAAGTCCAAAAAAATCGGATTACACATTGGTAATCCGATTCTTCATTTACTTTATAAACTTGGGTTATTGGTTTCTGTTAAGGAAACTGTGGTTGTTTGTTTTTGTCCGTTACGATAATACGTTACTTCCAATTTATCTCCCACTTTATGGCTATAGAGTATTTTTCTTAGATTTTGAATTCCCTCTACTTTTTGGCCATCCATTTCTACAATGACATCATATGGTTGAAGTCCTGCCGCTTTTGCACTTCCCTTAGAAGACACTTCAGCAACCACTACACCACTCTTCACATCTTTTGGTAAATTCAATTGATTAACAGCCTGTGAATTCACATTCGATAAGTTCACCATTGAAATTCCTAGAGCTGGACGAACGATTTTACCATTTTTTTCCAATTCATTAATGATGTTTACGACCTCATTACTTGGAATTGCAAATCCCATACCTTCAACAGAGGATTTAGAAATCTTCATAGAGTTAATCCCAATGACTTGTCCCGCGCTATTAATAAGAGCTCCACCTGAGTTCCCTGGATTAATTGCCGCATCGGTTTGAATCGCATTTACAATCCAATCTTGTTGACCATCGCCATCCACATCTGTTGGAACTGGACGATTATTTGCAGAAACAATCCCTTGCGTAACACTGGTAGCAAATTCACTGCCGAGAGGAGATCCAATCGCAATAGCCGTTTGTCCTGCTTTTACCTCATCAGAGTTCGCAAATTCCGCTACAGTACTTACTTTATCTGCAGGAATACGTATCACTGCTAAGTCCGTCCATTGGTCACTCCCAACTAATTCTGCCTTTTCCCTAGTTCCATCTGCTAAAAGAACTTCTAACTCTTGCGAATTTGCAATGACGTGATTGTTCGTTACGATGTAGGCATATCCATTTTCTTTTTTATAAATAACGCCACTTCCTTCTGAAGCTGTCGTTAATTCATCATTTGATTGTTGTTGTTGCTGCTGAGTCCCGTAAAGAGAATTACGGCCAGACGATTGTTTGTTAATAACTGAAACCACTGCATTTTTTACATTTTCTACAACCTTAGAAATATCATTATTTGTATTTGCAGCAGCCGTAGAGGTTTTTGTAGTCGTTACATTACTCTCTGAAGCTTGCGTAGTAGGCGTTGGCGTTTGATGGTTTAAAGGATTTGTAATCGCCATAATTCCAATTCCACTTGCGACTGCAATGGTTCCTCCAACAATCCCACCAACAAAGCCATTTCTAAAGCTTTTATTCTTACGTTTTCTTAACTGTTTTTGTTGTTCTTCTTCCATTTGCTCACTCCTCTCGTTGTTACTTTAAAGATAAATTCTAAATATGAATTTTGTGTGAACAAACACTTATAGTCTATTTAAAAATCTCTTGCATTATTCCTAAGAATTTAAACTTCAAATAGGCTTGTAGGCTCATACGGATCCGTATGAAATAATTCGAAGGAATGATGAACTCCTTTATCGTGCGTTCTAAATACGGATTCTGCTGTTTGATAAGCAATTTCCTTCATATTATTGTCTTGACTTAAATGGCCTAAATAAATGCGTTTCGTCTGGTCCCCAAGCATTTCACACATGGCTAAAGCCCCATCATCATTGGATAAATGGCCTTTATCACTTAAGATTCGTTGTTTTAAATGCCACGCATAAGGTCCCATTCTTAACATTTCAAGATCATGATTGCTTTCAATTAAATACGCATTGGCATTTTTGAGGAGTCCACGAAGTTTGTCACTCACATATCCAGTATCCGTTAGCATAACAAATTGGCGTTGATCCTTTTGGAAGCTATAAAACTGTGGAGCCGCCGCATCATGAGAAACCGCAAAACTCATCACATCAATATCTCCAAAAGTCAGTGTTTCTCCAGTATTGAAGATTTCTTGTTGTTCAAGAGCAACCTTTCCAATTTTTCCGGACATTGCTGCCCATGTTTTTTCGTTTGCATAAATAGGAATGCCATACTTTCTTGCAAGCACGCCAATTCCTTTGATGTGATCTGAATGCTCATGAGTCACTAAAATCGCATCAATATCGGATATAGAACGATTTATTTTCTCCATTTGCGCACTAATAGCTTTACCAGTGAGTCCACAATCCACTAATAATTTTTGCTTAGGAGTCTCAATATAAGTTGCATTACCTGAACTACCACTCGCTAATAAACTCACTTTAAAACCTAATTCTTGCATACTATGTCCCTTCTATTGTTGCTGCACTGTTTGTGTTGTTGTGTTATTGGTTGTTGTACGCTGCGTTTGCGTATTCGTTGTTTCCAAGGTTTCATTCGTTAACACGGTCCCATGAATCGCATCCACACGACGTGCCACTAATTGACCATCCGCTTGACGTATTTCAACATACCAAGCAGGAGAATAAATAGAAAATTCTTTTAGCACTAATGATTGGAAGTAAGATAACTTAACCGTTGAAACTGTTGATTTTGCTGGAATCTTTCCCGCTAGGAATAACACTTCAACAGCGCTTTGAGCAGTAATTAAACTTCTCTCATTTCCAAGCACTTGTACATTTCCCGCATAGGTTTGTTCATAACTAACGGCTTGGTCATTCGTATTCAATGTGACAATAATTTGGCTGGTTCCATCCATAATACTCAATTTATCTGCTTTTTGTGTATAAATCACTTTACGTGTAGTCGCATTATAAGAAGACCATATATATTTATCACCGAATAAAACCTTATTATGGATAAACGCTGTTAAGTCATTAAAACTCTCCTCATTTACTGGATTCGATAGACTTAACTGAATCGGTGGTACTAACTCTGCATTGATGACATTTTTTTCCAATGACACGATCTGGTTTTGTAAATTATTCAAACCTGACTCAATGGAAACAGGGGTTAGTTGGATAATCGGAGCCGTTTCATCCGTTGAAGTTAGTGACGGCAATGTAATTCCATCTTGTTTCATCTGATCGATGACGTTAATACTTGTATTCAAAGGGGTTTTAGATTCTACCTTTTTCTGCCAAACGAGTCCAAATAGGAATACATCTAGGAAAAAGAAACAAACAATCAATACGATTGCACTTCTTCTAAAGTCCATCTCCGTCACCCCCTACTGTTTGTTTATTCGCGGCATCTCCGGCTTTTTTATCCGCTTTTAATTCTGATAATGTCTTCCATTTGTTATTTATTTTTATATACCAAGTCGGAATAAATTCTACGATTTGATTGTTTTCGCTGCTGGTTGTCCAAGAATAACCAATTCGAATATCTTCTATCTCATTCATGGAGAACCCTTCATTAAGCAGTTCCGCTACAATATCTTTTCCACCAACAATCGTTACTTTTTTATTTTTGGTTGGTAGAGGTGTTTGCGCAATTAAAGAGGAAGTTCTTAATTTTTCAATTCCATTTGTAGTCGCTTTTACTTGAGTCATTCCTTCTCTTCCGCTAGAAAGAATTGGATAGGAGCTCACATACCGAACATACTCTACTATATTGGAACTTAAATCTACTGAAGAAAAACTCATTCCTAACTGCCATCCGCCTAGACGCTTCATCTGTGTAAAAGTCTGCGTTAAGTTATTCGTATAAAGAAGTGTTTCATCCCCTGGTTTATTTTCAAAGAAAGTAATGATATTCGTTGTACGATCCATCTTCAATTGCGATAAATTGTCGTTATACACCACACTCTTTCCATCTCCACGTGTTCTAATTTCCGTTTGATTTGAAAAGAGTTGGCGGATATAGAAGGTAATTGGAATTTGCTCAATCAAATACGCAGATTGTTCAACGTTTACCTTATCTTGCTCCACAAAGAATTGTTTTGTCTTTCCTCGATATGATTCTACTTCATAAAATTCATCTGATTTATACAAAGCATCCATCTTCGCACTTAAGCTTTCATTGATTTTCGCACTGTACACATTTTTATTTTCATCATTGACAAAGTATGCCGTATGCGGTTCATCTGTTCGAATAACAATCCGTGAAAATCTCTCATTCACATAATCCTCATTCAACCCGTCAAAATACCGATTCATAATTCCAAAAGAAAGCAAACCATCAAATAAGATTTGCGAATGAGCTTCTCTTAAAACAAGGTTCTCATAACTAGTATCATCTAAGTTAGACAACCGTGTTACATTCGAAAAGCTTTTTGATAGATAGGTATTGACTTCTTTTAGAATCGACATTTGGCTTGTCATTTCAAACTTATTGTTATTGGTTAAGACAAGTCGGGTCGGTCTAAACACATCCTCAAGCGTATAATTCGCTCGAATCTGCGCTCCGGAATCTTGAGAGGTCGTCAAATTAGTTGATTGTTTTTTAACTCCAAAAAATTCAACTGGACGAATAACAATTAAATACGTAAATACAAAGCTAAGGAGCATCAACACAAATAAGGTCGATAATAGTACTCGAAAATTTTTAAATTTCATCCCATTCACCATCCTCTTCAAATGGAACATAAGGTAATGAAATAAAGAATGTGGATCCTTTATTTTCAATACTATTCACCCAGATTTTTCCTCCATGAAGTTGTACGACTTCTTTAGAAATCGCAAGACCAAGTCCACTACCTCCCATTGCTCTTGAACGAGCTTTATCTACACGATAGAAACGATCGAATAGGTGAGGAATATCTTTACGTGGAACTCCTAATCCCTCATCACTCACACTAACAATAAGGTCGGTATGTGTTTCCATGAGTCGAACAATAATTCGTCCTCCATCTGGAGAATATTTAATCGCATTATTGATAATATTATCTAATACTTGCGTCATCTTATCTTGGTCGATTTCTACCCATAGATTTCTTTGGGTAATATCTGTGAGAATACGATAGTTCTTTTCTCTATACTGGTCGGATTGTAAAACCATATCAAATCGATTCACAATATGCTTCACGAGTTCATTCATATTCACAAACTCTTTATCAAGTTCTAATCGATTTTGGTCCATCCGTGATAAGTTCAGTAAGTCGGTAATCATACGCATCATCCGATCCGTTTCGGTTTCAATAACATTTAGAAACTCCGGAGCGATTTCTTTGTTTTCCCATGCCCCGTCCACAAGAGCTTCTGTATAACTCTTAATACTCGTTAATGGAGTTCTTAATTCGTGAGAAACATTTGATACGAAATTACGACGTTCGCGGTCAATTTTTTCTTGTTCCGTAACGTCCGTTAATACGCATACAAGACCACTAATAAATCCAGATTCACGCTGAATCACTGAAATTTCACATTGGACAATGGTTTCCTCGCCATCTTCTTCAATCGTAATCATTCGCTCTTCTTGAGATTCCAATAAATCTCTAAAAGAAACACTATGATCTAAACGCAATACTTCAAGCAATGGCGTTCCTATAATCCGCTCATTTCGTAAATTCAAAACATCTAATGCAGCCGCATTAATAATCACAATTCTTCCACGACGGTCTGTTGCAATAACCCCATCACTCATATGACGTAGGACACTGTCTAAACGTTGTCGCTCCGCTTCTGTTCCTTCTTGGGCTTCTTTGATTTTTACAGATAAATCATTAATCGCTTGTCCTAACTGTCCAAGCTCATCGTCTCCGTAAATCATCACTTCACCCGTATAGTTTCCTTCTGCAATTTGTTCTGTCTGTTGTTTCATTTCCGCAATCGGTCGAGTAATCCCTTGAGAAATCATGACCGTAATCACAATCGCTAAAATAATAATAAAAATGGAAGAACTAATAAAGATAATCCCAATATCTTTAACTTGGGTATAACGAGATTCAATATTAGACGTTACCGAAATGATTCCCACTGGATTTCCTGAAACCCCACTGACGGGATCAATTGGTGAAACGTATTTCCAATATCTAGAATCTCCGTCAATATAGTTATAACTGTACACAGTATTTGAGACCACCACATGTTGCACATCAGCCTCTGTAGAACGAGTCCCAACAATTGATTGCTGCGTTTGATTCGTAGTTCCCAAAATATATCCCTGCATATCCATAATACGAATTTCTACAATACTATTCCCTGTTGGATAATCTTGTAATAATTGCGATATTTCAGCCGATTTGGCCTCGTCTGTTGTATCCTTAGCTAAAATTGGCTGCACATTATTTTTCAAAAACCCTACTTGTAGCTGAATTTGTTCCTGAAAGTTCGAAATCATTTGAGATTCTAATTGCGTTAAGAAGTTCGCGACAATGAGTTGCAACGAAATCATCAAGAGCAAGATAAACAGCATTGGAATCTTAAATTGAATGGAACGAAAAAATCGTTTCATCTTCTTCATGAGTCACTTTCTCCTCTACTTTTTAGCAAAATACGCTTTTCTTGCCAGAATATACCATGGCAAGGAAAAGCGCATTCGTTGTTTAAGCTTCTTTTTCTTGGTCTGGGGTTTTAATATAATATCCTACCCCACGGCGAGTCATAATCCATGTTGGATGACTGGGTGTGTCTTCAATTTTTTCACGTAAACGACGAACTGTTACGTCTACTGTACGAACATCCCCAAAGTAATCATAGCCCCACACTGTTTGCAATAAGTGTTCACGAGTAATCACTTGTCCGATATGTTTTGCTAAATAATGAAGCAATTCAAATTCACGATGCGTTAGTTCGATTTCTTCACCACGTTTTGAAACCACATAGGCATCTTCATGAATCGTTAAAGCGCCTAAAACAATTTCGTTAGCTGTTTTTTCTTCTTCTGTTTCCGCTGGAGCTAATTGTTGACGACGTAAGTTTGCTTTTACACGCGCTATTAATTCTCGGTTTGAGAAAGGTTTTGTTACGTAATCGTCTGCTCCTAATTCCAGACCTAACACTTTATCAATTTCAGAATCTTTAGCCGTTACCATGATAATAGGAACATGACTTGTTTTACGAATTTCACGACAAACTTCTAATCCATCAATTTTTGGTAACATTAAGTCCAAAATGACTAAATCTGGATTTTTTTCATGAAAAGCAGCAAGTCCTTCTTCACCATCAAATGCGGTAATGACCTCAAATCCTTCTTTTGAAAGACTAAACTTGACGATGTCTGAGATTGGTTTCTCATCATCTACAACTAGAATTTTCTTCATATCAATCTTCCTTTACTCTATTCTTTTTTATGCCCAAACACTTTCTAAAATGTTGGTTTGTTCTCTATCTGGTCCTACACTGAAAGTAGAAATGCGAACGCCGACTAATTCTGAAATACGACGTACATAGTTACGTGCATTTTCAGGTAGTTCTTCTAGTGAACGGCATCCTGTAATATCTTCACTCCAACCTGGTAATTCTTCATAGACTGGTTCACATTGACCTAGTTCAACTAAGCTTGCTGGGTAATGGGAAATTTCTTCTCCATTCGGTTTGCGGTAAGCCACACAAATTTTTACTGTTTCTAAACCAGTTAATACGTCAATACTGTTCAAGCTTAAGTTTGTAATGCCTGATACACGTTTAGAGTGGCGCATTACAACGCTATCGAACCACCCAACACGTCTTGGACGCCCAGTGGTTGTACCGTATTCACGTCCGACTTCACGGATACGTGAGCCGATTTCATCGAATAATTCTGTTGGGAAAGGGCCATCCCCTACACGAGAAGTATATGCTTTACATACCCCAACCACTTTATTGATTTTTGAAGGTCCAACACCGCTACCAATCGTTACCCCACCAGCAACTGGGTTAGAAGAAGTTACAAATGGGTATGTTCCTTGGTCGATATCCAACATCACCCCTTGTGCCCCTTCGAATAACACACGTTTTCCTTGGTCTAATGCATCATTTAAAATCACAGAAGTGTCGCAAACGTATTGTTTCATTTGTTGACCATATTCATAGTACTCTTCAAAAATATCATCGAACTCGATTGGATCTGCATCGTACATTTTAGTAAAGAGACGGTTCTTTTCCGCTAAGTTGATTTTTAGACGTTCAGCAAACACTTCTCTATCGAGTAAGTCTGCCACACGAATACCAACACGAGCAGCCTTATCCATGTAGCAAGGTCCAATCCCTTTATTCGTTGTCCCAATTTTGTTGTCGCCTTTTGCTTCTTCTTGTAATTGGTCTAGGCGAATATGGTATGGCAAGATAACATGCGCACGGTCCGAAATCCGTAAGTTATCAGTAGTCACATTTCTTTCATGTAAATATGCAAGTTCTGTAATGAGAGATTTTGGATTTAATACAACTCCGTTTCCGATGACGCTGATTTTCTCTGGTGAAAAAATACCGGATGGAATTAAATGAAGTTTATAAGTGACCCCATTAAACTGAATGGTATGCCCTGCATTGTCGCCCCCTTGATATCGAGCGATTACTTCTGCATTTTCACTGAGGAAATCCGTAATCTTACCTTTACCTTCGTCTCCCCATTGTGTTCCAACAACTACTACTGATGACATTTGACGCACCTCTTCTATTTTTTTAAATTTTACTATGCCATTGGAGCTCTTTGCTCAATTTCATCTGGCACTAAATTTGTAAACTTATTAAATTCCTTCATGAAGTTCAATTCAACCGTTCCACGTGGACCGCTACGGTTTTTCTCAATAATAACTTCAATGGTACTATTTGGTTCCACTTCTGGAACATGTCCATTTTCATCTGGCTCTTGACGATAATAATCATCACGATATAAGAACGCTACGATATCCGCATCTTGCTCAATGGATCCAGACTCACGAATATCCGACATGATTGGTCGCTTATCTTGACGTTGTTCCACTCCACGAGATAATTGAGAAAGTGCAATAACTGGAACTTTTAATTCCTTCGCTAATTTTTTCAAATTACGAGAAATTTCAGAAACCTCTTGTTGACGGCTCTCTTTTCCGTTTCCTTCGATTAATTGTAAGTAATCAATCACTACTAAACCGAGATTATTTCGCTCTTGCTTCAAACGACGACATTTCGCACGAATCTCTGACACACGAATTCCTGGCGTATCATCGATATAAATAGGCGCTTCAGCAAGAACCCCTGTCGCCACGAAATATTGCGTATATTCCTCATCGGTCAATTTCCCTGTTTTCAAATGTCCTGCATTAATGCTCGCATGAGAACAGATAATCCGTTCTACTAAAGACTCTGCCCCCATTTCAAGACTGAAAATAGCAACTGTTTCATTCAAATTAACCGCAACGTTCTTTGCAATGTTTAACACGAAAGCAGTCTTCCCGACAGAGGGACGTGCTGCTAAAATAATTAGCTCATCGGCATGAAGACCAGAAGTCATTCGGTCTAAACCGATGTACCCTGTGGCAATACCTGTGACTTCTCCATTATTTTTGGATCGCTCTTCAAGACTTTCATATGCATCATGTAAAACATCGCGAATTGGAATGAATCCAGCTTTATTTCGTCCTTCAGACACAGAAAGAATATCTCTTTCAGCTGTATCTAAAACATTTGCAATCGTTTCATCTTCTTGGTACGCATTTTTTACAATATTCGTCGATGTTTTAATTAACTTACGACGAGTTGATTTTTCTAAAACAATTTGAGTGTAAAATTCCACGTTGGCTGCTGTCGGAACTTTATCAAGAAGCTCAATAATACCAGCTTCTCCACCCACATTATCAATTTGGTTCTTTTGCCTTAATTTTTCCGAAACGGTGATTGGATCGATCGCTTCCGAATTTTGATTTAATTCAATCATTGCGGCAAAAATCAATTGATGAGCAACGCGATAAAAATCATCGGGTACAAGAAACTCCATGACCGAAATAATCGAGTCTTGTTCCAAAAGAATAGAACCCAAAACGGCCTCTTCTGCCTCTAGATTTTGTGGCGGAACTAAATTGGGATATAGCTCTTCCATTCAAACACCCTTTCTACTAAAAATAGCCATAAAAATACAGTTTCATTGTATCACAAAACACCCTAATAAAACAGAAGATTGGGCTCAAAATAAAAGATAACTTAATTACCTTGTGATTTTTATCACATGTATATAAAGAATAAAGAGACTATCCAAACAGGATAATCTCTTTTCTAATTTTTAACTTTATTGAGCGACGATATTCACTGTCATAATCGCTTGAACATCATGGTGTAATTTAACAGGGACACGTGTGTATCCTAACGCTCGAATTGGAGCCGCTAATTCAAATTTACGACGATCAAGTTCTACATTAAAAGTTTTATTGAATTCTTCCGCAATTTGTTTTGCTGGAATTGCTCCGAACAAACGACCATCTTCCCCAGCTTTAGCCTTAATGGTAACTACTGTTTCTTCGCGTTCTAGGAACTCTTTTAAATCTTTGGCTTTAGCTAATAATTCAGCATTATGTTTTTCTTCGGCTTTCTTTTGTCCTGATAAAGTTGCAAGGTTTGCTGAAGTGGCTTCTTTTGCAAAACCGTTCTTAATTAAGAAATTTTGTGCATAGCCATCAGCTACATTTTTAACTTCGCCTTTTTTACCTTTGCCTTTTACATCTTTTAAGAAAATTACTTTCATGTTTCTTCCTCCTAATTATAAGTTAATTTCACTACCAATTTCTTCAATAACTTGAATTAATTGGCGGATTGCATCTTCAATCGTGATATCCGATAACTGAGTAGCAGCATTCGATAAATGACCACCACCACCCATTTTCTCCATTACACGTTGAACGTTCTTATTACCAAGACTTCGCGCGCTAATGCCAACCCGGCCATCATTGCGTTTAGTCACTACAAATGAAGCATCGATGTTTTCCATAGACAACATCATATCTGCAGTCTGGGCTGCAACAACAGTAGGATAAACGGTGTTTTCTTCACCATGAACAATTCCGACATTATTAGGAAGCATTTCGAGTGAGTTTAATAAATGTGAACGCATTAAGTACGTATCTACATTTTCCTTTAATAATCGTTGGATAAGGATTGTATCCGCACCAACAGATTTCAAATAACTAGCCGTATCAAAGGTACGAGACCCTGTACGAAGCGTGAAATTACGCGTATCCACAATAATACCAGCAAGTAATGTAGTTGCTTCGATTGGCTGAATTTTCTCAGCTTCTTCAGATTGATATTCTAGTAATTCTGTAATCAATTCACCGACAGATGAAGCATACGGTTCAATATAAACCAAGTCAGGATTTTCAGGGAATTCCTCTCCACGACGGTGATGGTCGATAACCACTAATTTATTCGCCCTTTTAACAATAGACGGAGCAGCACATAGGGAAGGCTTACTTACATCGACAATAATAACAAGTGTATTTTCAGTAATTAACGCTTCTGCCATTTCTGGATTTACGATAGCAGAAGAGAGGAGTTCATCTTTCTTAATCACTTCCATCAATTTCTTGATATCATGCGAATATTGCTCTGGATTTGTGACAATCCAAGAGATTTTACCGTGCATTTTAGCGATTCTTCGAATACCTAAACATCCACCAATACTATCCATATCTGGATATTGGTGGCCCATAACCATTACTTGATCTGCTTCTGCAATAAGGTTTTCTAATGCTTGAGAAACCATACGAGAACGCACCCTTGTACGTTTTTCTAGTGGGTTGCTCTTACCACCATAGAAGCGAGTTTCTTCGTTTTTAGACCGTACAACGACTTGGTCACCGCCTCGTCCTAAGGCTAAATCAAGGTTATCTTGCGCAAATTTAGCGATTGCACCATAATCCATCTCTTCTTGAGTATCATCCGCATATGAGAACCCCATACTTACTGTTAGCGGGGTGTTTTGTTGAGCTGTTGTCTCACGGACACGGTCAATAATATCAAATTTCGTTTTTTCAAGTTCAGAAAGGATGTTTTTATCTAAAAATGCGACAAAACGGTCTGAACTAACACGTTTTAAGTAGATATTATTGTGATTTGCCCAGCTAGTAAGCTGATTCGTCACGAAGTTATTCAAGTTTGATTTCTTACGGTCGCTCAGCGATTGAGAGACTTCAGCAAAATTATCGACGAAAATTTGTCCAAATACAGGTCTTTCGTCTAAATACGTCTCTTTAATTAACGCATATTCCGTAATATCCATCATGTAGAGCATTCCAATATCGTTATGGTAGACTATTTGGAAGTATTTATCTTTCCAATGGACTACATTATCATTATCATCATCAAGATTTTGAACAATTTTCGCTAAATCTGGATCAACTACTTCGAGTTTAAACCCTAATAGCTCTTTGCGTTCAAAATACTTTTGCAGATAAGGATTAATCCATTGAATTTCTCCATTATCATCTAGTAAAAGCATTCCAATCGGCATTTTGATAGAGGCATCTTGCGAACCTTTATTGATTTTATACGATAAGTTCGTTACATAATGATTCGTTTCCTGAATAATATAGTTTGCGAACGAGTAGAGGAGTGTTCCTAATAAAATAATAAATAAAGTAAGGATAAGTCCCATCCATATATTCATTACGTATGCCACAACCAGCATACAGAGAATAATTGCTATAAATGAGAATCCGTATTTCTTCATTGTTTCACTTTTAAGAAATGTCGGTAAAGCCTTAATACGTTCTTTTAGGCTTTTCTTCATTCTTGCACCTTCTTTCTATATAGCTTATTTTACCATAGTTTTAGCCCTTCGTCAGTTCTCTAAAATTGTTTCACGTGAAACAATTTAGGAGAGGGTAGGGGTACAAATGTTTCACGTGAAACATTCTTTTATATGTATTCGATTTTTTATAATGATACTGCTTAAATCTAAACAAATAGAAATTAACTTTTAATAGGATACAGCTTTATAAAACAAAAAAGGATTGAGAAATTCTCAATCCTTTTATTTAATATTAGTCAACTGTTGTGAATGGTAATAATCCCATGATACGAGCACGTTTGATTGCAACAGTTAAAGTACGTTGGTGTTTAGCACAAGTACCTGTTACACGGCGTGGTAAGATTTTACCTTTTTCAGAAATGTAACGTTTTAATAATTCTACATCTTTGTAATCAATGTAGTCTACATGGTTTGCACAGAAGTAGCAAACTTTTTTACGACGGCGTTGACCGCCACCTCTACGTTGTTGAGCCATTATGGTATCCTCCTTTTAAACTTTAGAATGGTAAATCATCATCTGAAATGTTGATTGTCTCTCCATTACTTAAGAATGGATCTGACATTCCACCACCAAATGATGAAGTAGGAGTGTTAAATTGATTAAAGTTATTTGATTGGTTTTGTTGGAATCCACCTTGTGAGCTTTGATCGTTTGCAGGGCGTTGTTCAGTAACATTACGTGATTCTAACAATGAGAAGTTCTCAGCTAGCACTTCAGTCACATAAACTTTTTGGCCTTGTTGGTTATCATAGCTACGAGTTTGAATACGTCCTTCAATTCCTACTAGTGAGCCTTTACGAGTGAAATTCGCAAAGTTTTCTGCAGCTTTACGCCACATTACGCAGTTGATAAAGTCTGTTTCACGTTCACCGTTTTGGTTTTGGTAACGACGATCAATTGCGATAGAGAAGCTCGCATAAGCAGTTCCGTTTGAAGTATAACGTAAATCAACGGCACGTGTTAAGCGTCCAACTAATACAACATTATTAATCATTTAATTCTTACTCCTTTCAAGATTTTTGTTTACTTATAATAAACAATTATGCTTCTAATTTAACGATCATGTGACGTAAGATGTCATTGTTGATTTTCGCTAAACGGTCGAATTCATCGATTGCAGCAGCATCTTCAGCAGTGATGTTCACTAAGTGATAGATACCTTCTTGGAAATCTTTAATTTCATATGCAAAACGACGTTTCGCCCAGTCTTTAGATTCAACAACAACTGCACCGTTGTCTGTTAAAACAGCATCAAATCTTGCAACCAATTCAGCTTTAGCAGCTTCATCGATGTTTGGACGGATGATATATAAAATCTCGTATTTTGATGTTTGACTCATTGACTGTCACCTCCTTATGGACTTTTGGCCTACTGAATTCTCAGCAAGCAAGGAGAGTATCATTTCTAATACTCACGTTCTGTAATTATAACAAACTTTGATATGAAAAGCAATTTAAGTATTTTTATTTTTTAAACACTTCTTCTTTAAAGCTATTAGTTGCTTTCAGTAATTGTTTAAATACTTTTGCCTTTAATTCAACCACATTTTGAGGATTTACCGTACCATTCTTCAAACTTCTTAAATCTTTTTGTACGGCTTCCTCAAATAGCGTTTCTAATTCTTCATAGCTGGTAATCGTTTTTCCGTTCAATTCAAATGAATGGAGTCCATTCTTAGCTTGCTGAACAACTTCTGCAAAGTAGGCTTTCTTCCATTCTTCTAAATTGTTAAAACGACCTTTAGAAATTTTTTGAATAATAAATTCATCGCTAAGTACTTTTCTCTCTACGTCAGCAGCATTTTTATATTTGTTAGAAGCATAGCCAATAAAGCCTTCTTCATAACCAAAATATCCCCACATTCGGAATGTATTATGTTTGAATAATAATCCCCCAGGCGAACCTTTACTTGTATTTCCGCCATAGATTCCAGCTGTCATACGGACGTTTACATATGCAGAATCATAATCATCTGGTTTGAAAATACGATTATCAAAATCACGATTCGTAATGAAGTTATGATCTACCAAATCATTTACTGAACGTAATTGAATTTGTTTTTCTTCTTGGGTAAGTGGGCGAACTTTATCATATTGATCATTTTGATTTTGCTTCGCATTTCGAAGTTCACGATCTACTTTCTTAAACCATGCATTATTCAAGCTTTGGTTATTTTGTTTAATAACAGATTCACCTTCTAAATAATCCAGTAGCATTAAGGTGTCGTTATAACCCTTCATATAATGATCAATTTCCGTACGCGAATGTAAATCGTTTGGATTTGGATTATACCATTGGTCACCATTATTTGGACGTTCAAAAGCCATATTCAATCCTAACGCTCCATATTCGCCCATACCTCCTGGTACGGCAGACTGGAGCATCCCTTGCGCAAAAGCTTCAACACCTGTTCCTTCTCTATGACGATAACCACCAAGATATACCACTCGGTCATTAATGTGTGTCGTTTCATGCGTATAGGCAGAAACCCCATATTCACTAATGGAGTCAGACATTACAAAGACAACTTTTTCAGTTGGATGAGGATTTGCATAAATATATGCATAGGCACCTGCATAACCACCATTGTTTCCATAGTAATCTCCAACAGGTCCATAAAATTCTCGAATCGGAGCATAAACATTTAGCTGTCCATATCGACCGTATTGATCTGGCCATCCTTGTCCATGAACATTATAGCCTTCCCAAATTGGAGTTACCGTATCTTTAGCGAGTCTACCTTTTACTTTATCGATGGCTAAGCGATACCAGAAATCTAAATAATTGAGCTGACGATCGGCTACTAAATTAATATCAGCCTTCATTTCTTCAATCGTCTTTCTATATTTATCCGCAGAACCAATCGTAAGAGTATTATAATTTGAAATCAAGAACATCTTTGCCTTATTTACATTTAATAAAGGTAAAATCATTCTTCTATGGACAGGAACTTTTAAATTATCAAATATGCGATATTTTACATATTTTAATCCTTCCATCTTAGAAGCACGTTCTACGATATAAACTTTCTCCTTGGTTGCATCAATAAACCAATCATTCATATTTTTAAATTCAGTCAATAGTTGACGGTTATAATTTAAAAATTCATCTAAATTTCTAGCTAATGTATGTTTTGCTAAGGCTTCTCCAAAGGCGTCAAAGGTACGATTTCCTTTTAATGTACTTTCTTTAGAACCAATCTCAATCAATCTTTCCAATACATCCGAATTAATTCCATAGAAATCTGGTTTAAAGAGCATTAATTCTTTGATATTTAATTGGTCAAAATGAACCCCATAATAACGATGTAAATAGGACATTCCTAGCATTAATGCTGCTTTATTTTTCTCTACCTTATCAAGAATCATTTGTTTTGCCGCGGAAGATTCGTTCAATTGATGGTCTTCGTTTTGAACTAATTTAGTCACAAATGTTGTTAAGTTTTCTTTTACATGTGCAAAGCTTTCTTCTAAATAAAGATCTTTTACATATTCACGTTTTTTCTCAATCGTATTATCTTGAGGTTTTTGACGTTTTTCAAGATACTGATACACCTCATTCGACTGTAATTCTACTGAAGTTAATTTTTCAACAATGTCATGAATCAATGAACTATGATTTTTATCAACAATATTCGGCGTATATTTAATCCCTAATTCCACAATATCGTATTCTTTAACATTCGAAATCCCTTCAGTACTTTCTCTTAAAGTATAGAATTCTTTCGTTTTATCTGCATAATGCACGAGGATACGATCAGCTTGACTTAAATCCGTTACAAAATTTGTTTGATTCATCGCAGTAACCGATAAAATCTCTTTTTGATTAAACGCATGGTTTTCTTCTAAACGGTTCGCTTGATTAACAATAAACTCCTTATTATAAAACGGCTGAATCTTTTCCAAGTTCTTATAAGCTTGTTTATGCGATTCTTTGTAATCTTGAATCGCAGCATAAGGATTTTCTTTTGAAACAACTCGATTTAAAGCATCAATATGGGATTCTTCGCTTACAAAAGTATTCGCAGTAATGTTATAACTTGCCACACGAGCATCTGCAGCTTCTTTCGTTAACTCGATTTGCTTACCAGGATATTTATTATAGGTCTTTTTACCTTCGCTATAACCTTGTACGCTATATAATTGATTGATATGTGGTTGAGAATACTCATTGGTCATATCATCCGAACCAAATAGCATTTCTCCATTGATTACTTTTGCATAACTCACATTATCTTTTACTGTTCCAAATGGCCATGTTTTACTTGCAAATGCCGCTGATTGAATAGGTTCTCTTACATGAATGATTCCTTTCGCAACAGACTGAGTGAGCGAACCTTTCGTCCCCGTTAAATAATCTCCGATCATTCCGTACTCAACATAAGGCACTAATAAACTAGCACGGACTTTATTCCCTGTTAAAGTAGCATCGACATAAGCCCGTCTTACAATTGCACGGTAATTTTTGTCTGCAATCCCTCCTAAATTAGAAGCATTTCCACTTGTTGAATGTAATTTTCCAATAAAAGCAACATTTTCAATACGAGTGCCTTCATTCATATAATTGACAATCCCAGCCACGTTGTTTCGACCAGAAATAGAACCTGTTACTTTAACATCTTCGATCACTGAAGATCCATTCATCGTTTGAGCAACTGTTGCAATATCATCTTGATTTTTTTGATCAATATCTACATTTTCAAAATTCACATTTTTAATAGTTGCATTCTTAATGACATTGAATAATGGATGCTCCAAGTCTTTAATAGCAAAACGTTTACCATCTTCACTTAATAGTTTTCCAGTAAATTCTGCTTTAATATATGATTTTCCTTGAGAGGCCACATTACGAGCACTCATACTTTGACCAAGTCTAAATTCTCCTGTCGGATTTTCACGAATCGCATTCACTAAGTCTTCAAAATCATAATACACATTTCCCACATGAGTTCTTGGTTTTTCGATAAAGTAAGTATATACATCATCAAAAGTTTGATTTTTCTGACGATCTACTAAATTTTCAGCCATAGCTGTCACTTTATAGACTTCTTTTCCGTTTGAAAGAATTTCTTCAATCGTTTTTACCGCTAATAAAGTTGTTTTTTGATTTTCAGAAGTGATTTTTAAATAATAATGACTGGTGTCTGTTGGAACAGATGACAATCGAGTTTCGTTATGTTCCTCTTGATTTTCATATCTAATCAAACGAACCTCTCTCACATCTTTAATTTCAATTTTCTTGAGTTCTAATCGAACTGTTTGGTCTTCCAACAGTTGAGTTTCCGTGCCATTCCCTCTATCAAATGTCATTGATGTAGATAGAGTATAGTCTTTATAGTAATCAAGACCTTCTAGAACAAAGTGTAATTCATTCTCTGAAAGGGTTACTTCTTTTTCAACTTTGCCTTCTTTTTTCAAGGTGAGGGTAATCGATTGAATGGTAACGCCTTCTGGTTTAGATAATGAATAATCCACTTCAACCGTGCGTTTTAAATCATTTTTTTGTAAAGAACGAATCGATAAAACTGGTTTTTCTAGTTCTTTCGTTCCTTTTTTAATAATCTTATTTTCAGCGGGTTCTATAATGGTTTCTTCTACACTAGGTGCTTCAGAAGTTTTTTCCCCTTTAACAGTTTTAAACGTTTTTGTAATTTTTTTACGTCCTTCTTTACCATTTTTTGAAACGGTTATCGTTCCTTTTGGTAAAGTCGCATCCTCTTCAACGATTTCTTTAAAAGGAATACTTTCAAAGGTTTCTTCAGAGATTGTTCCTTCAATGGCTTTTGTTCCTTGAATGATTTTCTTCGGTTTTGCTTGTTTGATGACTTCTTCAGTAATGTGTATTGGGTCTCCAACTTTAATGCCATTCACTGTTTTATAATGCTTTGTGAGGATAGATTGTCCCTTTTCGCCTTCTTGAAGGATTGTTACATCGTCTGTATATTTAGAAGAATCTTCTGTAATTTCAGTCGTAAAATCAACATCAACTGTCTCTTTTTCTTCAATAACTGCTTCTACGACAGTGTTTTCCTTTGTTCCGACTGCTACAATTTCATCTACAGCAGGCTTCGAGATAGTGGATTCAATCATTTTTCTTTCTTCATGTCCATTTTCTACTCGTACTTCTGTAAAGACTGTCTGTTCTCCATTGGTTCCTTGTTGAAGGACTTTCGTTTCTCCTTTAGGAAGAGTCGCATCATTTTGAACGATTTTTCCATGAGGAATTGGTTCAACGGTTACTTCTAATGTAGGTTTATTCACAGTAGGAGAGGGTTCTCCTTCTTCAGGAGTTACTCTAGTTTCGACGTTAGGAAGTGTTGTTTCTTCCTTTGTTCCATTAGCAACTACTTCAGGAACCGCTTCTTTTGAGATAATAGAGTCTACGATGACTTTTACTTCTTTTCCGTTTTCAATACGAATTTCCGTAAAAATTGTTCGTTCTCCATCTACACCTTTTTGAAGAATTTTCGTTTCTCCTTTAGGAAGAGTCGCATCATTTTGAACCGTTGTGGTATAAGGAATCACTTCCTTTGTCACTTCCAATCTAGGTTTGTTCCCAGTTGAAGAAATTTTATCTTCATTTGGAGTAACTGGAGCTTCAACGGTTGTACTTGTTGTATGATTTTGAATAGCTTCGGTAGTATTTGCAGTAGATACTTCTGATAGAGTAGTTGGTTGCTGTTGATTTTTTGCTTCTACATAGCCCACATATTCATACCCATCGATTTGGATGATTCCTTCTTGAGTTGGTTCATGAATGGCTTTACTTAAATCCATCGCAAATGCTGTAGAAGGAATAAAGGTAGCCATCCCCGCAGTAGTGAAAAGAATCGCTCCTAGAATCTTATTTTTCTTTTTCTTAGAAACTACCAAGATGATACTGGATGCCGCTAGAGTTAATCCACCTAACACAAAAGAAATTGAATTTGTTTCTGTACCTGTATGCGGTAAAACTCCCATGGTCTTTTTATATACTAAATAATAAACTTCTTCCTCTTGTGGAGGTACTTCATACTGAATCAACTGCTTTTCTTCATCACTTAAACTAGCATAATCCAAATAATGATACTGTGTGGTCCCAGCAGCACTTACTGTAGTGCCCATACCAAAAAAAGCTGAACCAATTAATACAGATCCAGCATATTTCTTTATTTTTCGAATGGAAAAAATTTCTTTTTTCATAATATACCCTTCCTTTAACCCCTAATCCTTTTAGAAAACTAATCTTAAAATATTGCAACTCATTATAACACATTTTATTAAAAATCCTATCCATTAATTCTTATAAAAAACATATTCATTTCATACAAAATTTTCTTTGATGTATCATAAATGATACGTATCATTTATGATACATTCATCCGATTAAAAACTATAAAAATAGCTCCTACAAACAAAAACTGTAGGAGCTGTTTTTTTTTATTTTATCCCCAAACTTCATGAACGATTTCGTCAATCAGTTTTAATTTATCCCATTGCGCTTCAATCGTTAAGATATTGCCTTCTTCTGTAGAAGAGAATCCACATTGAGGGCTGAGGCATAATTGTTCAAGAGGAACGTACTGACTGGCTTCTTTAATACGAGAGATAACTTCGCCTTTATCCTCTAAGTCCCCTGATTTAGAAGTAATTAAGCCAAGTACGACTTTTTGGTCTTTAATATAGCGAAGTGGAGTAAAGTCACCAGCACGGTCACTATCATATTCCAAGAAGAATCCATCCACACGGCAATGACCAAATAGCGTCTTCGCCACTGGTTCATAACCACCACTTGAGAACCATGTTGAGCGGAAGTTTCCGCGGCAAATATGCATGTTCACCACTAAATCTTCTGGTTTCCATTCAATGACACGATTTAATACATCCACGTAGTCACGAGCGATTTGTTCGAGGTCGAATCCACGCGCTTCATATGCTTCACGTTTATCTAACGCACAGAACTCACCCCAGCTTGTATCATCTAATTGAATATTGCGGCATCCTAAGTCGTAGAAGCATTGTAGCGCCTTACGGTATGCTGCCACCACGTCATCATAGAAGAGGACTTCATTGTCTTTGTAGCGCTCAATTGGCACATAGTTTTTCTCACGAACTTGCGTAATCAAATGCAACATACTTGGTGAAGGGATTGTTAGTTTCACCGGTGTTTCGCCAGCATGCTCTTTTAAGAATTTGAAGTGTTTTACGAATGGATGATCCTCAGAAAAATCCACTTTTCCAACGATACGTAATGTTTTTGGCTTCACATCTTTATCTTTGAATTGAACAGAGAAGTGGTCTACTTCGACAAGTTCAACCCCATCTAAGTTTTCTAAGAAATCTAAGTGCCAGAATGCACGACGGAATTCACCGTCAGTGACAGATTTGAGGCCGAGTTCTTTTTCTTTCTCGATTAGGGCAATGATTTCTTCGTTTTCAACGCGTTCGAGTTCTTCGGCAGTGATTTCTCCGGCATTAAACTTCGCACGGGCTTCTTTTAGACGCTCTGGACGTAAGAAACTTCCTACGTGATCGAGTCTAAAAGGCGCTTTTTGACAACAGCTACAGTTTTCGTGATTTGACATGTGTTTTCCTCTTTTCGTTTATTCAGCTTCTGGTAAATACGCAATGGCGCGAACAGGTGAACCTGGAGTATGGTTCCAGTTAGGGTATGAGATTGAAATCACAGCACCAACTGAAGGAACTTGGTCAAGGTTCGCTAATACTTCCACTTGGAAGATATCTTGGCTTAATAAATAGTATTCATTTGTTAACCCATGTGCGGCAGCGTGAACACCTGAGTCTGTATCTAATGTTTCGTGACCTACAGCTTTCACATGACGTTCGTGAATTAAGAATTCAAGCGCATCTTTTGCCCAACCTGGTGTGTGTTGAACATCATTTTCATCTAAATTACGAACTGCATCTTGGTCTGGCCAGCGGTGTGACCAGTCACTACGGAATGCTACAAAGGCACCTGGCTGGATTTGTCCGTATTCTTCTTCGAATGCTAAAACGTCTTCTTTTGTTAATTCGAAGTCTGGATTTTCGGCTACTTCTTTTGAACGGTCGATGACGTAAAGTGGTAATAATAAATCTTTCAACTCGATTTCATCCAGGAAACGTCCGCCTTCATAGAAGTGGCAAGGAGGGTCGATATGTGTACCGTATTGTGTTACCACTGATAATTGTTGGACATGGAATCCATCTTTTAAGGTAAATAAATCTTTTTGTTCCAATGCTGGTAGAGCAGGGAAGTGAGGGCTATTCGCATCGATTTGATGGCTTAAGTTTACCCATTTTGCTTGTTTTAATGTTTCGTAAGCTTTGGCTAATTGTTGTTGAAATGCTGTCATAATGACACTTCCTTTCTAAATAGGGGAAGGCTGCGGTTCAAAAGTTATTCTCCCCACAGCCTTTTTGTTCGTTTTATAATGTGAGGTTATTCTCCCCAAACCTCACGGGCGATTTCTGAAATCAATGCAATTTTCTTCCATTGATCTTCTTCTTTAATGACATTTCCTTCTTCTGTTGAAGCAAATCCACATTGTGTACTTAAGTATAAGTTTTCAAGTGGCACGTATTGGCTCGCTTCTTTAATACGAGCGATGACTTCATCTTTGTCTTCTAAATCTGCAAATTTTGAAGTTAAAAGACCAAGAACCACTTTCTTACCGTCAGAAACTTTAGCAAGAGGCTTGAAGTCGCCGGCACGGTCTGTATCGTATTCTAAGTAGTACGCATGTACGTGTTCGCCTGCTAATAGCTCATCTTCTACTTTTTCGTATCCCCCTTGAGAAATCCAAGTAGAGTGGAAGTTACCGCGACAAACGTGTGTGTTCACTACTAAGTCTTTTGGTAGTGCATCAAGAACTGAGTTGTTCAATTGTAATGCACGACCTGCAAAGTCACGACGAACTTCTTCTAATGGACGGTCTGCGTTGAAACGTTTTGCAAAACCATCGTCTGCTAAAGCGCCCCATGTACAATCGTCAAATTGAAGCGTGCGAAGGCCTTCGTTGTATAAGTCTGTAATTACATCCACATATGCGTTTTTAATTGCTTCGAACAACTCTTTTTCTGTTGGATAAACTGCTTTCCAAGCTGCAATATGTTTAGGTGTACGAATTAATTCGAAATAGAATTGTGATGGAGAAGGGATTGTGAATTTCACAATAACATCTTCGTCTTTCACTAAGTCACGTAAGAATTTGAAATGTTCGACGAATGGGTGATTTTTTCCATCGATTGGAGCTGTTAATGTTGATGTATCGGCTTTTGTTTCAATACCGTTAAATTTATAACCATGTTCACCAACTGTATGTTCCACACCATTGAATCCCCAGAAGAAGTCAAGGTGCCAGTAAGCACGGCGGAATTCACCGTCTGTAACGCCTTTTAATCCAGCAGCGATTTGTTTTTGTACAATTTCTCGAATCGTTTTATCTTCTACAGCTGTTAATTCTTCACGTGTGATTTCGCCTTTTGCAAATTTTGCGCGTGCTTCTACTAATTCTTTTGGACGTAAGAAACTTCCTACGTGGTCTACTCTAAATGGTGCTTGTTTTGATGTCATAAATTTATTTCTCCAATCTATCTTCGAATTTCTTCTTACGGGATGATTATTCTCCCCAAACTTCACGAGCGATTTCTGAAATCAATGCGATTTTCTTCCATTGATCTTCTTCTTTAATGACATTTCCTTCTTCTGTTGAAGCAAATCCACATTGTGTACTTAAGTATAAGTTTTCAAGTGGCACGTATTGGCTCGCTTCTTTAATACGAGCGATGACTTCATCTTTGTCTTCTAGGTCAGCAAATTTTGAAGTTAAGAGTCCTAATACGACTTTCTTCTCATTACCCACTTTAGCAAGTGGCTTGAAGTCGCCTGCGCGGTCTGTATCGTATTCTAAGTAGTACGCATGTACGTTTTCGTCTTCGAATAATGCGTCGCTCACTGAATCATAGCCACCTGAACTTGCCCATGTTGAGTGGAAGTTACCACGGCATACGTGAGTGTTTACTGTTAAATCTTCCGGTAAATCTTCTAGAATTCCGTTGTTTAACTCTAAAAATTCACGTTTGTGTTCTCTTCTTAATTCTTCAGGTGTTAAATGACTTTCTTTTGAGATGATGTTTAAGAAGTTATCATCTACGATTACACCCCATGTACAGTCGTCGATTTGTAAGAGACGGCAACCTGCATCGTATAATTCTTTAATCACTTGTCTGTAAGCAGCAATGATATCTTTAAAGAGTTCTTCTTTTGAAGGGTATACTGAGAAAGTTTGCTCAATATGCTCTGCGTCACGAATCAATTCGAAGTAGAATTGCGCTGGAGCAGGGATTGTTTGTTTTACGATGAAATCTTCGTCTTCGAATTGTTTTAAGAATTTGAAATGTTCTACGAATGGGTGATTTTCACCAGTGATTTTTCCAACGACATCTGCTGAGTCTGGTTTTGTAATTTCATCGTGGAATTGGTATCCAATTTTTGCTTGTGTATGTTCCACTCCGTTTAATCCCCAGAAGAAATCTAAGTGCCAATATTGGCGACGGAATTCGCCGTCTGTGAATCCTTTTAATCCAGCTTTCTTTTGTTGTTCGACTAACTTTTCGATGGCTTTATCTTCGACGGCTGTTAATTCCTCGCGTGTAATTTCTCCTTTTGCAAATTTTTCTTTTGCTTCTACTAGTTCTTTTGGACGTAAGAAACTTCCTACGTGATCGACTCTAAATGGTGCTTGTAATTTTGACATTGGTCATTCCTCCTATAAATAAAAAATCCTCACAGTATTGCTACTGCAAGGACGAAATTTCGTGTTACCACCTTGTTTTGTAGAATCCTCACGAATCCTACCTTACCGAGTACGCACGCTTGGTGTTATACTCTACAGCTATAATGGGCTACCCATTTACATCTAATGATTCGATGTAAAATCACTCCGAGGCCATCTTCAAAAATTCCATTTGATCTCTTCCCACCAGCCGAGACTCTCTTAGCAAATTTTCTTTTTTACTCACCTGTTCTTTGTGATGTCTTATGAACATGGTCTTAGGATAACAGAGAACAATCCGCATAGCAATAGGTTTTCTTATACCGTTTTTCTATTGTTTGTTATAACTATTGGTTATATACCTGCAAAACCCTATAAGGATGGTTATAAAAAAG
Organism: Granulicatella adiacens ATCC 49175; assembly: GCF_025150565.1. Classification (NCBI taxonomy): domain Bacteria; kingdom Bacillati; phylum Bacillota; class Bacilli; order Lactobacillales; family Carnobacteriaceae; genus Granulicatella; species Granulicatella adiacens. The sequence continues at coordinate 13,856 of NZ_CP102283.1, read as the reverse complement.
ACTTAGAGAAAATCTCTAAGTCTTAAAATCATTATTCAGAATCAACTAATTCATGTAATTTTTTCTTATAGAAGAAGATTGCGAAAATTGATAGTCCTAAAATGATTCCTACATAACCAATCGTCAATCCCCAAACAAGAGTACGATTCCATTCTGGTAATTTAGCTAATAAATAACCTGCTCCAAAAATAAATCCGAAGAGAATCACTAAGAATATCATCGACTTAACGCCGCTACGAGAACGATTCAATAGTTCCACTACATTCGTCCAGCTTGGCGTAAAGAGTTTCAAGTCCTTTGCATATCCCCAACGGCTAAGACCTAGACTGATGATTCCCCAATATAAAATAATCCCTAAAATCATATAAATTGGGAAACGTAGAACCGTAAAAATAATAGTCAGTAAAAGTACTGGTAACGCAGATTGAATGACAAACAAAATCCAGAATTTACGCTCTAAAAATTGATGCATATCAAACGGGAGAACTTTCAAATAATAATAGTTTTCTCGCTCGAGTGAAATCCCAACTGCCAATAAGTTATTTCCTCCGGTGTTAAAGAAGGCGATAAACGTCAAAAACATTGCAAAAGGTAAGAAAGTATTTAAATTAATAAACTCCATAATACTCACACCTTCTGGAAGAGAAGACATATTCATCATTGTTGGTAGGAAGAATAGATAAGGTAATACACCTGCAGCAATAATCGTTTGAGTTAAAACAGACCCTTCTAATAATTGCCTTAAAGTATATCGAAGAAAGAATCTAAATGATAACTTTCCTCCACTTAATTCCATTTTTTTAACTCGTTCAACTTTTACTTTATTAGTAGATGTTTGAGAAACCGCATCGTAGAAATTAGGTAATACAATAAATTTAACGAGAGCTATAAGAATTAAGAATGCAACAACAACGATTCCAATTAGAGGATATGAACTTAAATCCATTGGATTAAGAAGTACATCATAAAAAGCTTTAATAGGCGATAAATATACAGGAACTTCTCCTTTAAAAGTTTGAATTCCAGTATTGCGATTCATCAAAAATTGATAACCAATGACCGCGCCAATCGAGACAATAAAAATTAATACATTGGCAATCACAGATTGATATTTTCTAAAAATTGGAATTTTTGCTAAAAAGAAGCATAGTATAAACATTAATAAATAGACGCTCGTACTTAGTAAGAGTGCTCCAAATAATCCAAGTGGAATCGTTAAGAAATAATTTCCTCCTGAAAAATAGACATGGATTCCAAAAAACATAAATATTGGAAGTAAGCCATATAATGAGGCCACTACAACAGATAGACTTTTTCCTAAAATCACTTCTGTTTCTGTAAATGCATATGGACGGTAAGATTCAAAATCTTTACTTTCATAAAATACATTATAGATTGACGGAAGTGCTTGAGAAATTAAAATCATCATAAACAAGAATATAGAACTTGCAAATTGGAGTGGAGAATAGGAACGTCCTGAAATCATTCCTACAAATCCAAAAAATCCCCCAAATATAACCGCAAACATCAATTGTTGCATCAATGTTCTCATCGCAACATTCACTGGTTTTGTCGGGTTCTTCGCTTGTTTCTTTCGATAATTTTGCAATTGTGCCGGTTGTGTCGCAAAGATTAAATTGGTCTTCACCAGCGTTAAAATTCGTTTAAACCGCATGTGAATCCACTCCTTCTTGTTTGCCGGCAATTGATAAGTAAATTTCTTCTAAAGTACTTTCTGGTTGTTGTCCTTTCAACTCTTGAATCGTACCATAGAAGAGTAGTTTTCCTTTTTTCAAAATCGCAATTTTATCGCAAAGCTGTTCTGCTACTTCAAGTACGTGAGTAGAGAAAAGAACGGTATTGCCTTTATCAGCATGTTCGCGCATTAATTTCTTCAAGTCGTAAGAAGCTTGTGGATCAAGACCCGTCATAGGTTCATCGAGTACCCAAATATCTGGGTCAGACAGCAAGGCCCCAATAACAAATACCTTTTGACGCATCCCATGTGAGAAGGAATCAATGACTTCATAGCGATGTCCTTCAAAATCAAATAATTCTAGTAAATATGCTAGACGGCTTTCTACTTCGTCTAGAGTCATGCCATAAGAAGAAGCAACTAATTCCCAGAATTCATTGGCTGTTAAGCGTAGGAATAGGTCTGGACTATCGGCTACATAGCCAATTTTTTCTTTAATCGCAAGTCGATTTGCTGAAAGTTCTTGTCCATCGACAAAAATTTCTCCACTTGTTGGATTGATGACACTTACTAGGGATTTAATGGTTGTTGATTTTCCTGCACCATTATGTCCAATCAGTCCGATGATTTTTCCACTTTCAATCGTTAAATTGAGTCCATCTAAAGCGACTGTTTGTCCATATACTTTTGAAACATTTTTAAATTCAATCATGCAAATTCCTCCTTATGCCCCTGTATATCCCTATTATATAACTAGAATCCGCATAAAAAAAGAGATTTTCTTGCCTTCAAAGAGAACTTTTTTGCTAAAAAGCTTTATATTCGATTACTATGAATCCTTACGGATATCTTCATAATAGTGATAATAGAGCACCGGTTCGAGCCTATGGTCTCTCACCTTTAAAGCCATCCCCCATTACCACTATTATAGAATCCATATGATTCTTCGTAATCTTAATGAGTGCTTTTTATACTCTTTTTAGCATCATAAAGAAAAACAGAACACAAAAAGCCATCAATTGATGGCTTTTTGCTTACTGATTATTCATTTTCTTCGTCAACTAATTGTTGCGCAAAGTCTTTCATATTGCCTTTGATGGCTTCATCTGAAAGGGATGCAGTTGGATTTTCTGTTGCTACTGATTCAGTCGATGAGTCAGTGGCTTCAGATCCTTCTTCTGTTTCTTCTTCGCGGTCTACAATCGCTAATGAACTTACAATTGCATCTTGATCAAGACGCATCATACGAACTCCAAGAGCGCCACGGCCTGTTTGAGACACATCTTCAGCATGGAATCTGATGATAACCCCTTTATTGGTCATAATGAGTAAGTCTTCGTCTCCAGTTACCGTACGTAGGCAGACTAGTGGCCCATTTTTCTCGGTAATACGAAGTGTACGAACCCCTTTACCGCCACGGCCTTTCAATGCGTATTCGCTAGCAGCTGTACGTTTTCCGTATCCTTTTTCACTCACGACTAATACTTCATTATCAGGAGTTAAAATATCCATTCCGATGACATAGTCGCCGTCACGTAGAGAAACCCCACGAACACCTGAAGCGGTACGACCCATCGCACGAACTTTATCTTCATGGAAGCTTACAGCGTTACCGTGATACGTTCCAAGGATGATGCCATCATTTCCGCTTGTGACTACTACACGAATCAATTCATCATCTTCGCGTAATTGGATGGCACGTAGACCATTTGTACGAATATTCTTGAATTCTGATAGACGGACACGTTTCACTGTTCCACGTAATGTTGTGAAGAACAAGTAACGTTCTGTTTCGTCAGATTCAGGAACACTGATAATCGCTTGAATTTTCTCAGCTGAATCAATGTTTAATAAGTTGATAACCGGTAATCCTTTTGCTGTACGGCTATATTCAGGAATTTCATACCCTTTTGCTTGGTAAACTTTCCCTGTATTCGTAAAGAAGAGGAGTGAATCATGTGTTGAACATGAAATCATATTTTCCACGTAGTCATCATCATGAACGCTCATTCCTTGAACCCCACGTCCTCCACGGCGTTGTGCCTTGAATTCAGTGTTGGCAAGACGTTTGATATATCCATTCTTCGTTAATGTAATCACGACATCTTCTTGTTCGATTAAATCTTCATCTTCAAGGCTTAATGCTTCTCCGACTAATAATTCTGTACGACGAGGATTGTCGAAACGTTGTTGGATTTCAAGTAATTCTTGTTCGATGATTTCGTAACGAAGTTCTTCGCTTGCTAATACTTTTTCTAAGTATTGGATGGTTGCTTGCAATTCGTTGTATTCTGCATCAATTTTCTCGCGTTCTAATCCTGTTAAACGAACCATACGCATATCGAGAATCGCTTGTGCTTGTTTATCGCTTAAGCCGTATTCATTCATGAAGCGGTCTTTGGCGATATCTCCACTTGCTGAACTTCTTAAGATGGCCACAATTGCATCGATATGGTCTAAGGCGATTTGTAATCCTTCTAAAATATGAGCGCGGTCTTCCGCTTTTTTCTTATCGAATAAGCTACGACGACGAACGACTTCTTCTTGGTGATCTAAGTAGTGGCGTAAAATTTCTTTTAAGCTCAATACTTTTGGCTCTTGATTCACAATCGCAAGCATATTGAATCCGAAGTTGGATTGTAATGGTGTTAATTTGTATAAATTATTTAATACAACGGATGCGGAAACATCACGACGCACTTCAATTACGACACGCATTCCGACACGGTCAGATTCATCGTTTAAGTAAGTAATTCCTTCGATTTTCTTCTCGTGGTGTAATTGTGCGATACGTTCTACTAAACGCGCTTTATTTACCATATATGGTAATTCAGTGATGATGATGCGTTCTTTTCCGTTTTTCAATTCTTCGATTTGTACGCGTCCACGAACCGTAATCGATCCGCGTCCTGTTTCGTATGCACGACGAATTCCAGATTTTCCTAAGACAATTCCTCCAGTTGGGAAGTCAGGTCCAGGGAGAGCTTCCATTAATTCAGTAGTTGTGACATCAGGGTTCTTCATTAATAAGTGAAGAGCTGAGATGACTTCCGCCAAGTTATGTGGTGGAATATTTGTTGCCATCCCAACCGCAATCCCTGTTGCACCATTTACTAATAAGTTTGGAATACGTGCTGGTAATACTTCTGGTTCACGTTCTGTTGAATCGTAGTTATCACGGAAATTAATCGTATCTTTGTTAATATCGCGAAGCATTTCAAGAGCAATTTTACTCATACGAGCCTCTGTATAACGCATCGCAGCGGCTCCGTCTCCATCGACAGAACCAAAGTTACCGTGACCATCAATTAATGGGTAACGGTATGAGAAATCTTGTGCCATACGAACCATGGCATCGTAAATTGCAGAGTCACCGTGTGGGTGATATTTACCCATTACGTCCCCGACAATACGCGCAGATTTTTTATGCGGTTTGTCCGGCGTTACTCCAAGTTCACTCATTCCATATAGAATACGACGGTGCACTGGTTTTAATCCATCGCGCACATCTGGTAGGGCACGCGATACAATAACACTCATCGAATACTCTAGAAATGATTTACGCATCGTTTGTACTAAATCAGTTGATTCAAAAGTTTCTTCAAAGTGTTTCACTTCTTCAGACATAATTCGTCTCCTTTTCTATTCTTCTCTTCAAATTCGTTTACTAAATTAGATATCTAAATCTTCCATATTGATGTATTTCGCATTGCTTTCAATGAATTCACGGCGTGGTTCTACACGGTCTCCCATCAAGATATCTAAAATTTGATCCGCTTCTGCAGCATCTTCTACAGATACTTGTAACATTGAACGGTTTTCAGGGTTCATGGTTGTTTCCCATAATTGTTCCGCATCCATTTCCCCAAGACCTTTGTATCGTGATAATTGTGGTTTTGGATGTGCTGGTAATTCTTTTAGTTTCGCTTCAAGCTCTTTATCATTTTGAATGTAGTATTCATTCTTACCTTGTTTCAACTTGTAAAGAGGTGGTTGCGCGATATAAATATATCCAGCTTCCACTGCAGGGCGCATATAACGATAGAAAAGAGTAATGAGCAATGTACGGATGTGACTTCCATCGACATCGGCATCGGTCATGATGACTAATTTTTGGTAACGAGCTTTCGATAAATCAAAATCTCCACCAAAACCAGTTCCCATCGCTGTAAAGAGCGAACGAATTTCTTCGTTGGCTAAAATTTTATCGAGTGTTGCTTTTTCAACGTTCAAGATTTTCCCGCGGATTGGTAAAATCGCTTGGAAATGACGTGAACGTCCTTGTTTTGCTGAACCACCCGCAGAGTCCCCTTCGACGATGAATAATTCAGAAATCGTTGGGTCATTGCTTGAGCAGTCTGCTAATTTACCTGGTAAGTTTGAAATTTCTAAACCAGATTTCTTACGAGTCACTTCACGGGCACGTTTTGCAGCAAGACGTGCTTTCGAAGCTAAAATCCCTTTTTCAACAATCTTACGTGCGACTTGAGGGTTTTCCATTAAGAATTTATCGAAGTGCGTTGAAAACAGTCTATCTGTAATCGTACGAGCTTCAGAGTTTCCTAATTTCGTTTTTGTTTGTCCTTCGAATTGTGGATCAGGATGTTTGATAGAAACAACAGCCGTTAAACCTTCACGGACATCTTCACCGCTTAGTTTTTCTTCGTTTTCTTTCATCAATTTTTGACGACGCGCGTAATCATTAATCACACGTGTTAAGGCCGTCTTCATCCCTGATTCGTGAGTCCCACCTTCATAAGTGTGGATATTATTCGTGAAGCTGAGAAGGTTTGTATGGTATCCAGAAGTGTATTGCATTGCAACTTCTACTTGAATGCCATCTTGTTCTCCTTCTACATAAATTGGCTCTTCGAATAACACTTGTTTTGATTTATTTAAGTGTTCGACATAACTCTTAATCCCGCCTTCGTAGCAGAATGATTTTCTCACTGGCTCTTCTGGTCGGAAATCCGTAATCGTTAATTTTAATCCTTTGTTCAAGAACGCTAATTCACGCACACGGTTGGCTAATTTATCAAATTCAAATACCGTTGTTTCTTGGAAAATTTCAGGGTCTGGTACAAAGTATACGCTCGTCCCATGTTTATCAGTTGTCCCAATGATTTTTAAGTCTTCTAAAACGGCACCACGTTTATAAGATTGCTCATAAATATTGCCATCTTTAAATACTTGAACGGTTAAGTCTGTTGAAAGAGCATTAACAACAGAAGCCCCAACCCCGTGAAGACCCCCAGAAACTTTATAGCCTCCGCCACCGAATTTACCACCGGCGTGAAGCACTGTAAATACTGTTTCTACGGCAGGACGACCTGTTTTTTCTTGAATATCCACCGGAATCCCACGTCCATCATCAGTGACACGAATATGGTTTTCTTTGGTGATTTCAATTTCAATATGAGTGGCGAATCCTGCTAAAGCCTCATCAATCGAGTTATCCACGATTTCCCATACAAGGTGATGAAGCCCAGCACTACTTGTTGAACCAATATACATCCCAGGACGTTTACGAACAGCTTCGAGTCCTTCTAATACTTGAATCTGACTGGCATCATATTGCGCAGCTAATTCAGCTTTGTTTTCTTCTGTCATATGCTAATTCTCACTCTCCGTTTTTAAAATAGTTCCTTTTTCAATCGGTATTACGACTGGTTCATTAATAAATTGTTGCTTAATCCCATCCAGGCTCGTTGTGGTAATAAAAGTTTGCACCTTATTTTCAATCGCCTTAATCAGATGAGTTTGTCTGTCATCATCGAGCTCGGAAAGTACGTCATCTAATAGTAGAAGAGGGTACTCGCCTGTCGATAATTTCATCAATTCGATTTCCGCAAGCTTCAAACTCAGAACGGTCGAACGTTGCTGTCCTTGCGAACCATACGTTTGAACTGGAACCTCATTTAAATAAAAAATCAAATCGTCACGGTGCGGTCCAATCAGCGTTGTGGCTTGATCCGCCTCACGAGTTTGATTCTTCTTGAATTGATTCATATAAATTTCTTTCATTTGCGAAGCTGTTAAACCATCCTCCAGGGGAATCGTTGCTTGATACGAAACCGAGAATTTCTCACGACCAAGCGATAACTGGTCATGAATCGGAATGGCTAAAGCCTCCAATTGCTTCATAAAATCGAGACGATGAAAGACGATTTTACTAGCTAACTCGCTTAACATCTCGCTTAAAACCTCTAAGTATTCGTCAGGCTGCTTTTTCTTAATCGCTAGCTGCTTCAAATACGTATTGCGTTGTTTTAAGACGCGATTATATTCCACTAAATCATAAAGGTAGAGGGAACTCATTTGTCCAAGTTCCATATCCACAAATTTACGTCTGTTTTGCGGAGACCCTTTGACAAGCGTGAGGTTCTCAGGGGCAAATAAAATAACATTTAAGTTTCCAAGGTAGGAACTCAGTCGTTTTTGCTCCAAATAATTCACCTTTGCAATTTTTCCTTTTTTAGAAAATTGCAATTCTAAATTCGTCTTTGTCGCTGTTTTTTCAATAGTCCCTTTAATCGTCGCAAAGTCTTTTTTCCATCCAATCAGTTCTTTGTCGTTTGTAGTGCGGTGGCTCTTTGTCATCGCCAAGGCATAAATCGACTCCATTAGGTTGGTTTTACCCTGTGCATTTTCACCAATAAAAACATGCACACCGTCTGTAAACTCTAATTGGACAGATTCATAATTACGAAAGTTTTGTAATTGTAAATTAGTCAGCTTCATGCGTCATGTGTGTTCAAATCATTTTCATCCGATTTCATTTCTTTCACAATAAAAATACCCTCATCAGGTATTTCGACACGTGTATTCGGATATAATTTTCTACCACGTCGATTTTCTAACTCTCCATCTACAAAAACTGTATATTCTTGCAGGTACCATTTTGCTTGTCCGCCCGTTGTAATGACGTCAATATGTTTTAAAAATTGCCCTAATGTAATGTACTCATCAGAGATCGATACGATAGTTGTCATGAACTTCCTCTTTTCTAATGGATATTGGTGAGAACTCCATTAAACTCATGCATGCTCACATATTTTTAAGTAGAATAACTCTACATTATTATACATTTTTTACAAGCTTTTCGCAAAGAAATTGCAAATTTTAGGGGGTTATTTCAATTTTGAGGCAAAAACATCAAAAAAGCCTAAAAAAACAAAAAACAAAATTTACTAGGATTTTTTCAAAAATTTGGATTTTGGGAGCTAAAATCACCCCAAAATCGTGCTGCCCGAAATTCACTTTGATATGCTCCCTCTAAAGTAGACACTTAAAAAAGTAAACTACTTTAGAGGGGGCATTTTTAAGTTGGTCAAAAAACATACTGCAAAAGAATTAGAACAATTCATAGAATTGTATTTAGATGGTGTATCTTTTCATGAGCTGCGTAGTGAATATGGTTTAAAGATATCGCCCGGAAGCTTTAATATGTATTTTCTGAATTATAAAGCACACGGACCTTCTGTATTAGAAGATCGAGATGGGTTTAACACTTATACAAATGAATTTAAAGAAAAGGTGGTCAAAGAGTTTTTAGAATCGAAAACTTACTTTACTGCAATCGCAAGAAAATACAAAATCCCTTGTGCTAAAACTGTACGAAATTGGATTATTAAGTATACTAATGGTGAGGCCGAGAAGGCCTACTATCCTAAGCCAGAGGTATATACTATGAAATTTAGAAAAACATCGCATGAAGAAAGAATATTTATCGTCAAAGACTGTATTCAAAATCAATTAGACTATAAACAAACCGCACAAAAATTTAATGTCTCTTACAACTCAGTGTATCAATGGGTTAAAAAATATCAAAAATATGGTCCTGATGGATTAGTAGATAGTCGAGGAAAACGAAAACCAGATAATATACAGACAGAAACCGAGCGTATTCGTGCAGAAATGGCTATATTAAAGGCACGAAACGAATATTTAGAAACAGAAAATGCCGCACTAAAAAAATTACAAGAAGTGGAAAGCGAGTTGATGTTTGCCAGACGAAATTTGAAGCGGAATATCAAACGATTAAAAAATTAAGTAAAAGAGGATTTCATATTACTCAATTATGTAAAGCCTTAAACGTTAGTAGAGCCGGCTATTATAAATGGTTAAATCGAGTCCCTTCGGAATCTGAAAAACGACTACGTCGTTTAATGTCATTAATACACGAAGTATATGAATCCGTTCAAGGTATATATGGATATCGTCGTATCACAATCTATTTAAACTATTATAGAAATGCGAAGGTGAATCATAAATGTATTCAGCGCCTTATGAAATTAATGGGATTAAAGGCAATTATACGAAAAAAACGTTATCGTTATAAATCTAACTCTGAAGAATACACCGCAGCTAATATTTTAAATCGAGAATTTCAGAAAGATTACGAGCCAATGGCTCTACTATTAACGGATATCACTGAATTGAAATATGGAAAGGGAGAAAAAGCTTATTTAAGTGCAGTTTTAGATTATGGCACAAAGAAAATAGTTGCATATCAAATATCTAAACAAAACAATAATCAAATCGTTAAAGATACTTTTGATCAAATAAAGAGAAAGATAATTCCAACAAAAACAATGATTCATAGTGATCGAGGATTTCAATATACTTCTCATTTCTTTAAGCACTTTATAGAAAAAGGACAAATAACACATAGTATGTCACGTCCTGGCCGATGTATAGATAACGGACCAATTGAATCATTCTGGGGAACATTAAAGGAAGAAGTATATCGTTTATATCATTTCAAAACCTATGAGTCTCTCTTCAAGAAGGTTGAGGAGTATATCCACTTCTATAATGAGAAAAGAATTACTTTATCAATGGGGTTAAAAATTCCTGCATAAATAAAAAGACGAGTTCATTAGAACTCGTCATACAATTTAATTATTTTCCTGTCTACTTGACAGGGTGCACTTCACTTATAAGTGAATTTCGGGAAATTTAGCAGATGAGGGTTGAAATATATGCTATACTATTGACAAATAAAGCATTTCGAGGATTCTGATATGAATATTGAGCCATTAAAAAGAGAATTAGAGGAAGAAATTAAACATAGAAATTACGATTCATTGGTTTATGTATTATTTGATGAATCTAATACCACGCTATTTGCAGTACATCTTTTCTATAAAAATCATTTATTCATGGTGAATAGTAGAGATGATAGATCTTATGTTTTAGGAAAGACATTTGAATTTACAAATTTCATTGATGCAAAAGAGAAGTTTTTCAATATTTTAGACTTTATTGTTCGAGAAGGTCGTAGAGAGGTAGCTAAACGCGGAAGTTATATGTATTCTTCTCCATTGTGGGATGATTATAAAAACTAAGAATCAAAAAGGAATTAGGCAGCATTCACTGCTTAATTCCTTTTTCTATACATAAAAAAACTCGAGCCTTCAAAACGAAAGCTCGAGTGAAAGTTTGATAACTTACGATTACCCGTTGAATGTACGAACAGGTGTCACTAATTGAATGAAGCTATGTGGAATACCAGAGTGGTCTTCTTTTAGTTTCAATGTAAATGGACGGTTTGCTTCTAAGAAGTTAATCACAGCTTCTGAAGAACCGAATAATTTCAACGCTTCTTTTAAGTAGTCAGGGTTAAATGAAATTTCAAGTGGAGCTCCTTCGAAGTTTTCCACAGCGATTTCTTCTTCAACCGTACCCACTTCAGGAGATTTCCCTGTTAATAGAATACGTTCTGGAGAAAGAGTTAGTGTTGCAATATTGTTTTTATCAGTATGTGACATTAATGAAGCACGTTCTACGGCTGCTACAAGTTCACTTGCAACGACTGTAATGGAAGTGTTCGCTCCGTCGTTAATTAAACGGTCTGTATCAGGATACATACCTTCTAATAAACGAGAGTAGAAAGATAATGTTTCTGTTTGGAACAAGATTTGATTATCTGTAATCGCAAAATCGATTGTTTCTAATCCGTCGATGATACGAGATAATTCTAATAATGTTTTACCAGGTAATGTCATTTCGAAAGTCAATGCATCACTTCCAGCTGGCATTTGTAGTGGAATGATTCGTTGGCTTAAACGGTGAGAGTCTGTTGCGACTGCTTTTAATTTGTTGTCTTTAATCACCATATGAATCCCTGTTAAGATTGGACGAGATTCTGCTGTTGAAACGGCAACCGCTGTTTGTACAATCACTTGTCTAAATAATGGTACAGGAATGGTAATTACATGATTTTTTTCGATTTCAGGTAATTGTGGATAATCCACTGCAGATAAACCATTTAATGTAAATGATGCACTACCTGCTGTAATCGTTGCTTGTAATTGATCGTTTGTTTCGATAGAGAAGAGATTTAAAGGTAATTTTTTAACGATTTCTCCAAAGAAACGAGCAGGAAGAACGATGCTACCTGGTTCTTGGACTGTTAATTGTAGTTCTTCGTCTTCGATAGGTAAGAATACTTCGATAGAAACTTCTGAATCACTACCTGTTAATGTTAAACCTTCTTCACTTGCAACTAATTTAATCCCAGTTAAAATTGGAATCGTTGTTTTTGATGGAATTGCACGTTGAACATCGACTAGATTTTTTAAAAATCCTTGTCTGTTTACTGAAAATTTCATAACTTCCTCCTTTTGGATGTCCTTTTATATTTAATTTATTTATTAAAAAAATAGTAATAGTAGTAGGGGCTGTGTATTCTGTGGAAAAGTGAAGAATCCCTACAGTTCTTTCATTTTTGATTGTGGATAACTATTGTGGATAAACAGCTTGAATTTTTTGAGTTATCCACTGACTACTGATGAAGCAATCCTTTAATTTCATTAATGACTTGAGTCGTTTCAGTATTTTCTTTTACTTCTAAGCTAATTTTTTCATAAGCATGAAGAACGGTTGAATGGTCTCTACCAAAGTCAGATCCAATTTTTTGTAAAGAACTTCCTGTTAATTCACGTGAAAGATACATGGCGATTTGACGAGGTTGAACCATTGTTTTCGTTCTCTTTTTCCCTTTAATATCTTCAACAGTAATATTGTAATATTTGGCAACAGCACTTTGAATATCATGAATCGATAGTAATTTCTCTTTACCACCTGGTAGGAGATTTTTCAAAGCTTCTGCGGCTAAATCTGTTGAAATATCTTCGCCAACCATCACGGAATAGGCTTGAAGACGCATTAGAGCTCCTTCCAACTCACGTACGTTTGATTGAATATGTCCTGCCACATAGCTCAGTACATCGATTGGAATATTAAAACCAAGGGATTGTGCTTTATTTTGTAAAATCGCAATCCGAGTTTCTAAGTCTGGTGGAGTAATATCCACAGGAAGACCAGAAACGAAACGAGAAACAAGTCTTTCTTGAAGAGCTTTAATTTCTGTTGGTTGTCGGTCACTAGTAAGTACGATTTGTTTTTGGTTATTGAATAAAGCATTAAAAGTATGGAAGAATTCCTCTTGTGTTGCTTCTTTTGCAGCTAAAAATTGAATATCATCGACTAGTAAAATATCCACATTGCGATAACGATTGCGGAATTCTTGTGGTGTCTTTGATCCAATGGAAGCAATCATTTCATTCATAAACTCTTCACTGGTTACATATTTAACACGTGCTGTTGGATGATTCTTCTTATAATCATTCCCAATCGCTTGCATTAAATGGGTTTTTCCAAGACCTACACCCCCATAGAAAAAGAGTGGGTTATAAGCCGTTCCAGGGTTTTCCGCTACATACCGAGCGGCAGCCGTAGCCATTTGGTTCCCTTTCCCGATAATGAATGTATCAAAAGTGTATTTTGGATTTAAATGAGAATCCTCTTCAATCGCAGTTGGAGAAGGATGACTTAATCCAGTCGTTTGTGTTTCTTCTATATTACTGTTGTTTGATTGAAAAGAAGAAATCGTTGGTTCGAAATCAGACTCTGGTGTAATAAATCTAGGTTCAAATGATTGTCTGAAATAGTCGTACCCAAATTCAATAATGTCTCTTAATAAATTATCTTGCCAATATCTGGCAAATGTTTGAGAAGGGACTTTAATATAAAGAATATTTTTCTCGATACGAACAGGTTCAGCGGGTTTTATCCAATGGTTGAATGTAAACTCGGAATTTGTTTTTTCAAATTGTTCTAATAATATATCCCAAAAATCTTGAATGGAATTCAT